>JBEKES010000026.1:0-13140 GCA_050013715.1 Candidatus Micrarchaeaceae archaeon
AAATGGCAAGTACCAAGATGAAAAAGGCAACAGAGTAGATATTGTAACTTTGGAATGGGGAAATTTCGCAAAAGCTAATCCAGGCTTGGCAGAAATTTTAGTGAATAATATCACTAATTTTATAGCACCGCCAAACTCTTTGCTCAGAGCTAAACCTAAATATTAAATCGTTGCTGCAAACATTATTTTTATTTGCTTTATTGGGTTTTGGGTTTAGAAGATTCAGCTGAAATGACTTTTCTTAGTCCTCCCTTTTTTAGAATCTCGGTAACTTGATCTGAATTTAAATCAGTTGTATTGCTTCCTTCCCTCTCTTGAATGCTTGTTGAAGGCTCACCTTCCTGCCTTGCCACACTATCATTAAAAGCAACATAATGTTTACCATCACAGTCAAATGCAACGTATCTCTTTATTGGCATATCCGGTATTATTTTGCCAGGATATACTGTGCAATTATCAACTTTAATTTCAGCGGTTTGCGCATTTGCTTTACTTTCCTGTGCCCTCATCATCGAAACTGCAAGTAATGCAGTTACTGATACAGTTGCTAATCTCATTTTGTTCATTTTCTCACTTTTTCTAAAAAATTCTATAGTTTACAAGATATATTAAGGTTTCGGAGTGCAATAAATTTATATGAAAAGATTAACTTAGCAGATAATTCTTAAACCTGCACTTCGCATATTATGTTGATGTTATGTTAAGTGAAAACACTACAAAAATAATAAAAGAGGGAAGCATAAGGATAAAGGTCAAAAGGACAAGCATGCTTCAATTTCTTGTATTCAAGATCAAGAAAGTTCCGTTCGGGAAAGACGATTACTACACAGAGCTTTTTGTTGACAGAGTACTTGACATGAGTGAACTTCAGAGAGTTGCAAACGAAACAGGATTACCCGTAGAGGCAGAGAACGGCAAGGCGTTTCCTGAAGGAACAGGTGCAAAGGACTTCATGAACTTATGATCAGCTTACGTTGAAGTACCCGTTGGCTATCCTTGTCCTGTTATTGTAGGTATAATTCATTATAAGCATGTAGTTCTTTATCTCGCTTGTCGGTATGTTGAGCGCATTGCAGTGCATTGCAAGAGTGAGCGTCGAATTAGAATTTATCGTATTTCCAACTGTAATATTCTTGAACCCTCCAGCAAGCTCGCAGTTTATCTGGTTTATTCTAATGCTTGAATTGAAAAGATTGGTTATGTTTGCTGTTGCGTTGCCCGTGGTTGCATTGAACGATACGAACTTGCAGGGCAATGAATCATTTTCCAGCGTGCACTCGTTCTTGAACGGGCTTAGCCATTGACCTGATATTGCATTGACGCCCAACGCTTCGATCAGCTTTGCTCCGTTTTCATGAGCAGCCACAAGGCTCGAGCTGTTCACCAATGAGTATAGGTTGAATATGTAGTTAGAAGTAACATAGGTCGTATTCACAAACCCGTAGGGAAGATTTACGGAATAGTTTATTGCAGGTATCAGATACGAGCATATGCTCGTGTTCGTCTTGGTATTATTGTAGATAAGTCCATAGCAAGTGAAGTTTATGCCGTTTATGCTCAATGGCGAATGAAGCTTGTCTATGCTTGAGCTGAAAATGCCGAAATCATTCTGGAAGAGGTTTGTAGCAGTTAGGTTCAGCTTTGAATAGCTGAGAAGCAATCCGGTAGTTGTGCTGTTCGTGTATACGAACCCGTTCTGGTAACGGGCCAGCTTGCTGTCATTTTTCAATATGCCCACAAGTACCTGGCTCATGTTTGATTGGTAGGATTTACGCACTAGGTCGAGACATGTTGCATTGGTGCTTGAAACCTTATTAGTAATTATTACACTGTTTGAATTAATTGCATTGGTGGTGTTTACTATAATTGTTGAGTTGTCATAGGTGTATATCTTTGTCCATCCCTGATCATAGTAGAAGCACATGCTCGTGTTGTTGTCTAATTTCGCATAGGTTACGTTGTTTGATGATTGAGCATTTTTTATCCCGAAGCTATTTATTATTATTTTAACAGCAGCAGGATCTACGGTTCCCTGTAGCCATGAAGTATAGGCAACGCTTTTGTTGTTGTATTGTATGTATGCACCGTTGGCCTTGGCTATGTAGCCGAACAAATCAGCATACATTCTTAACGGAACAGATCCTCCTGGCCCAATGATGTAGCCGAATTGTGCTATGTCGTATTTGCTGCGGATTTCAGCAGCATCTGCTGCACCTGTTCCCGTAACGGTAAAGCTTTGGGTGTTATTTATGTTGTTGACAGGAAGCGCATTGTAGATGTTTGCATTTTCAGGAGCGGATATGTTAATTGTGATCGAGCTTTGCAGACTTGTCCTGTTTTTCACGCTGAGCAAGTGTCCCGGATCCGCAATTGCCTGGAAATAAAAGTTGCCGGGCTCTTGGTAGGTATAATTCCTTATGAGCAATACGCTTTCCTTTGAGGGAAGTGTTATGGTATTGGTGCTTATTTGAACTCCATTGAGATAGAATCCAAAAAGCAGATTGCTTACCGGGCTTGTGCCTTCGTTTGTGACGTTTATTATGAAGTGCGATGTTTGGTAGGGATAGGTTGCGTTGCCGTAATTTGATAATGTTACAGATAAATTAGGAGTGGATGTTATGAATCCGCCCTTGAGTATGAATAGAGCCACAGCAATAACCACAACAGCTATTATTACATAAATTACTATTTCCTTGTAATCAACCATTAGATCATCTTGTCTTCAGTTCTTTTATTGCGGTTTTGAGCTTCTCCTTTATGGGATTCACCTGGGAATCAAGATAGTTGCTTATCCAGGTATCGGCATCGTATCTGTCACCGATGTCAGGACCCACGAGATAGTATTTACCCTTTGAATTATTAACTGTATTTGTTTTCTTCAGTTGGAGCAAATGGTACCTCAGTGTTTTCTCGTTTATTGGGCTCCAGGTCCTGTTTATGTAGTCCATTATTTCCTCAACGCTTGCTTCCTTCTTCTCGTTGAATTGAAAATACAGTATAGCATCGAATACGGAAATGGCGGTAAGCCTTGACTCGCCAGGGCTTATTATGCCAAGGGAAAGCGCAAGCCATCTTACAATGGACCTTCTTGTTTCCAATACTTCCTTGGTTATACGGACATCCCTGAAAGTAAACTCGCTCTCTATTAATTTCGATTCATTTACTTCCACTTAAGCACCAGGCAAAACAGTTCCTAATCTAATTTAGCAAATATGTATTTATTAGTATTCGTGTAATTAACTAAAACAGTGATTTTCATGGCAACCTCAAAATTAGAGACAAAATTTGAACCCGCAGTTTTAAAGGCGAACAAGAGAAACGAGACGACAATGCATCTTTCGCTGGCCTCAGGCGACCAGAAGGTTTACTGGTGCGAATGCGACATATTGGTAAGCCCTCCGCTTTCCCTTGCCCATGACAAGGAGCTCAACATTGGAAGGACAAGGATTGGAATATTAAAACCCAACAAAAAGATAGACAAACAAATAAAATTATACACAATGCCCAACAATTTCCCCGATTTCTACCAGATAAACATAACAGTATACTTGTACGATGAAGATGGGGTAATTGCCGAGCGAGTGGAGCAAAGCGAGAGCATAAAATGCGAATGATGAAATGCCGAAAACCTACAGGATAAGCAAGGGAGACGAGTATCTTATTGTTACAATAGATGATGGAGGAGCATACATCATAAAGGACAGGGCAGGAAGAAAGGTATTCTTCTCAAAGTACCAAGCCGAGCTAATGAAATTCGGAATTGAGAACATTCTAAAGAGCGCGTTCGATGACGTTGATGAAAAGGACATAAAAGTTGAGGAATTGAAAGATAATCAGACGTAGTATTGCCACAACAAATACCGAACAATCCTACTGAACAATAATATCAATTATAATGTCCTGATATAATTTTCCTTAATTTTAGCTAAAGGCGTCCTAGTAGCTGGTCCCTGCTGTCTTCCTTTCCTTAAGACCAACAAATACCTGCAATTCATGTCCCTTAGTATTTTTGTTCTTCGGTGCGGGTTTTTACTCTCGGAAACAATCCTGTTTGGCTGGCCATTTGCATCCTAACTTTAGAATACTTCAAAGCAAAAGCTTAAATCTGTTCCTTTGTTGAGATTTTTAGTGCAATTAAAATCAAAACATTATTTGTATACAAATGTTTATAAATGTTTACATTCATAAATTAATTGGTTATAATATGGAGAGCATAGTAATAAGTTTCAGGATTACGAAAGATATGAAATCTAAACTAGAAAGAGAAGGAATAAATGTAGAAAAAACAGTTAAAGAGTTTCTTGCACAAAAAGCATCGCAGATAGAGCTAAAGAAAACCATAGACAAATTAACGCACATTGTAGAAAAGAGAGTAAAGCCATCAAAGAAAGGATTTGCTGTAAAATCCATTAGAGCTGATAGAGATGTTGCTCATTGATTCATCTGCAGTTGTGAAATTCTTTTCAAAAGAACCAGGATGGGAAAATGTTAGAGAACATATAGCAGAAGCATTAACCATACATTTGGCAATAATAGAATTATCAAGTGCATTATCAAAAAAATTTCTTAAAGGTGAAATAGAAGAGAACACAGCATTAGAAATACTTGAGGAATATTCAGAAAAGGCGATTTTGCTTGATGAAAGATCATACATAAATTCTGCTTTTAAGCTATCAACTAGTAAGAACATTACGATATACGATAGTTTTTTCATTGCTGCAGCATTACAAGAAGGATGTGCTCTAGTATCTTGTGATGAAAAACAGATTAAGGTAGCAAAAGCTCTTGGAATTAAAGTAGTAAATTGTTAAAGCTAATTATTACTTTTTCTTTACCCTATTTTCCTTTGGATTCAGTTTCCTTTTAAGTATTATTGCATTCTTGTAGCATCGGTTCGAGCAGAAATAATTAATCGTGCCTATCTTGAATACGTACATCATTCCCGTTCCTTTCTTTATTTCGTTTGAGCAATAAGTACACTTCATCCAATTACCTTTACTTTACCTTTATTTCCCTTGCTTCCCTGCTTGTGTCCGGCAATCTTATTACATCTCCAATTTTTATAGGACCGAGAACATTCCTTCTTATTATTCTTCCTCTGTCATTGCCTTCGAGTATTTTGCATGAGATTGAATAGATTTCGCCAGATATTCCAGTCTTTGCCTTCCTGTTTACACTGACAATCTCTGCAAGGAAACCCGCGAATTGCGGTTTCTGCTGTTGCACTGGTTGTTCATCTGGCATTCAAATCAACATTATTCTTCGCTTGAATCTTCTTCTTTCTTTTCTTCAATTTTCTTGTCATGCTCTTTTTGAACTTTTGGCTTTGCCTCCTTTGGCTTTTCCTCGTGCTTTGGTGCACTTGATGGTGCTGATGTTCCTGTTATTTTAGAGGTTATGTCCTTTATTGCGTTTGCCGCTGTTCCTGCATTTTCAACTGCGAGTGCAGTGCATGGCACATTCATCCCTATTGACTTTCCAAGATCTGCCTTGCTTGGAACATATGAGTATGGTATTTTCTTCTGCTCGCATAGGCTTGGCAGGTGTATTACTACTTCTTCTGGCTCTACGTCGCCAGCTATTACCACAAACGATGCTAATCCGCGCTCTACGCTTTTCGTGACTTCGTTAGCTCCTTTCCTAACTGTTCCTGTTTGCTTTGCCAGCTGCAATGCTTCGTAGGTCTTAGACACTACATCGTTAGATACCTCAAACTTTACATAAGATTTTGCCATAGATAACACCGTCAGTTTTACTTCATCCAGTATTTTCTTTTCAGAAAAAAGAATACTCTGAAAGTATTGATATTAGATTAATTGTTAATTTATTTAAAGCTTGCTGTTGGGGTGCATTTACGGCACAATTGCACTTTTTGGTGAATTTAGGCATTTTCTGGCAATTACCCTATTCTTTCGCTTACGGTATATCCCAATGGCACTATATGCGAGAAATCATTTACAGTTATTATGTGCCAGCCTGGATGCCTTTGATGAAGCGTGTATCTTATTTGGGTTATTGAACAATTAGCTATTGCAATCTTGTAGGTAAGCGCAGGATCAGATTTCATTATAGCCATTAAAAGGCATTTTGTTGCATAGCCATGTCCAAATACGCCAACATTAATTGATTCTTTCAAATTTTCAAGTTTTGCAAATGTTATTCTTTCAATAAATTCATACATTCTTTTCGAGACATCTTTTTGAGATTCACCATTTGGTGGCCTAAAAGTTAGAGGATTTGCCCTTATTTCGCTGAGCATTTCTGGTGTATGCACTTTTGCACGTTCCTTGCCCTGCCAATCTCCCTCGTCTATTTCCTGTATTTGATCGTTGCTTTCTATTTTTCCTTTAAATCCCGTAATCTGCGCAACTATATTTGCAGTGTGCATTGTCCTTACTGCAGGAGAAGCATATATATAATCAAAGAATATTTCTTCCCTTAGTAGTCTTTCGCCCAATGCATTTGCTTGAAGAACACCCCTTTCAGAAAGTGGTGTTGAATTTGTTCTCCCACCTATGTGAGTGCGGTTTGCGTTTAAAGGTGTTTCACCATGCCTTAGCAAATAAGTATTGACATATTTTGGTTCGTCGGTTTTTGTTGATTCTAATTTTGGTTTTTGCATTTTCTCACGTAATTCTACGCTTACCTCCGTCTGGATATTCTATATAAACTTGATCCTGTATCCCAAAATAGGACTGCCCACCAGATGAACTTGAGGGTTGACTGATTTCCAGTTCTTTTAATCGTTCTTTGGCGGCATCGAAAGCTTCTTTATCAGTAGGGTATGAACCAGATAGTGGGTACCATTCTGATGAAAATGTATCATACCCAACTAATTTGTATTGATTCTTTTCAGTTGTTTGAGGATGTGTTTCGTGCCTCAATTTCAAATCAGTTTTTGTCGCTTTAGGTTTTGTTTTCATCTTATCACCTATTTAGAGGAATTATTCCCTGTGGAGTTACATGGAAATAGCTAATCTGTTCCTGATTGAATTGCTTCATAAAATATTCTATGTTATCTATCTTGTCCTCGTATAATTCTATTTGTGAATAATTTCCTGTTTCAAGAATTTCTTTTATTTTTTCTGCCTTCCATATTTCATCCTCAACTCCAAGAAACTTTTCTTCCCTCATTATCAACTGATCGTAAGGAATATTGTGTCTACCTAGCATTTCTAAAGTATTCTGAAGGACGCTGTCTGCTCTGGCAGTAAGAATTATGACATCTTTTTGATTTATGCCTGCATTTATTGTTCTCAACATCGCTTCATTTGGAGTCATTAGATACGTGTACTTGGTTGCTGCAAGATAGTAGATTGGTCTCTTTATTTTTCGTGCTAACTTGCTTACCTCTGATCTAGGCATAAATTTTCCAGTCAGTTCTTGTGCTGCAGTAGATAACGCAGAATTATTGAACATCACGGTGTCATCCAAATCCAGAAGCAGAAGTTTTGTCTGTTGTTTTGTTTTGAGAGAAATTGTTTTTGTCATAGCATCACAATACTATGACGATTATTCCAGTACATATATCTTAGGGATAAAGTATATATATTTGATATATGTAATATATATTTATGGAAAAACATATTTTTAAGTTTGGAAACAGCAGCTTGGCTTTCATAGTCCCGAAAAAGTGGACCGATAAGAACAAAATTCTGCCATCATCAATTATTCAGGTAAATGAAACAGAGCATGGAGAATTGCTGATTTCTGCAGAGCAAAACAAAAAAGACAGGAAAATTGTTGCGATAAATTCGAAATTAGACCCGGATATTGTTGCAAGATGGGCTGGTTTGCACTACATGTACGGGATAAGTAATGTTGCTTTTAAATCATCAGATACCATAACAAAGAAACAGGTAGAAGCTGTAGAAAATGAAATCCAAATAGAATGCCCTGGATTTGAAATAGTAAATCAGTCAAGCAGCGAGATACAGATTGAAGATTTCACAGACATTAGGGAAGTTGACATAGAGAAAGTTGTAGCAAGATTAAGATCATTGCTGGATCAGGAATTCATAGAATTAAAAAATGGAAATAAGGATACAGTTGAAAGGCTAGAACAGCTTGTTGACCGATTCTATATGCTTGGATTCAGGTACGTGAGCATAAAGCAACCGAAAAACATGCTGAAATATTATAGGATAATACAGCTCATGGAAATGATGAGCGACACTATTTATTTGATAAGTAGGGATACGAATCTTAGCAAAGGAACGGAAGTAATTATTGATATGCTCAAAGAGCAATTCAAGGCCAGTGAAAATGCAGTAAAAGGAGATAGAAAGGCGATAATAAAGATTACCATTTTGCGAAAAGAAATAAGAGAAGCATTTGGAAAAATGAGAATAAGCGACATACAAAAGAAGCTGTTCAGGGAGATGACTTCTTACTCTTGCCAGATTGGAGAATTTGGTTTGCTGGAAAGCGATAATATCTTCATAAACTGAAGAACAAAAAGTTACCAAAATTAACGCAATCATTTAATACTTAACCACAGAAGATGCATTGGGTGGAGAATGGCCGTGAAAGAGCTCGCAGAGTCGAAAAAGAGAAATCCTATTATTGAATTTCCTGAAGGAGTAATGTTATCTCACATCAATGACTCTAGAACTGCAAGATGGGCAGAAAGACAAATTTTCCCAGAAAGGTTGTGGAGTACCGGTAGTATAGAGCCAAGCAGGCACATCGAAAATGGATTGTTGGCCCGACCTCAAATAGAACACCTATTGAGAGATAAGAGCGTAACTGTTTTAAGCGTAAACTCCGGCAAAAGATACTTTGAGACGTTGCTGGTTAAAGGCTATGGGATATCTCCGCACCAGATTACAGTGGCAGGAGACGATCCGTTTGGGAACAAGGAGCCTTCAGTAGTAAGCAGATTCGGAGATGTTGTAAAAATGGATATGTTCCAGAAGAACTGGCCTTTGGAAGGAAGGCATTACGATTATGTGCTGGTTGCAGGGCTTGGAAGCGTACAGGAGAGAATAGTAGAAAATGCTCTTTGCCTGACAGGCGCAAACGGCCAATTAAGATATGATTTCCACGGACTGCACGGGCGTGTAAAGAATGTATTAGGAAGGACATTAGTTTATGAAAAGGAGATAAAGTTCTTTGAAGACCTGAAAAAGAAATTAGAAAAGGAATATAGTCCCATGGCCGTTGATTATGACGAGGACCTTCTGATCATCGAAAGAGGAACATCTTCCAAAGACATTAATCTGCTTCCGGAAAGATCCGTAGCACGCCTGAGAAAAGAAGGCTACTGAATTGCAGCATATGCTAAATAGGTAAGCAATTACGTTTTCAATTGATTTCCTTTATGCCTTCGTTAGTTACGTAAAAGTAATTCACATTTGGGCCAAGGCGCGACATGAAGTAGGCTATGTTGTCTATCTTGTCCTCGTAAATGCTTATTTGTGAATATTTTTTAATAAGCGCCTTTATCTGCGCAACTTTCCATTTCTCATCGGGCGTGTTTCTGCGCTCTGGCTTTCTCATTATCAATTGATCGTAGGGAACCAAATATTTTTTCAGTATTCTTGTCAAACCTTTCCTTACTTCCGGTATGTCCAAATCTGCAGTGAGTATTATTATCTGCATTTTAGCTGTATTGTCCCTCATTACTCTTATTGTGGCTTCGTTGGGCTGCACATAAATGGCGAACTCCGTTGCCACAAGATCATAGATCTGGCCTTTTGTCACTTTTGGCAGATTCCTTACATCTTTGCGGAGCATTTCTCTTCCCACAACTTTTTGAGCTGCCATTCTTGTTGCATCATCAGTAAATAGTATTGTCCCGATCAAATCCATGACAAGCAAGGTTTTCTTGTCTTTGTGGGATTTTGCTGCTGCTGTTGCAGTTGTAGTTGACATTTTATCACTTTGTTAACTGGTTTGCTATTCCATGAACTGCTCCGCCTTTGGAGGCTCTTCCGGCTGTCCTTTCCTTTTTCTTATTTCCCTTACTATTTTGTTCTGCAATTCAGATGGCAGTCTTTCGTATCCTGCAAATTCGTAGTACCAGATCGCCCTTCCCTGCGTTGCGCTTCTCAATCCATTGGAAAATCCTTTGATTACCTCTGAAACTGGCATCTTTGCGGTTATGGACATTTGCTCCCTATCCTGTGCGATGTTCTGCACCTGCCCTCTTCTGCTTTGCAGCATTGTTATTACGTCACTCATGTATTCCTGAGGAACATTAATCGTAAATAATTGCTTCGGTTCTACCAGCGAAACTCCAGAAGTGAGCATTGCTGCGTAGATTCCTCTTCTTATGGCTGGTATTATCTGCGCTGGGCCTCTATGCACTGGATCCTCGTGTATTGTTGCATCAACTATTTTTACTAATACACCAGAGCATTTCTCCCTTGCCAATGGGCCGTCTCTCATAGCTTCTACAAATCCATCCGTTAGCAGTTCCATTACTTCATTCAAATATTGCACCCCGTGGCTTGCATCCACGAGCATTGAATTGTTGGATACATAGACAACGCCCTTTGCTGTTGGCCTGTCCAATCCGGCATCTATCATTGCCTGAACTGCTACCTGTCCTTTCGGCGCACCATCCCTTATGGATCCTTCGTCAAGCGCCTTTAGTATTGATTCCTTTAATGGTTCAACCGTAACATAAAACTTTGAATGTCTGTTTGGAGTTTTTCCTTCTATTGGACCTGCCATCTTGTCTATTACTTCGTGATACACGACAATGGGCTCGCTCGTTGTAATTGGAATCATGAATTCGTCCCTTAATTTTGTCTCTATTATTTCCAAATGTAATTCTCCCATTCCGCTTATCAGATGTTCTCCTGTCTCCTGATTAAGTTCGACTTTTATTGTTGGATCCTGCTTTGACAATACTCTCAATGCCTCGATAAGTTTTGTAGTGTCCCTTGAGTCCTTTGCCTCTACTGCCTTTGTCACTACAGGCTTCGAATAGTGGGTTATCTGCTCGAAGGGCTCTATTCCCTCTTCGCTAAGCGTATCGCCAACTGAAATGTCCTTCAATCCTATTATTGCTGCTATGTTCCCGGCTGGAAGTGCATCAACTATTACTCGGTCCTGGCCCATGTAGATTCCTACCTGCTGTATTTTCTGTGTGTTTGCTCGACCAGATATGTGCAATTCAGTTCCTTTCTTCGCAACACCGGAGAACACTCTTCCTACTGCAATTTCACCGCTGTGCTGATCGTAAATTATATTGAATACAACAATGTTCGTTTTTGCGCTTTTGTCTACGCTTGTCATGGCCTTTCCCTCAATGCTTTCTATGTTGCCGTGCCATATTTGAGGAATTCTGTATTGCTGTGCAATATCAGGGCTTGGCAAATGGTCTATTATCATTGCAAGAACAGCTTCATCTATAGGAGCAACTTCCTGCAGTTTCTTGAGGCCTTCATCACCCTGCATTGTGTATTCGAAAATTTCCTTGAATGTTATTTTGTACTTGTCCATTATGTACTTTGAGATTGCCCATCGGTCATAGGCAGAGCCGAAGCATATGCTTCCGTTTTCAACGCTTACCTTCCATTTGCCCATGAATTCCTCAGGAACGTATTGATCAATTAGCTTGTTTATGTTGTTTATCAATTCGAACAATCGTTCCATTGTCTGCTCTGGAGTAAGCCTTAATTCAGTTAATAGTCTATCGGTCTTGTTTACGAAAAGCACCGGCTTCGCCTTTTCCTTAAGTGCTTGTCTTAATACGGTTTCTGTTTGAGGCATTATTCCCTCTACAGGATCAACAACAAGCACAACTCCGTCAACTGCCCTCATGGATCTCGTTACGTGGCCGCCGAAGTCCACGTGGCCAGGAGTGTCTATCAAATTAATAATATAATCAGCATCCTTGTAGACGAATCCCAAGGATATGTTAGCAGATTTTATTGTCATTCTCCTGTCTTTCTCTATTGCCTCGTAATTGGTATATAGGACATCTCCGGAAACTGCCTTTGATATCAAACCAGCCTTTACAAGCAGAGAATCGGTAAGCGTTGTTTTCCCGTGGTGCACGTGGGCGATTATTGCAATGTTTCGTATGTGCTTCGTGTCTCCAAGTATTTTTGTAATCTCTTCAACTATGTATTCCTTTCTTACCATGAGGACCAGCTACTTTGCACTTCTTGCCATACGCTCTATTTCGTTCTTGCGCTTTATTGCGTAGGAATTAACATCAACATTTGCTGCAAGTATTAGTTCATTTGCAAGAGCTTCAGATATGCTCCTCTTGTTTCCGAATGCACCTATTATTGTAGCCATTGTTATGTTTCTGATTGCGATGTCAAGCCTTCTGCTTGCACTTATGTCTACAGCAACATTGGATTTGATTCCACCGTAAACAACTCGTGTTGTGTCTTCTATGGGAGCGCTGTTCTCCAGTGCGCGTATCAGCACTTGCAGTGGATTCTTCCCTGTTTGCTTGTTTATTATTTGAAATGCGTTCTCTATGATGTGCATTGTCTTGAGCTTCTTGCCTTGTAATCGTCCCTTTGTTCTTATTATGTGGCCGCCTATCTTTCCTCCTGTGCCTCCCCTCATCAGAGAATTGCTGAGCCTTTCAACAATGTTAAGATTAGCTTTCGAGAAGCTTTTCTGGCTCTGCCTTCTATAGGTAGATGGATACGCAAGCGGTTTCAGATTAACGTAATTCTTAAGGCTAAGGTCCTGTATTTCAACATTGTAATCATACTTGTCGAAAAGGAGAGTTGAGCCAGATGACATTGAGTTTGATTCCTCTTTCTGAACTGGCTTTTCAACCTTGACTCGTTTTGGCTTTGCTGCTGTTGCTGGCTTTGGTGCTTCTGCAGTTTTGATTTCAACATTTGGAGTTTTTGCTTCAGCCATTTGATCAGCGTTTTGGTTTGTCCTTCTTACCTGCCCTTACTAATTGTATATTTGCACCGTTCACTTCAACAACTTTGTATTTCATTCCTGGTATGCATCCCATCTGTCCTCTTTGGGATCCACCCAATCCTTCTATCGTTACCTCATCGTGCTCGTCAATGAATCCAACGGATCCGTCTCCGGGAACGAATGCCCCTACAACTTTTCCATTCTTTATTATTTGAACGCGAACACATTTTATCTGACCAGAGTGAGGTTGCTTCTGACCTACTGCAAATTTCTGAAGTACAAGTCCCT
>JBEKES010000027.1:0-11894 GCA_050013715.1 Candidatus Micrarchaeaceae archaeon
TTCAGTAAAAACGGTTCTTTACGTGGTTTAACTTATGACTCAAGCAACGGATATCTATACATTTTGTGGGGATATACATTCAATTCTACAAATGAAATAATGGTAATGAATGCAACCACATATAATATATTATACAATAGAACATCGGAAAATATAACCTCTATTGTATATGATCCAAAGAACAACAAAATATATGCTGCAAGTTCAAATGGGCAACTTTCCATTATAAATAGTTAAGGTAAGTTTTTGCGAATATACAATACTCTTACTCATAAAAAGCAGGAATTCGAGAGCATAATGGAAAAATATGTTGGGATGTACACCTGCGGCCCCACTGTATATAATTTCGCCCACATAGGCAATATGCGTGCATACATAGTTGCTGATCTTCTGAAGAGGGTTCTAATCTACAATGGCTATGAAGTAAACCATGCTATGAACATAACCGATGTGGGCCATCTTGTGAGTGATGCAAATCTCGGAGAGGACAAAATGAGAATAGGTGCAGAGCGCGAGCACAAAACCGTTTATGAAATTGCAGAATTCTACACAGAAAAGTTTATGGAAGACTTCAAAAGATTGAATCTTATAATGCCCAACATAATAGCAAAGGCAACTGCTCATGTAAACGAGATGCTTGAACTGATATACAGGCTTGATGAAAAGGGCTACCTGTACAAAGTAGAAACTGGCATGTATTATGATACGTCGAAATTCAAGAACTACGGTCAACTCATGAATCTTAGCTTTGAAGAGCTAAACAATTATCTTGTTGCAGGCGCAAGGGTGGAAAGGGCGTCAGGAATAAAAAATACCACTGACTTTGCGGTTTGGAGATTCTCAAAGCCAGATGTCAAGGACATGGTATGGGATACAAAATACGGAAAAGGCTTTCCCGGCTGGCATATAGAGTGCAGCGCCATGAGCATGGAATATCTTGGAGAGCATTTTGATATCCATACTGGGGGAGTGGACCATCTTCCAATACATCACACCAATGAAATAGCTCAATCCGAAAGCGCGACCAAAAAGAAATTCGTGAACTTCTGGGTGCACAACGAATATTTGCTGATAAATGGCAAGAAGATATCAAAATCATTGCATAATTTCTACACTCTTCAGGACTTGATAGACAAGGGATACTCTGCAAACAGCTACAAGTATCTAATACTCAGCTCCCACTACAAAAGCCAGGCAAACTTCACAATGGAGGCACTGGAAAATGCAAGCAATACGTTGAACGGAATATATTCATTTATAAAAAAGGTCTCAGATTCAAAAGGGGCCAAAAATAACATTTTACTTATGGAAAAAGTGAATAAGATCAAAAAAGAGTTCTTTGAATTTATCAACGATGACCTTGATACTCCTCAAGCTCTTTCGAAGATGCATACGCTAATTACTGAAACAAACAAGTTTCCCGAGCTTGGAAAAGCAGATGCAAATGCAATATTGGCTTCACTTATGGAATTCGACAAAATACTAGGACTGAATTTCGAGGAGCACATGAAAAAGCAGGAAATCTCAAACGAGATAAGGGAATTGATAGAAAAAAGAAACAAGCTAAGAAATGAGAAGAAGTTTGCAGAATCTGATAAAATCAGGAAAAAGCTAAAAGAAGATTACAACGTGGAAATAGAAGATAATGCCCAAGGAACAAGCTGGCACAGGCTTTAGTCTTTTTTGTCCTTGTTTTCATCTAGGAATTTCTTGGCCATTTCGGTTCTGCGGTTCAATTGCTCACTTATTTTTGCAATGTCCTCCGGTTTCATTACACGCTCAAGGACATATTTCGAGTAATCGAGCGATATCTGGGAAAGGTCCATTAAAATTGACTGCAACTCAAAGGTCTTGAATGTGATGTCATGCTGCGGCTGGAGGATTTCTATTCCTGCAGGTGAATAATTGAAAGCTACATTTATTAGTGGCATGAACTTGTCGAATAATACAGTTACCATGGCGCTTGTTATGAATATGCCGTCCTTTTCGAGTGGCTCTTCTATTGCTCCGTAGCAATATACGACGCCCTTTTCCTTCATGAGCTGCTCGTTAATCAAATCAACCATTAGCGGCTGCAGCTTTTCCTTCTCGGTGTGCTGCATGTCAAAATATAATTTTACAAGAAAGCCTCCCTTGGATACCTTTTCTTCCGTTACCTTTTCTACTTCTGATTTCGCCATTCATTCGCCTTTTATGGTTTTTATTGCCTGGTCGATGTGCAAGCTGCTCTCAGTTCCGCTTATGAGGTTTCTTAGCTTTACGTTGCCTAGCTTTTCCTCAACATCGCCAATAATTATTACATATTTGGTTTTAATAGCATTTGCATAGGCAAACTGGTTTGATAGGTTTCTAAGTGCAAGGTTTATCTCTGTTGGTATGCCGTTTGCGCGAAGCACATTCGCGACCTTGAGCGCATAGGGATAATTGTTCTCGTTTACGTTCGCAACGAAAACGTTTGCATAGGTATATTCAATAGAACTGGAGAAGTTGAGCATTTCAAGAATTCTGTCTATTCCAAAGGCAAGCCCAACAGCAGGAAGCTGCTTTCCTCCATAGAGTGCGATAAGCTTGTCATATCTGCCGCCTCCACATACGGATGCGCTCGTGTCTTCTTTGTTCTTGTATTCGAAAACTATTCCAGTATAATAATCGAGCCCTCTCATTATGCTGAAATCGATTTGAACATCTCCTCTTATCTTGTAATCCTCAATGAAAGAAAGGGTCTCGCGCAATTCCTTTGTTGATTCCTTGTTTCCCAGAAGACTGTCAACATAGGATAGCTTTTCCTCGTTTATGCCCTTAAGCGTTATAAATGCCATTATCTGGTCTATGGAAGAATTATCGAGCTCCAATCCCCTAAGCAGTTCAACTACTTTCTCTTCTCCTATCTTCTCCAGCTTGTCGAGCGCGCGTGCGACTCCCATGAATTTTTCATCTTTTACGCCGAATTTTAAAAGAACTTTTTCTAATAATTCCCTGTTGTTTATTTGGACTACATATTCAATTCCAATGCTGTCAAGTGTCATTCCGCCAACTCCTATTATTTCTGCGTCAGCCATGGCAGGATTGCCTCCTATTATGTCAACATCAGCCTGCGTCAATTCACGGTACCTAAGGTGCTGCGGCTCCTCTCTTCGCCATACCTTCCCTATGTAATATCTTTTGAAAGGAAGTGGAAGTTCCTGATGCATGGATATGTAGCGCGCAAGCGACACTGTATTATCATATCTAAGACCCAGATTGTCATTCTTCAATTCATAGATAAGCTTTGTGTCCTCTCCTATTGCGTTCTTTGCGTTAAGCACTTGAAGTGACTCGAAGCTAGGTGTATCAATTGTAAGGAACCCGAAAAGCTGGAAGAGATTCTCTATTCTATTAAGGAGCTCGTTTCTGAACAATGCCTCATTGGGCATAAGGTCTCTAACACCCCTAGGGAAAGGAATTTCAGCCATTTCTTCACTAATATAAAAAGTTACATGTTTTGAGTTATCCATTTTTTGAGGGTTTCCTTTGGAACTGCACCAACATTCATTGCCTTCAATTGACCTTTCTCTATCAGCAACGTAGTTGGTATGCTGGACACGCTGAATTTTGATACAGTGCTCTCGCACTCGTCCGCATTTATCTTTACGAATTTTACCTTGCCTTCATAATCCTTTGACACTTCATCAACGATGGGTCCATATAACCTGCAGGGGCCGCACCAGGGCGCCCATATGTCTACAACTACGGGAATCTTAGACTGAACGACTTCGCTATCGAAAGTGCTGTCATTAACATCAATTACGCTCATATTTACACCTATTATTAATTAGTCTTGAATAACTATAAATAGATAATACTATATTTCTTATAATCTAATCAAGTCAGTGTTTTAATATGATTTCAAAGAAGAGGGTTTTTGTAGTACATTGTTGGGGCGGCAAACCAAACACACGTTGGTATCCCTGGTTAAAAACCGAGCTAGAAAGTAAAAATTTTAATACGTATGTACCTGCAATGCCAAATACACAACATCCTAGAATGAATGCATGGATAAACCATCTAAAGAAAGTTGTCGGTACTCCAGACAAAAACTGCTATTTTGTAGGGCATAGTGTTGGCTGCATAACAATTTTAAGATATTTAGAAACGATAAATGTAAAGGTTGGTGGAGTAGTTATGGTTGCTGGATTTGCTACTGGTTTGGGTTACGAAGATTTAGAAAGTTTCTTTGAAAAACCAATAAATTGGAAGAAGATAAAATTGAATTGCAAAAAGTTTGTTGCAATACATTCAGATAACGATCCGTATGTTTCTTTGCATTATGGTACCGACATATTTAAGGATAAATTGAATGCTAATCTGATAATTGAGCACAACAAAGGCCATTTCAGTACAGATAAAAATGTAACAAAATTGCCTAGCGCATTGCAAGCGGTTTTGAAACTATCCAAATAAATTTACATCTAATTATTATGAATGAATAATAATGCTTTCGCTATTGCTAGTTTTGTAGAAATCTTTAATCAAATAACAGCAAATGCTATGCTTTCTTAAGGCTTTTCTTGACCCACTTCCTTATTTTTGCAGTTTCAGATTTCTTGTGCCCGTGATCCTCAATTGCATGGCGTACTGCCACTTTAAGAACTTCCTTCTCTGTGCCTGCTATTGTCAACGAGCAGTTCTTCTCGCTTGGATAGTCCCTGCAATCTGATACAACCCTTTTTTCCATAATCCCACTAATACTTTATACAACAGCAAGCTATTTATTGTTTTAAATAAGACTAATAAGAATGATGATCTTACAGTGCTGAGCTTTATTGCTATGAGGATGATCTTGAGTGCTGAATAGGTGCGAATATGCACAACAAAATATCAAAGGCTTCCATAAAGAAGCTCATAAAGAACAGTTCAAATCCGAACATAATAATAAGCGACAAGGCAGCAGATGCGATCGCTGCACTGCTTGAAAAGAAGGCGCAACGGATTGCGAAATATGCAGTTAACAGGGCAAAGAGCAAGAAAAGGGCAACGATTACTGAAGACGACATAGACACATACAGATTGAAATTTGGTGATTGAATAAACGAGGCTTTCCTCTCAGTTAGCGAGAAGGGAAAAGTAAGGCTTGAATACCAGAGCAACGGAATGGATATTATAAAAATACTTGAACCTAGGGAAACAGAGCTTCTTGAAATGGTTTTTGACATGAACGGTTTTGTCCTGCTCCAAAAACTAACCAAAATTCAAAACAAAGAGGACATAGACCTTAAGATAAAGGAAACGCTCCACAAGGAAAAGATATCCAAAATATCTAAAAAGGAATATTCCGAAGTAAAGATAACCAAGAATTGCCCTAATTGCAACGAATCTGCATTGGAATTATATGTGGAAGCATTTGCAAGCAATGGCAAGGTACCCGTAGTGCCTACCTACCATTGCAAAAACTGCAAAGGCAAGAGCTATTATCTTACTGATTCATATTTGGAATATCTTGTAAACGAGAACAAGGGCCTTTTTTCCGATGCTGAGCTCATCGAGCTCGAAAAGGACAGGAATGCGTTCATGAACGAAATAAAGGCTTATATAATAAGAATCTTTGCTTCCAAGAAGATATTGAATATAAAATAGAAGTGATCAAGATGACCGATATGTTATTATCAGAACTATATGGGAGAGAAATAATAAGCAACACCGGTAGAAGAATTGGAACCGTAGAGGACATAATAGTGGACTTTGAGAAAGGGTGCATTTCCAGCATGTTGCTTGTGAAATCAGAGGAATTGATAAGAAGCGATCATACTTCCCTTGAATTTGCAAAGAACAGCGTTCGCTACGAAAGGGTAAAGAGCGTAGATGAAACAGTAATAGTCAGCGGAGACACTGCAGTAAAATAATTATTGCCCCATAAGTAATATTTAATCAGAATCAGCTGCGGCGCTGCTGCCTTTTGTCGAAACAAAGAACAATCCTATGAAGCTCAGTGCAATCAATACAGTTGCAAAGATCCCTATTGCTGCATACAATGTTGCTACCTTGAAAAGCATCAATCCCACAAAAGATATCGGAGCCAGTGCTATGATTGCCAGTGAAAGAACAATTACCATTGCCTTTGATGTCATGAGATCACTTTTTATTTATAGGGATTTGTAGAAGATAAATTTAACTCTTTCTATATTAAAATGCAGCAGATTGCCCAAGCAAAAGAAATAAGTATTATAATGAGCTCATTTTGTATCGGTCATAAAATGAGGGCGACAAAGGCAAATGCAATAATAGTGGCAGCAGGAGAAGGCGAAAGAATGGGCATGGACAAAATATCGCTGGAAATTGTAGGCAAGCCAGTAATTATCCACACCATGGAGCAGTTTCAATCATCAAGCCTGGTAAGTGAAATGGTCATTGTCCTGTCAAGTAAAAACCTTTCAAATAATCGATTAATGCGCCAAATCAGAAGCTACGGCGAAAAGGTATCTGTATGTGAAGGAGGGCCCACAAGGCAGGAATCCGTAATGCAAGGCCTTCAAATAATTGGGGATAGTGATTTGATGATAGTGCATGATGGTGCAAGGCCCTGCGTTACAAAAGAAATCATAGAAAAAGGCATTGATCTAATGAATTGTGATTGTCTCACAACTGCTGGTGTCATTTCCGGCATTCAGTCAACAGATACCATAAAGGAAGTGAATGAAAGGGGAACTGTGATTGCAACGCTCGATAGGAAAAAGCTTTGGGAGATACAGACTCCGGGAGTTTTTGTTAGTGAAGTTCTCAGACGCGCCTATGCCCATGCGGAAGATGAAGTGACTGATGATGCGACTCTTGTGGAGAATCTGGGATGTATCGTGAAAGTGTATCCTGGCTCGCGCTATAATATAAAACTTACAACTCCAGAAGATATTACCATAGCGACATACATAATACTAAGGAGAACTTCCCTGGCGTAAAATTAATGAGAATTAGTCTGTGGAGACTTCCCTTGCAAGGTTTGGCCTGCTTTTCAATAGTATTCTTGAACCGCAGTAGCTGCACCTTACGTTGCTTTCTAGTCCTTTCTGCTTCTTGCCGCATTTTATGCAAATATATGCCATAGTATCATCTCATTTTTTGTTGTTGACCTTGAGCCATTTTATGAACTCAGAGTGCAATCCAGATCTTGATGTGTCTATTACCCTTATCTTCATTATCGCCTTGTACTGCTCGTCATTCAGTTCAATAACTGGCTCGTATTTCTTCATTTCGGAATAATGCACTTCCATCCAGTGTATCTTTCCCTCCAAGTATTCTTTCACCAAGTCTCTTGTCATGGGCATGGATGTGAAGCTGAAGAGCATTCCATCGCACCAGTACAAAGGCATGTTCCCCGCTGGCGTTATTCGCTCTCTAAGCAAATCATCATAGTCTATTCTAACTGCCTCGTGAACCACGAGCTCTTTTATTGGATTATAGCTTATTTTTACTATTTAATTACCTTTTTTAATATTCCCTATCAATCTTCTTGCATTGTTCCCTGCCGGGGTTGTCATCGAGTATGCGCCTCCTGCATAGGTAACACTGCAGTGCCTGCATTTCCAGATGCCTGTACCCAATCGCCTAACGCTTGTCTTGCCGCAGCTTTCGCATTTGTAGAAAGAGCTCTTCTCCTTTTTTATCTTGGTGTATCTCTTTCTTATGCTCGCTCCGTATCTTATGCTTGCTTGTGCCATATTATCACTTCTGCGATTTCTTCAATATACCCTTTAGTTCCTCATGCTTATTAAAAGTTACGTCTATTAAATCCATCACTTCCTTGCTGGAGAATCCTCCTCGCAAGCCTTTTTGAATTGCCCTTACGTTTTCCTTGTCAGTTGCTATTGTTATTCTTCCATCGCATGCATTTTCCTCGTTTTCAGTTGGGTCAAGAAGTATCTTATTATCTATCTTTGCGAAAGTTGCTGAAGTAACTATGTTGTCTATCTTGAGCTTGCCTGAAGTTTCTTCTCTTATTACTTTCTCATCCTCGTATTTCGGCACTCTTGTATCGAGAAGCGCGCTCATTGCCGCTATTTCTCCTGCATCAAAGAGATTTCCGTTGTAATTCAATACATATAGGTCAACGTAAACCGTCCAGGATTTCCCTTCCTCTATGAAAAGGCTTTCAAGGTTCACGCAGTTAGCCGCTCTTATGCCTCTGTCTACAACTCTTGCAAACTCTATTGCTACTGGGCTTGGAGGTCCGCTCTCATAGTCTGCGCTTGCCAATGGAAGAAGCTCAGCTGAAACCACAAGGTTTCCCTGATTGGGTGTATCTTCCATGGGCTCGTCAAGCTGAAGTTTTACGCCAGCAAGAACTCTTGTTGCCCCAAGATCCACTTGCGATGATCCTTCTGCATTCTTTATCATTCCATTGTCTATACTTATTGCCCTGAAGGACATCATATCTCTCATGTCCTCACGCTCGTTCTTTGCGAGCAATTCCTTGATGTAATTTGTTTTCACGATATTTATTGCGTCCATATTAAGCACCATTCTTTTCTTTTGCCTCGCTGGCGTAGGCTTTTTTCAATGCATCCCTTTGTATTTCGCTTACCTTCTTGCCTGCTTTTATTACCATTTCAAGAGCATCTGACATCTGCTCTCTTGTCATGCCCCCGTCCATCTGAAGCAATAGAATCTCGTCGTTTCTAGGAGCAACAGCAACAGGCATGTCGCTATCGGAATAATTATCCTCTATCATGTTGAAGTCAAGTGCAAGATGGTCCCCGATTCTTCCCACTGAAACCGCATATACCAAATCTTTCATGTGGATTCCTGCGCTTGCAAGAGCAACCGATGCTGCGGTTAATCCGGCAGCCCTGGTTCCTCCATCTCCTTGTAATACTTCTATGAATATGTCGATTTCGCTTCCCGGAAAATCGGTAAGCATTACGACATTCTCGAATACCTCCTTGATTACCTTAGAGATTTCTATTGATCTTCTGTTCGGGCCTGTTCTTCCGTGTTCGGATAGACTCGAGAACGGAGCCATTGAATATTTGCATTTTATTATCGCTTTCGATGGATCTGCAAGGTGCCTTGGCGTTGCTTCCCTAGGTCCGTAAACCGCAGCAAGTATCTTGTTGTTGCCCCATTCTATGTATGCAGAGCCATCTGCATTCTTGAGCGGCGCAGCGGTTATCTTTATGTCACGCACTTCGTCAAATGCCCTTCCGTCAAGCCTTTTCCCGTTTTTTATCAATTCTGGTTTGTTTGATGATGATGCCATTGGTATCACTTTTTCGAATCTAAATAATTCTTGATCTTTTCTGTCAATCCTGAAAGATGGGCTTCTCTTTCTATCTTGAGGAGCGTTTCAGTTGCAAGCGTCAAATTTCCTCCGTCCATCCATATGAGCCCGTTCATTCCCACTATTATATGCGTTCCGGTTGCCTCTGCAATCTGTCTTATCATTGTGCTTTTCTTTCCAATGACTCTTGGTATCTTCTTCGGCCTTATGTTTATCAAGGTGCCTTTCTCCAGAAGTCTAGGCTCGGTAAGTATTATCGTATTCTTGCCCTCGACGTCCTTTATTACGGCGCTTATTATGTCGCCATTGTTGTATTCGAACTTGTCGTACTTTCCGATTATAAGCAATGCCTTCCCGAAATAAGACAGGTCTATTATGTAAACGCTGCTCTTGGTCTCTTTTACTATTCCTACAATTACATCGTCAACTCTCGGATCCCATGTGCCCTCAAGCGGTATTACCTCGTTTGTTGATTCCTCGTACATTCCCAATACGCTTGAATAGGTTTTCCCATTCTGCGTGTAGGTATTTCGAGTTCTTATTATTCTATCGGAAACCAGATCTCCTGGAATTACTATTTGCCTCATTAAATTACCTTCACAAGTGCCTTGCCCTGAGTTGCGCTGTTTATCCTGTCAAAGAATTCGGTCTGCATGCCAGCAGGGAATTCCAGCGTTGCATGCAAACTACCGTCAGGAAGCCAGTCCTCAGATTTAAGGCCGTATTTCTTAAGCGTGCCAAATGACCTGTTCGCGTATTCTGGAGGTATTATCACATCCATTTTTACGTTCGCGAACTTTATGGGCATTATCATGTTTATTTTTTTAACTATGTCATCTATCTGCTCCGTTGCGCCCTTGAAAGGATCTATTGAAACCTTGCCTTCCCTCATGGCGTTTTCTATTCGCAATGGTGGATTGGGCGCATTGGTGCGCGGATCTATCGAATTTCTTGCTATGATATCTATTATCTGTTTTCTCTTCTCCTCTATCAATCGGTTCCTCTGCTCTGTTGTTATTGGCACCTCTCCGTGCTTTAATATCATATCTGCAACTTTTGCAAGATCTGTGGTGCCGAATGCTTTCTTTATCTTGTCTTCGCTCTGGCGCTCCCCTTTTCTTGAGTCTTTGAATATATCCTCAGCTTCAAGAACCACAAGAGGATCGCTTCTCTTGCCTGTTATGTATTCATAGGCAAGATCCGCATTTACAAGTATTTCGAATACATTGCCGTCCTTATGCCATTTGGCAATTACAGTCTTAGAAGACATTCAAATCACAAAGCAAAGAAGAGAATCAAAGGTATTTTGCTACCTTCTCAGATGTAAAGATCTCAATTCCTACATCCTTCTTAATTGTTGAAATATCAAGATTGTTCTCGGTTAATTTGCCTTCGTTAAGTTTTTTGATTATGCTGACTCCAAGCTTTAATGCCTCTTCCGTATCCATGTTTTCCTTGAAGCTTTTTACCAGCATTTCCTGTGCGACTGATTTTCCTGAACCTATTGCATCGGCCTTGTAGCCTAGATATGAGGCTCCTGGCTCTATCTCAAAGAGCTTTGGACCACGGTCTATGCCTCCAATGAGAAGCGATATTGCGTAGGGTCTAATGCCTCCATATTGGGTAGCCATCTGCATTTCCTCTGAGATTTCCTTGGCAATTGTCTCAACTGATTCTGTTTCATTGTAAACCATTCTATGGGTTTGGGTCTTGTTTCGCATTGCGCTTATCATGTGCAATCCATCTGCTACCAATCCGCTGTATGTTGCTCCTATATAGGAATCAACGCGGAATATCTTTTGTATTGTGCTTGGCACAGCAAGAGGCTCGAGCACGTTCTTGTGTGCTACTAGAACAACGCTGTCGTTTGCAACTATTCCTATGGAAGTTGCGCCTCTCCTGACTGCCTCTTTTGCGTATTCAACCTGGAATAGTCTTCCGTCAGGGCTGAACATCACACCTCTATCATAAGCTTGTACGTTTGGATACATTATTTCACCATTTAAGTGTTAATTATTGATAAATAATCAGAAGGAACTTATCAAATAATAGTTATGGATAGAACATTTATAACCTTTTCCATAGCCCAATTTTACCTTATTATTTAATATGTTTGAGAATTCAATAACCTATAAATATTTCACGATATATCTAATATAGTGCTTATGCTGTCAAATATTCTTAAAAGTGCTCCAATGGTTAAAAAATCAATATCCAATGCTTATTTTCCATCAAAACCTTTTCATAGGGCCCAAAGCGCTATGGAATATCTGATGACCTACGGCTGGGCAATACTGATAATAGCAGTTGTTCTTGGTGCTCTGTTCTCATTGGGAGTGTTCAGCGGCAACGCGCTGTTGGGCAACGCTTGCGTTGCACAGTCTGGATTTCTATGTCAGAATCCGGTTTACAGTCACACAAGCGGAAACATTATAGTAACACTCGGTCAGAACACAGGAACAAATTGGGCCGGAGCAAACTTTGTGTTTGCACCGCAAGGAACACCAACGGTTGCAGGAATTCCTGGAACTTCGGTTTCGTTCAATTCTTTCCCAGCTAATATGATATATTCTACAAATGCAATAACATCTGGACAAACATTAGGTATATGGCTACCAGTAAATGGTATATCAGGAATACCAGTACC
>JBEKES010000028.1:0-11792 GCA_050013715.1 Candidatus Micrarchaeaceae archaeon
TGTAAACTTCTCAGGAGGAACATCTCCCTATAATGTAAAAACCTATGAAGACAATCAAGTGGTCCAAACCAATGTGACTAGCTCGAATAGAACTGTATACAACTTTGCCCCTCAGCAGAGTGGAGAATTTAAGTTCAATGCAACAATAACGGATTCATTGGGAGATCATATTACAACTGAAACATGGCCTGTCCAGGTAATTGCATCACCCATAATAGCAATAGCTGGGAGCAACAGCATACAACAAGGTCAAATTGATCCCATAATAGCAGAGGGCAGAAACGGAACAGGATTATTTACCATAACGTTTGAGCAGAACGGCCAAGTTGTCCAGACAAACAGTTCACTGAACGGCATTAATGCCACGTACAATTTCAGGCCTACCCAAAGCGGAACCTACAACATCAACGCAACGGTAACTGATTATTGGCAGGAGCAGGCAACAAGCGACACAATGCATGTTCAGGTAAGTGGCACAACGACAACAACTACAGTATCAACCACAACAACCTCTTCAAGATCAACAACATCATCTTCAACTTCACTTTCAACATCATCAACTACTTCAAGATCAACAACATCAACTTCTACTTCACTTTCAACATCATCAACTACTTCAAGATCAACAACATCAACTTCTACTTCATTGTCAACAAGCAGCACAACAATAAATGACAACAATGCAAATGCGATATTAACCCCAAGCAATACGCTTCTTGATGTTGGCCAGTTTGAAACCTATACAATACGCGTAACTGGAGGAATCGGTCCATTCAATGTTGAACTATACAACATAACTGGGTCACACCAGCAAGGTTCAAACGTTACAATCCCAACGCCAGGAGGCAGCAATTCAATAACATTCCAAGTTCATCATATTGGGACATTCGCGTTTAATTCGATGGTAACTGATACGGGCGCCAACGACTTCAAGTTCTCAAGCGCATCTAACATTATAAGAGTATTTGGAAACAGCACGCCTGCAATGCTGAATATTACACTAAGCTCAAATTCACTAATACAGGGACAGCCGGAAACATTTACATTTAAAGTTAATGGAGGAGAGGGTCCATTCACAATAGAACTATACAACATAACAGGATCGCATAAGCAGGGCACCAATGTGATAATACAATCTCCTGGTGGAACCAATACAATCTCATTAGTGACAGGTGCAACAGGAACATTCCAATTCAATGGAATTGCAACAGATTTGGGGACCACAACGCCCTATGTGTTCAATTCAACAACAGAGACAATTACCGTAACTTCAAATACTGATTTTGGCGCCAGAGCAACATTGACACCAACCAATGCAATACTTGAAACTGGCCAGTATGAAACCTATATAGTGCACGTAACTGGAGGAATCGGCCAATTCAATGTTGAACTATACAACGTAACTGGATCACATCAGCAAGGAACGAACGTAATAATCCAATCTCCGGGAGGAAGCAATTCGGTAACATTCAAGACAGGTGCAATAGGCAACTTCATCTTCAATTCAATGATAACAGACATGGGCGCAAACAATTTCAAGTTCTCAAGCAATTCCAATACAATACAGGTAATAGGAAACAGAAACAACACAAACGGCAACACTCCAATACTTTACATAAATGACAGCCTTGGATCAATTCAAACAGGTCAATTGGAAACATTCACATTCAGGGAGCAGGGAGGCAGAGGTCCATTCACAGTTGAACTATACAACATAACCGGGTCGCACCAGCAGGGCACAAACGTAATAATACAATCTCCAGGAGGCACAAATACTGTTTCATTCATTGCAGGAGCAGCTGGTACCTTCTCATTCAATGGAATTGCATCTGATCTGGGAACCACAACACCCTATGTGTTCAATTCAATAGCAAAGGCAATAACAGTAACTGCAAATACCGACAATGGCGTAACTGCTACATTGATACCAAGCAACATAATACTCGAAGTCAGCCAGTATGAAACCTATACAATACATGTAAATGGAGGAATAGGTCCATTCAACGTTGAACTATACAACATAACTGGGTCGCACCAGCAGGGTTCAAACGTGATAATAACAAGACCAAGCGGCAGCAATTCAATAACCTTCCAGACAAACTCCATAGGCACATTCGTATTCAATGCAATGATAACGGACATGGGCGCCAACGACTATAAATTCTCAAGCCCAACAAATACAATACAAGTGGAAGGCAACAGCACGCCTCCAACACTTTCAATTACGCCAAGCCTAAGGTCATTGCAAAGCGGCCAGCTGGAAACATTCACATTCAGGGAGCATGGAGGAATCGGCCCATTCACAGTTGAATTATACAACGTAACTGGATCAAGGCAGCAAGGTTCAAACGCGATAATACAATCTCCAGGAGGCACAAACACAATCTCAATAATTGCTGGCGCAACAGGCAACTTTGTATTCAATGGAATTGTATCCGATCTGGGAACCACAACACCATTGGTATTCAATTCTACAAAAACAACAATAACGGTAACTCCATCAGGAACTGATAACAGCGTAACTGCAACATTAACCCCTTCAAACGCAATACTTGAAAGTGGCCAATTCGAGACCTATACCGTAAACGTAAACGGAGGAATCGGTCCATTCAATGTTGAACTATACAACATAACAGGATCGCACCAGCAGGGTTCAAACGTGATAATAGCAAGACCAAGCGGCAGCAATTCAATAACCTTCCAGGCAAATGCAATAGGAAACTTCCTATTCAATGCAATGGTAACGGATATTGGCGCAAACAACTTCAAGTTCTCAAGCGCATCAAATACAATAGAAGTAATCAGCAGCAATGTCCCTACAATAACATTAACTGCAGAGTCACCAAACCTCAATGCAGGAGAAGTAGAAACCTTTGACATTTCTGTCCAAGGCGGACTAGGTCCATACACAATTGAACTATACAACATAACAGGATCATCACAGCAGGGATCCAATGTGATAATACCAACCTCAAGCGGCAGCAATACCATAAGCATTACTACAGGCGCAACAGGAACCTTCAGCTATAATGCAATTGCAACAGATCTTGGAACTAGAATACCCTATGTGTTCAATTCAACCGCTGTCCAGATAACTGTCAACTCCAACGGCGGAGGCGGAGGAGGCGGCGGTGGCGGTGGTGGAGGCGGCGGAGGCGGCTCCGGCGGAGGCGCAGGAAAGCCAACCATACTATCTGCAGGAAACGGTTGCTTAGCAATAGACAACGTAGCAGTTCCAGACAGCTTCAGCTTCAACATGTCAAACTACAATATCAACGCAACAGACAATTACATCGGATCAAACTACACAAGCCTTATAGTGAATGGAAACACAACGGTTTTCAACATTGGCGTTCCAAAAGTATTGGATAATTACCCAGTATACATGGAGCTTACAAATGTGTCCTATCTTCCAATACTGCACAGCGTCAATTTCCTTGCCTGTCCAATCCAGAAGAACACTACAAACACAACAGTGCAGAGCATTCATGTGGATGTATCGTTCAATGCCAACGGTCTTTCAATAAAGAGCGTGCAACCACCAAGCCTTGCCAAGTATGTCACTGTATCAAGCACTCCAAATGCACCGGCTCTGCCCAAGAACTATGCCGGGCTTTTCATTGCAAACATAGACATAAACTACACTGCGCTCAAAACAGCAAACCTGAGCGTTAACTATGCCTGCACAATACCATCCAATGCATTGGTGCCATACATGCTCAACAACGGCAACGTATGGGCGCCCATAACACCATTCGATGTAAACAAGACCAGCTGCGTGATAAGCTTTGCAATACCAACCGGTGATCCTATAATAGCATTATTGCAGAAGTCAGCTGCTCCAGTAATACAGCAGCCAAGCAAGGCAACCACAACAGTGCCTCAAGTCATAGTGCATTTACCAAAATCAGTAAGCGTATTCCCATGGCTTGCAATAATCATAATAATAATCGTATTTGCAACCTTCTTCATGATTACAATACCTCGCTATCAGAACGAGGCATTGGAAAGGAAAGAGGCAAAGGAACGTGAGGAAAAGAAAGAAAGAGAGGAATCAGAGAAATCCACCAAGCGTGATAAAAAGGACAAGGGTGATCAAGTTGAGGAAGATTCAAAGGAAGGCAGAATCAAGAAATAAGCTATACAAATCTGCCTTCATTATTTCCAGTTATCACAACAGCAACGCTTTTTGATTTGAATATTTTCTTATTGTTGCTGTGCATTTTAAGAAATCCGGCAAATCCTGTTCCTCCGCCAAGTTCTGCATTTATTCCATAATCCTCAAGCGTTCTTACTGCACTTTCTATCTCTTTCTCCGAAACGCTTACTGCGTTGCCTTTTGTGCCTTTTATCGCATTCAGCGTCTCGAATCCAAAGGTAGGATACCCTACAGCTATCGCATCTGCCTCTGTCCTAGGCTTCATGTACTTTATGTTCTTCCTATTCCTGTAGGCAACGATAACAGGATCGCACTTCTCCGATTGAACGGCAACCATTCTTGGCTTGTTACGTATTAACTTGTAGCTTTTCAGTTCTTCTAGTCCTTTGTAAACCCCTGAGAAAAGGGTGCCATTGCCAACTGGTATGAACAGATAATCAGGCATTTGGAATTTCATTTGCTCTGCAACTTCAAACGCAAGCGTTTTCTGGCCTTCTTTCCTGAAATGGTAATCGCCGCAAACAAATGCGCCAGTTTTTCCTGAGTATTCTTCTGCAGCATTCAACGCTTTGTTAAAATCACCATCAACAAACACGATTTTTGCACCTTGTTTTCTTATCCTGCTTATTTTCTTCCTGTTTGCGTTCTTGCCTATGAATATTGTTGCATTTATTCCAAAATGCTTTGCATAGTGTGCAACGGACAATCCCATATTTCCAGTGGAAGCGCAGCACACTTTCTTGATTCCAAGCTCAACGGCCTTTGATATCTCGATGCAGGAGCCTCTGTCCTTGAAGGTTTTTGTCGGATTCTGGTTCTCCAATTTGAAAAACAGTTTTGCATTATCTATTCCATCAATTTTTATGCTGGCAAGCTGGGTGTTGCCTTCTCCCAATGTGTATATTTTCTTTACTGGCAGAATGTTTATGTACCTTCTAATTCCTTTGTTCTTTTTATCAAATAGCTTTTGCGACCTGTTGTATTCGTATTTCACTTCAAGTATGGAATTGCATTTGCTGCACCGGAAGCTGAAGTCATTCTCGACATTGCCACATTTGCTGCAAACAACTTTGTAATTCATTGTATCATTGGTCTATTTGGAAGGAATATAGAATTTCTTCTTGAAGTAATTGTCAAGAAGTTTTTCACTGGGGAAATAAAGCGGTTTAGGAAGTTCTTTCAAATCAAACCATTTCCATTCAGTTATCTTATGAGGTTCTGTAACTTTAGCTTCGCCGCTAAATTCCTCTGCAAGCATGCCAATTGTGACAAAATGCGCATATTCGTTTTTGTCGTTATTTATACATAAAACACTAACTTTATTCAATATAAGTCCACATTCCTCTAAAACTTCTCTTTTGGCTGCATCCTCAAAAGACTCTCCATACTCTATTTTTCCACCGGGCATTGTCCATGTGCCCTCCGAGTGAAGTGCATCCGCCTTTTCAGGATCTCCCTGCCTTTTTCCTAAAAGAACTTTGTTTCCCTTAAGAAAAATTACCCCGCATCCGACTCTAACTATCTTATTTTCTGCCATGATATCCTATCTTTTAAATTCTAGTCAAACATTAGCTTTGGCAAGTAATAGGTCACTATACGAAACTGATAATAAATTAGAAGCACTTATCCCGAAAAGTTCCATATACTTGTTGCACTGTTCGGCAAGTTGTTCCTTAGACATGTCTCTTATTTTTATTGCTTCTATTTCCATAAATGTTCCTAGTTCTTGTACTATATTTATCTATTTTTTATAGATTTATATCTTTCTAAATTATAAATTTCACAGGATTAAGGCAAACCTGATATTCTACTTGCAAATTTTTGCTCCAGGATAAAATCAAATCTTGAAAGTGGTTTTCCATTTATGGTAAACACGATTTTGCTACTATGGATATCTGAATTTAGTTATAAATTCCTTTCAATATTATTTAATATTGTTTGATATTACAAATATCCTTTCATCGTTTATATAATTAAATTTTTCATCTCTTGTTATAAGCAACTCGTTATTGGCAATAGCTATAGCTGCTATAAGTATGTCATTTTCATTTATCATTTTTCCTAGGTCTCTTAATTTTTCAAATATCTTAGATGCCTCTAAAGCGGATGGCCTGTTAAAACTATATACTTGCAACGAATCCAAAATTTCTTCAGCCAAACTCCTTTTTATTTTGTCTTTGTGCTTCAAAAGTTCAAATTCTGTTATGGTTGTTGTAGATATTTTTTCTTTTAATCTATAAGAATCTACCAATTCTATTATCTTTTTTTCACCGTTCAAATAGTCTATTATGATACTTGTGTCCAAGCAAACCACTAGCTCACCAATTAAATTCTCTGCCGTAATTTGTCTCCCTCTCTTTAGCTATTAATTTTTGAAGCTCATCTAATTTTTTGCGGTCCTTTTTAAGTATACCTGCAAACTTCATAAATTTTTCATTGTCCTTTTTAATTCCCATGACTTCTTTTATCAATTCTGAAAAACTTTTTTTACCTTTTAATTTAGATAACTCTTTGTACACTTCGTCAGATACTGATATTTGCCGTGCCATAATAATCACATTATACATATGTATATATACATATAAAAACCTTTTGATTTTTTCCTCATATCTTTACCCTATACTGAACATGCGCCCATCGAATATGACAATTTCATTCAACTCTCTTCTAATAGGTATTTACACCGATTATATTGTTTAATTAAACGTATGAAATAGTCTACAACTTGCTTTGGATAAACTAAATTTGTTATATCAGAATTGATAAATACTAAATCTTTAATAAGGTTTCTTGCTTAATAATCAGTAATTGGCTCAGATTAGCTATTACAAGGAAATACGATGATTAATTACATAAAACTTATCCTATATGCAATTATTCTTAGTTCTCTTGTGGTTATTTCACCATATGCCATTAAAATACCTTCAAACGTGCTTTATTACCTGCCAATAAATGTGATAAACCAAAACTCAATTCCAGTAGGTGCAAGCACTCCGATTGCAATAGGAATAACTGCAAATCAGTTCAATACTGCAAATGTAATGGGATTCAATGCGCTTAAATACCAAAGATACTACACATGCAATCTAAATAATGCAGAATTCTTCTTTGCCAATGGTACTGTTGCAACCTCCTGGCTGGAAGGAAATGTGCAGAATGAATTGGCTGCCAATGCTGCATGCACTGGAACCTCTTCGACTAATGCGCTATACAACTCTGAAAACGTTCTCTACTGGGTTTTGATACCTGGAAATGAATTCCTCCCTGCAAATACAGGCATAGCTGTTGCAAATACGATCTACCTAGGATGGACGGGCAATGTAATATCACAATCTAATGTACTTCTTGGAGGGCCTACTGGTGAAGCGCCTCAATTAAGCTGCTCTAATCCATGGAGTACCTACGCATGTTCTGGAATATACGGCCAGTATGACAACGGCCAAAGCATATTCAATTTCTATGATAACTTCTCCGGATCTACCCTAAGTCCAAAATGGAATCTTGGCATAATAGCTCCGGATTACTCAATTTCTAATGGGATAGTGCTTACTCCAGCTTCTTTCTTCGGGGTAAGTGATCAGCTAGAAAGCCAAAGCACATACAATAAAGGCAATATCACGGACATGCTTGGCAATTATACAACCAATTACGTTAGCGGCCAATACTATACTGCAGGATTTGGCTTTACTGATACATTCTTTGATTTCATAGGCGGAGGATATTCCGGTGGCAACTTTGGGATTGGGTCATCCGAACCTCCATACCAGATTGCAACAGAAACCTATCCAAGCACTAAAACACCATTGCCGTTTACCGTAGAGTATAATCTTTCTGGTGATATAAATTTCTATTATGATTATCAGACAGAACTCTCTACGCCATCGCATATTCCTACTTTCCCATTAGGGGTTGGGTTCTTCCTTCAATCCGGATCAGCAACAACCATAAATGCTATTTGGATACGTTCGCGCAGTTATCCGCCGAATGGAATACTTCCCAGCACAGCAACTTTCAGCGCACCCATAGCTTCCCCAAATGAAGCTTCCTTGAGTCTGTCAAATACTTTAATAGACCAAGGCCAGTCAATACTGTTCACTGCAACATTTGTAAGCGGCAGTTCTCCCTATACTTACAATTATCAGATAGTAAATACAATAACAGGAAATACTGTTGCAAATATGCTCTTTACTGGCTGCACAATAACAACAAATACTTTCCTATGGACGCCTCCAATTACATTGTTGGGCAATTCTCTGAAGGCGAATGTAATTATCACAGATGCCAATGCTTTAGTTACAAGCTCTGCCTATTACACCATTGGCTATAACTCCGCAATCAATACCCCTTCTCTGTATCAATTAAACACCAATCTGGACCAGGGCCAATCTCAAACGATTGCAGCATATGAAAGTGGTGGAACAGGTCCATATGCCTATAATTTCTTGGTATTCAATTCAGTTACTAATACTCTTCTAGCATCGCAGAGTTCTGCTTCAAATACATTCACATTCATAACCAATACAGTAATGGCAGCGCAATCTCCCCTAAAGGCAAACGTGCTAATAACCGACAGCGCTACAACAATCGAATCAGCAAATTCCATAAACAGTGCCAATGCTGTCGTCAATTCATTGACCCTTTCAATAATTCCTTCCATAAATCCTATCCAATCAGGGAACTCTGAGACATTTACCTTTACCATAATGGGAGGTACAGGGAAATTCAATGTCGCACTGTATAATGTTACTTCTGGTTCAAGCCAGATAGGCAAGAATGTACTAATATTTAATTCCGGTGGAACAAACTCGGTAAACTTCAGCACATCAACAGGCTCTACTGGCATAACACTGAATTACAATGCATCTGCAACAGACGGAGGAACCACGACGCCATTTACATTCAATGCAACAACAAGCATAAGGGTATATCCATATTCACCATCACTTCAGCAGAGTGGTGGAGGGTATTGTCACCCTTATCCTAATTGCATTTATCCAGGATCAACAGAAACTTCAACTGTTGTAACAACCACATCCTCATCATCATTAACTAGCATAACAACTTTGATTAGTTCCTCATTTACCACATTATCAACAATTTCTACTAAATCATCTACTTCAGTATCAACATTAACAACAACCATAACACAGCAAAGCTACTGTACATATAATTGCAATAATCCTCTTTCGCCATTAATCAATGGATTTATCAGTTTCTTGAATAAGTTGTTTGGATTGCATTTATCATATTGGAATTAAAAATTTCCTTTGCTCTCATCGTTCTCTTCGCAACAATGCTAAGTGCCCCATCACCATACAAAAGCAATAACTTACTAAATATTTAGATATAAAACTTTAAAAAGTCTTTAACTTGCTTATAGTATTGTTCTAGCACAAAATCAACCAATACTTTTGCATTATCTTTTTCTGTAGAATTTATTAATGCATCAAAATATTCTTCTTTTTCAATAGAAACATTGAGCAATGGGAAACCTTCATCAATTAGTGTTTTGTTAAATATGAGTCTGCATATTCTCTTGTTACCATCAAGAAATGGATGAATTCTATAAAGCTTATAATGTGAAATTGTTGCCTTTTCTATCGGATTAAGTTTGCTATTTCCATACCATTCAATAAACTCATCGAGAAGTTTCTCAATTCTATCTGGTGTTGGTGGCCGATAGGAAAGTTCAATGCTTATTCCACTTTCACCAATCTTGTGAAGATATACTTGTTTGTTTCTAAGAAGACCTGGCGTTTTTGTTTCAAAACTCGCCATTGTCATTTTATGTAATCTGAAAAGATAGTTTTTATCAAGACTATGTTTTTCTTTTATTGATTCAACTGCATTAAGCATGTTTTTGCTTACCTGTTCTTTTTGGGTAAAATGTGAATTCTTTTCAAATGCATTCTTTACATCATTTAAGTTTACATCTACCTCCTCTGTTGTAAGCGTTGTAAGGGTGAATAATATTGTATTATCAATATCATATTTTCGTTTCTTTGATTCGGTTAAATTTTCATATTTTTTATTAAATAGATCACGAAATAACAGAGCTTTTATTACATCATCTGTATCGGTTAATTCATAGGTATATATTTTAGTAGCTAATTTTTCTATTATTTCTATTCTGAACATATTTTCTATCTTTGCCAATTCTTTTTCTGATGGTTTTTTAGCACCTATATACTTGCTAAAGCTCTTTGACTTGTTTATCAAAAAGTAGCTTAAGAAAGAATAGTAATACTTTTTACCTTTGATTTTCTTTATAACAAGGGTCATAAATAATTTAGGTAGATGAAAATATTTAAATCTATCTACCTAACTGATTTAGGTAGATGAAAAATATAGTATTAATCTACCTAGATATACTTTAGTAATGTACGCCCATTCATATTTTGTCTTATTTACAGTCAATTTGATGTCGATATTGCTCCCATCGAACAGAGCATTTTCTGTTCAAATCCCTTTTGGTGTCAATTAGCACCAATTGAGTGTAAGTGATATTACTACTGTGCTAGTAACTTCAATATATGTTCTGTTTTGAATACTTTAATTTTCTCTTTATTTTCGTAATGTCTATCATTAGTCCAAATTCCATCACATTTTAGTGCAAGATAAACTGCAACATATGGAACATCTAGTGCATCTTCAACCATCAGAAGTTTTGCTTCGGAAATCTTATTTTCATATTCAGCATGGGGTAGAATATGTATGTGTTTCAAGAGCAAAGTTATCAATAATTTCAGTTCTTCTTTACCTAATCCACTCTTTTTCATTAAATAAGTTTTATATTTTTCTATTTCTTCTACCAAAAATTCTGGTGAAGCCAGAACGAATTCATCACTTACAATTATTTTTCTTGCTTCGCTATTCCTAATAATTGCAGCAATGATACTATTTGCATCCACAACAAGCATCATATTAATCTGTGTCTTTTTGCTATACCCTCTTTTATCTTTCTACCTATCTCTATTGCATCTTTTTCAGTCAATTTACTTTTCGACACTAACTGATCCATTAGTTTAAGTTCTTCTGCTTTTTCAACTAATGCTTGTCTTGCCACCTCACTCCACTTTATTTCCTTGTGCCTTTTCATTACGGCCATAAGTTCTTCTGGAACTGCAAAAGTCATATTTGTCATATCTAATTCACCATAAGTATATTAAGTAGAATAAGTATAAATACTTATCTAATATACGAGGAATATAAAAATAAACATTAAAGACTGAATGCCGTAACTGTTCCATCGAACAGAGCGTTTTCTGTCCAAATCCCTTTTGGTGTCAATTAGCACCATTTGGATGTAAGTGGTATTACTATCTTTTACCATATTTTATAACTTTTGAATAGGAAAGTATATATATTTATAAGGTTATATACTTATTAGGTGTAAAAGATGCAGGAACAAATGCAAAAAGAGATATTACATTACCCTACTCTTAAAACGATACTTGCAATAGAAGAAGTAATCAAAAGGGCAAATAATCCATTAAGCCGGAATAAGATACTGGAAAAATTACCGACCAAGGTAATGCGTTCCACATTGAATCTTGCTCTTGATTACATGGAAAGAAGAGGCATGGTACTTGAAACAAAAAAAGGCTTCATTTGGACCTTTAATCCGAGCAAG
>JBEKES010000029.1:0-11757 GCA_050013715.1 Candidatus Micrarchaeaceae archaeon
CGAACTTCACTGCCGGTTTGCTGACATGCATTTTCGCGCAGATAATAGCTGATGTTTACGTAGAGGATATCAAGGAAGCTGCACTGGTAAGCGACTACAGCACCTATGCCGATTACAGCGATGAGAATGCAAAGAAAAATTCCATACTGCTCGATTATCTGACCTCTACGGAGAAGGAATCGCACGGCAAGCCCAAGCAGATGGATTTCATAATTACGGACAGGGAAAAATCCGATGAGGTGTTTTCCCATGCGAAGGAAATGCTTGACGAATCGATAGATATCGGCATCAAGAACGTGAAAAGCTTTAGAAGTGAGAAAGGCACCAACATATTCGTGCTTGACTTTGAGCACATCGCGAAAATGCAGTTCGATTATCCTCTTCCCGGTAGATACAGCTCAAAGCTTCAGGATCATATGGAATCGATGAACAACGGCAACACCATAACCATAGTGCACTACGGTAATTATATCTCAGTGAGAGTTAGCAGGGACATCTCCGATTCCGTAAAGTTATTGGATCTGATAGAGAAGATGAAAATTGACACAAAGGGCGCAGTATCAGGCGGAGGGCACAAGCAGGCGGCAAGCATAAAGGCGAACAAGGACAACATAAAGGAAGTTACCAAACTTCTTCTTGCAGAATTAGGGGTAAGGCAGGATAATTAGGTTGATTTCTCTATTAGTTGTCCAGATGTAAGATGATTGAACCCTACCTGCAAATTGGTATAGCTTATTACAAAATATCCCTTGTACAATGTTCCCGGCTGCGATACAAAAATAGTTCCGTTGGAATAGCACGGAGCAGATAAAGTGACATTGGAGCCTATCGGCAAATAGATCTGACTAGGTCCTATGTAATTTGTCATGTTGGTGGAATTGCCTATCATGTTGCAGCCAACTCCTGTTATGTTTATGGGAGAGCCTGTCGATTGCTGAATATTTACTGTTACTATACCATTGGAATACAGGAATGCGCTAAGGCATCCGAAATCCGCATGGAATATGCACTGGTTCGATACAAAATAATTAGGATTGAAAAGCCCCAGCGCGTATATTGCGCCAAGCGTTATTGTTATGATGATGATCGCCCAGCTGTAGGTTATTAGGTACTCTATTGCGCTTTGTGCTTTCATACAATCATTTACTATGCCAACAAATTAAAAGTTTACTGATTATTCAGCATATATTCTATTTCCTTGTCGTCCAGCTGAAAAGTACTTGCAAGGTAATCAAATACCTCTTGTTTGACCTCCTTATTATCCTTTACTGCCCTTGCCACGGATTGCGAGAGCAGTCTCATCTCATTTTTTATTATCTTGCTTATGCTGGAATGGAATACCCGCTGAAGCTTTGCTGCAATTATCTTGTTCTGGTTTCTCGACGTTTTCGAGCTGCTGAGTTCCTTTATTACCTTGGGAAAACCATAGGGATTGCTAGTATTAGGGTATTCCTTTTTGGATAGGGCGATTCCGCTGGACATTAGTACATTCATGTACCTCCAATAAGTGTAATACTGGCTTCTTGTCGCCCTGGAGCCGAATATGGTTGCATAGGCAAGCGACTCAAACGCATAGTACATTTCCTCATTTTGCCTGTATCTTCTGGGTATGTTCTCGTCAATCCATTTTATCAGCATGTCATTGGTAAGATCGGAGCTTGTTATGGATCTTAACGGCGCAGAGAACGTATTGGTAAGAAAGATCTTGTCAAGAAGATTAAATACGTCTATCTTCCTGTCCCGAAGGCCTATCACTTCGGTAATTTCCTCGTTATCCTCTGCTCCTATGATTACGGAAAGGTCGTTTATTGCGCTCCTTGCGTCGCCGTTTGCCCTGTGCGCTATCATCTCAAGTGCATTCCTGTTTACTTTAAGGGAAAAGCGGCTGCACAAATTTGTCAATACTTTCTGCATAACTTCCGTATTTAATTTCTTGAATGCAACTGGCTCTGTCTTGCCCCTCAGGAATGATATGCTCTGGTCCCACATGTCATTTGCTATGAATATTATCGGATTTTTCGATTCATTTATTATAGTATTTATTACTGGCGCAGCGCCCCTGTCGAACCCTGCGGCAAGCTCATCTATCTCATCGAGAAGTATGAGATTCCTGCTCTTGAAAAGCGGCTTGGAGGTAGCAGCCGAAAGAATTGTCTTTTCTATGGATTCCTTGTCCCTGTAGTCGCTTGCGTTCAATTCAACAATATTCCAGTTGTTTTCCTTTGCAAGAAGCGAAGCTGCAACGCTCTTGCCGGTTCCTGAAGGCCCATACAGAAGCAAAGGCGCGTTCTTCATGTTCTTGCCTATGCCGCTGGCGAAACTCCTCATCTTGCCTATGGCAAATTCGTTGCCCAGCAGATTGTCAAGGCTTTCAACATCATACAAGTTAGATTCCTTTTTTTGCATAAGAATCAATAATTAAGACCTTATTATTTAATATCTGTATACGTATATAATATATGCTGCGGACGCTAATGCATAATATAGTTATTTAAATCATCCTGCGTAATAGTAAATTAGGCAACACGACCTAATAAATGGTGCGGATTAATGCAAAAAAGAAATGAAAAAACTATACCTCACGTGCCTAGCCATTTGGCTTTGATACCTGATGGAAACAGAAGATGGGCAAAAACCCACAAATTCAAAATATTCTCTGGCTATCAGATAGGTGTGGAGAAATTCATAGATTTCAGCATATGGGCCAAGAGCTTCGGAGTGAAGACGCTTACCGTATGGGGATTATCCACAGAAAACATAAAGAACCGAAGCAAAACAGAGATAAATGCACTCTATGCATTGTACGTCAATGCTGCAAAAGACTCTGCACTGCTTGAGAAATTAAAACAGAACGGGGCGCGCGTGAGAATAATCGGAAACCTTCAAATACTTCCGAAAAGGGTAAGGGAAGCGTTGCAATCTGTTGAGGAGAAAACAAAGGAATACAAAAACCTTACGATAAACATACTCATAGGATATGGGGGCAAGGAAGAGCTCCTATATGCATTTAAGAAACTACGCGCATCCGCAATTAAAGGAAAGATAAATTCCATAAACGAGGCAATCGTGACCCAATTCATGCGCACCGCATCGCTCCCGGAAGTTGACTTCATAATAAGAACTTCAGGAGAAATGCGACTTTCCGGATTTCTTCCGTGGCAATCTGATTATTCTGAATTGTATTTCGCGAAGAAGTACTGGCCCGAATTTGAAAAGAAAGACCTTGAAAAGGCCCTGAGAGTCTTCTCGGAAAGGCAGAGAAGATTTGGCAAATGAGCTGCAAGTGTTTGTATGGCTTCGAAAGGCGGCTATGATAAGTTCCTAAAGGATCTCAATCCATTTTCCATCGGCCTGCCAAGAACTACCGTATTATTTGTCCTATTATTTGTGATGAGCGTAGTAATGGGTATTGCGTCAGTTGCGCTGCTGAATCACAATGCAATAAACACAAAGTTCTCATCGATACTACTGAACGGAACAATAACCGGTATACTTGTCATAATGCTGCCTACGCTGCTTACGATCATAATAGTAAAATCTGTGAAAAGATATGTAGACATGAAATACATATTCTTCATATCCATTATCGGCACGATATCCTATTCTATTTTCATACTGCTTGGAAGCATAGTGTTCATACTTACTAATGCCTATGCAACTGCAACCGCAATAATACTTGTGGGAGATGCGAGCATATTCGCCTGGTGGTTCTTTGCCGATAAGATGGTGCTTGGCCAGAAGAAAAAGGCATTCATACTCGCACTGATTCAGCCAACTTTGAATATACTATTGTACATTCCTTCAAGCCATTCGCTGCTCGCATTCAATACATCGCTGAATGTTTTGCTGATAAAATTGTATGCAGGAATTTTCATATTCCTAGTTGTATGCTATGCGATAATCTATCTTGTAGATAGGCCATACAACAAGAACTTCGGTTTTCACAGCTTTGATGCATTCTCACAGATGCTGCAGAACTGGCTTTTTGACGTTAACATCTCTGCTCCGTTCGGATTCAAGGCAGGAACCCCTGCGGATATACAAACAGATACTATAATATTCAGAACTCAGAAAGGCAGCATAAAATCCATATTCTTCGCTCCTGATATACACTACGGCCCGGCAGGAACATTGGCAGGAAGCGATTTCCCGTATTTGCTTGAAAGATATTCCTCAATCAAGTACAATGCACCTACTTTCATAATGCACTGCGCAGTTGACATGGACCATAATCCAATTTCCAGTACTCAATTCAATCAACTAAAAGAGGCATTGGACAATGGGGTCAAGGAGGCAAGGCACTCAGGTCAAAGCAGTTACACATTCATGAGAAGTTCCTATAAAGATTCAAAAATTGCATTGATGGGTTTTGGCAGCGTGTCGCTTGTGACCCTTACCAGAGCGCCAAAAGTAACGGAAGATGTTTCCCTTGAAACTGCACTGCTGTTCCAGGAATTGCTGGAAAGCAAATTCGGACCTTCGATAATAATCGATGCACACAATTCAAGATATGAAACAGCGCCGAAGGAGGAATTGGACGGAGTAAAATTCAACTCGATTGCAGCAAAGGAATACGTAAAAGCGATAAGGGCATTGGCCAAGCCTAATCACAAGACCAAGAAGCTCAGGATGGGCATTGCAAGCAGCGAAATATACCTGAAACTGAATCAGCCCATAGATATAGCAAAAGGCAACATGAACGTTGCGATATTCGGATTCAACGGATTCAAATATGCAATGGTGCAATTCAATTCCAACAACGCACTGCCAACGATGAGAAATGCAATGGTAAAACACATAAAGAGCAAATACGGTATCGAAGCTGAATTATACACTACGGATACGCATGCTGTCAATTCACTGGAATACAATGCGGGCAACGTACTTGGAAGGCATACAAAATACACCGCATTGATAAAATTTGTAGACCAGAACATCGAAGAGGCACTTTCTAACATGGAATACGTAACCGCGCAGCACAGCAGAGTGGAAATGAAGAAATTCAAGGTATGGGGAACAAATGCAATGGAAAACATACTCACTGTTGCAAAATCAATATACGGCGTCACAAGGATTCTGGTCCCTTTGATAATTGTAATGGGCTTCATAATAGCCGCATGGGTTATCTTGATAATATGATAATTTGTGACAAATGAATAGGGGCCGTTATAATTTTGCCTAAGTAAAGATTATTAATTCTAATCCATATTATATAATTTATGGTAAATGTAATTGTTGCTTCAAATAACAAAGCTAAAATAGACGCAACACGCTTGATTTTTTCACAATATTTCCATGATTTAAAAATATCCAATGCTACTGTCGAATCAGGGGTTCACCAGCAACCCACCAATGACGATGTATTCAAGGGCGCAGAGCAGCGGGCATTGGCATTAATACAGACCGATGCGAATGCAGATTTTTCTGTGGGTATAGAAGGAGGCATAATAAAATATTTTAATAGATGGTTTCAGCTCGACTGCGTCTGCATAATAAACAAAACAGGACAGGTGTCCTTTGGTAATGCATCTTCATTCGAACTGCCAAATAGTATCGTTGCAGAACTCCAGAAAGGAAAGGAATTAAGCGTTGTTGTTGATGAATTGTTGGGGAGAAATGACACACGTGAAATCGGAATAATAAACTATCTTTCAAAAGGACAGATGGACAAAACAAAGCATCTGGCCGAAGGGGTGCTTATGGCTCTTTTACCATTAATAAACGAGCAACTATTTAAAAATAAATAAAGTTACTACGGCACTCGATTTTACTCTGATGGAGCTATCGCAAAGCATAAATCTGAATGTTTCTATGCAATTTGGGTAGTAAAGATGACAACCCAAAAGTCTTTATATATGAACGACTGTAATATATACTACGGAGAAGAAGGACATAAAAGCTCTAATTCTACGTAAAAACAAAAAAAAGAGAAAGTGTATATAATGTACCAAGATGATGGATCAGGCAGAAATAGCTCCTATGGAGGACGCAGAGAAGGGGGAAGAAGTTCCTATTCAGGCTCTTCAGAACCAAAGCCGGTTAAGGCTGGCGATGAGGTAGAAGTCAAGATAGAAGCAGTGGCATCCAAAGGGGATGGAATTGCAAAGAAAGACGGCTTCGTAATCTTCATCAAGAACGCAAAGGAAGGCGAAACTGTGAAAGTCAGAATAACAGAAGTTAAGGAAAGATTCGCTATAGGAGAATTAATAAGCTAAATTTAAAAGCCTATTTTTATTTTTTTCTTAGGGGTTAGCATGAGCAATGCTTTCCCTTTCTAATTTTTTCTAACTAGACAAATCAAGCCCTAGGCATTTTCATTAAACACAAATAATAAACAAACTATACAATAGTTATTTAATTGCGTTATTGGAAAGTGTTACTATGTTAAAAGCATATCAAAAAGTTTCAAGCGTAGGCGATGCCAGGAAAAGCAAGAAGGAAAGCATAACCGTTAAGGGCTGGATCTACAGGAAGAGGAGCAGCGGAGGCAAGATCTTTGCCGTAATACACGACCATACAGGTATTCTGCAGTGCATAATCGACAAGAGCACCATAACGAAAGAGGAATGGGAAAGCATAGAAAAGGCTTATCTTGAATCCAGCATAATAATCAGAGGTAATTTAAGAAAAGACGACCGCGCCCCAAACGGAATTGAATTGGATGTAAAAGAGCTCAGCATTGTGCATAGCGGCGAGCAGTTCCCAATCACAGAGTACCAGAGTCCTGAGCTTCTTCTTGATATAAGGCATTTGTGGATCAGAAGCCAAAGAATGCGAATGATAATGAAGGCGCGTTCCCACGTATTCTCCTATTTAAGGGAATTCCTAGACAAGAAAGGATTCTGCGAGATAACCCCTCCTTTGCTTACCATATCTGGCGGCGAAACAGGGGCTAACCTCTTTGAAGTTGATTATTTCGACAAGAAGGTCTATCTTACCGAATCATCGCAGCTCTATGCCGAGGCGATGGTATATGCACTGGACAAAGTGTACTCGCTTGCTCCTACATACAGGGCAGAGAAATCAAGGACATTAAAACATCTGGCGGAATTTTGGATGCTAGAGCCTGAAATGGCCTATTACAACAACGAGATGAGCATGAAGCTTCAATCGCAGCTTGTTAGCCATGTTGCACAGAGGCTTGCCAAGAAAGACGAAGATGTATTGAAGGAACTTAATGTTGATGTTGATTCCCTTCTCAAGATAAAACCTCCGTTCAAGAAATTCACCTATGAAAAGGCAATAGAAAAACTGCAGGAATTGGGCTCAGACAAGAAATGGGGAGATGATTTCGGCGTAGAAGAAGAACGTCTTCTTACCGAACATGAGGAAAAGCCAATATTTGTGTATAATTGGCCAAAGGAAATAAAGGCATTCTACATGCCTGTTAATAAGAGCGACTCAAGAACTGTTGCCTGCGCAGACATGCTGGCTCCAAGAGGGCACGGTGAAATCATAGGAGGCAGCGAAAGGATCTGGAAAGAGGATGAATTAGTAGCACGCATGAAGGAGCTAAACTTTAAAATAGATAACTACAAATGGTATATCGACCTTAGGAAATACGGATCGGTGCCGCATTCGGGATTTGGCATGGGAACGGAACGCTTAATAAAGTGGCTTCTGAATCTTGACCATATACGCGATGCAATACCATTCCCAAGAATGATAAACAGAGTGTCACCATAGTGAAATCATGGTTGTTCAAAATGTGATAAGCCCCTATACGCTTGCATTCATAGTAGTAACTGCATTTGTAACTGCTTCATATTTATTCTACATATTCAGAAGGAAAGAGGCATTGAACATAATTCCGTTGCTGATAAGCATAGCAACTGTTTTGCTGCTCTACAAATTGATAGGCGTAACAAGTTCTGTAAATTACTACAACTTTCTGGCCCTTGACATATGCCTTGCCATGATTGCTACGATAATCGCAATATTCTACATCTCAAAGCCCTACATATTCATAACTCTGATAATACTTTTCGTAATCGGAATTTTGATTTACGTTAGCCTAAGCCCGATGAACAACGTGTTCGCAGGAATGTTCGCCATTGGAACAACATATGGAATGCTGTATAGAGAATTTGTTCTTAATCCAAAGAGATCTGAAGCTGCAATCAGCTCAGACAGGAAAAAGAGGCGAACAGAGATAAACAGGGATCTGGTGCACTTGGTTCTTGGCATTGTGCTTTTTGCAGTGCTATTCTTCTTTTCCTATGTAAATGCAATAACAGTGATATTCGGATTGATAATTATAGGCTATACTGGCAACAATCTGCTTGCGAATCTTAGGCTTAATCCAGGCTATAGGAGAGCAGTGGATCTGGAGCGCAAGAACGTGACCTATGGATTGGGTGCGACTTACCTTGCCGCAAGCACCGCGCTTGTAATTGGGTTCACAAATGCAACAAGCATCGTAATGTTCGGATTGGTTGTACTATTCTTTGCGGATCCGCTTGCCACAATATTCGGAATAAGTGCAAGAGGTGCAGCGCATCTGCCCTACAATAAATACAAGACCTATGTAGGGACTCTTACATTTTTCATAGTTGCGGCAATAGCAGGCTATTACTTCATAGGATTGTATGGCATACTATTCGCAGCAATACTTGCATTTGTAGAGAGCATCAATCTGTCACTTGATGACAACATAAGAAGCGGAATTGTTATTGTCATACTTAGCTCGCTGCTCGGACTTTAATTGGAATATTATATTTGGTGATAAGATATCAATTGAAAGAAACACACTTGCTCACAAAATAAGACGAGTAAGAAATTGCATAAGAAAGACAAGAGCGATTGATGCACCTAATGGCGTATGGGGTTTGCCAAGACTGCTTAGAAATCATCTTAAGATTAATCTTGCGTCTCTTAGAGTTGAAGCAAAGGCATTACCCAAAAACTAAGTCATTATTCAATGGCATCATTTATTATTGACTTGATCGTCTTCATATCTTTTTCATGGTCGTCAGGTTCCTTTACTGGAGTTTCCATTACAAAAGAGCCATCGTGGAAACTCCTGTTCTTGAATAAGCTTAGGAATCCCTTTCTTCCTATGTATCCTTTCCCTATGTTCCAATGCCTGTCCAATCCGCTTCCTAATTCGTATTTCGCATCGTTCAAATGCACGAGCCTGAGCCTGGAAAGCGAGACAAAGGAATCAAATTCATTTATTGTCTTGTCAACTGCTTCCTCTGTCCTCAAGTCGTATCCGGCAGCAAAGGCATGGCAGGTGTCAAAGCATACTCCTATTCTTTTGCTTTGCAGATTGTCAACAATGGCTCCTATCTCTTCGAATTTGGAGCCGACGCTGTTGTTGTAGCCGGAGCCGTTCTCAAGGAGTATGTTCACATTCTCAGTAGAGCCAAGCACCTCATTCAATGCATTTGAAACTCTTTCTATGCCGTATTCAATGCCTTTGCCCTTGTGCGAGCCCAGGTGTATTATGAGATAATCTATATTCAGCATATTGCAGTTGTTTATATTGTCTTTCAGCATATGCTTGCTCTTTTCATATGTTTCATCTTCATAGCATGCAAGATTGCAAAGATACGGCATATGGGAATAGGGTATTGACTTGCTGGATTTGTTCATTTTTATGAAATTAATGCTGTCACTAGCATCTATTGTTGAGTTTTTCCAGGACCTGGCACTAGTGGTGAACAGCTGGAAAGCGCCATACTTCATCTCATTTGCCTCCATCGCCGAATTTGCAATGGCTCCTGCAATGGACAAATGAAAACCTAGCCTTATCATCAAATCAAAATATAATATACATTAATGCTATTAAATAAACAGCGTGAATGCCACTAATCCTGTTAATGCATTGCTATTTAAAAAGGATGGCATTTAAATAATCTCGGGTGTTCCATTGGTTAAAAAAGCATTGCTTAGCATGTATGATGTTGAACAATTCTTAAGGGAAGCAGGTGCAGAGAAGATAAATGAAAAAGCGGTTATAAGCCTTGAAAGAGAATTGGAAGACACAGCAAACCAGCTTGTGGAAGAGGCATCTGTCTATGCAAACTATGCCGGAAGAAAGAAGGTGATAAACCTATCCGACATAGACCTGACCCAAAACAATAGCAAGCCTATGAAGCGTATTATAAAATACAAAGGCAAGGCAATAAGGTCAAGAAAAATCAGGAAGGCAAGACTGATTATAAAACCGCCGAAAATAATGCTTGTGAACAATGTGCCTGTAATCAAAGAAGAGCAGATAAGTACAATAAGGGCGCAAATCTGACTGTTCCTAAATTATTTTTTGATACATATTAATAAATCTATAAAAGGCACAGATTAGATAATAAACTGTGCCCTTGTAGTATAACTTGGATAGAACGCGGGCTTGCGGAGCCTGTGATCCGGGTTCAAATCCCGGCGAGGGCGGACTTCGACGTCAAACCGACTGTAAAATATGTGGTGATATGCCTAATAAAATAGAAAACTACAAAATTATTGAAACAAGAGATTTCTCTTGTCCCGGTATGATAGGTTTTACTTTCAAGTATCCAGTGTTTGAAGGTTTGGAAGTGAAAGAAATAGAAATGGTTGATGAAAATACATGTATTATATTTTTGAATGAACCTATAATAAATTCCGATAAAGTTTTACCTCCTAATGTTATAATTCCCCCCACACCTGCTCCTTGGATTCAAGTTACTAAAATGATTATAGACATTGTTCCAAATATGGATAAGAAAAATCCTCAGGGTGTTTTATATAAACTAATACAAGCCGATAATCTTCAAAAGAAATACGTTGAGTTTTTAATTAAAGATTTTGTACTTTGTATCGAACTTATCGGTATAAATGAAAAATTCAATTTCTCCAAAGAAATTTTCTGGGAGATCGTGATTAGCAGTTTTAAGGTTATTTAATGGTGAATGATATGTTGAAGCGTAGAACCCAGATGGGCAATGCTCGGCGAGGGCGTCTTCCTTTTTGTAAAGCCACCTGCTTAAAGATATATTATTATGGTTGTCTAGAAAATATTAATTATGGATAATTTAAAAATATTTATTATTTCTTTGGTTGTCGGGACCATTATTGGAGTAGTTGCAAGACCTTTTATAAATGCTACACCCTACCAAATAACAGACATATTTTTTTGGATTGCAGTTGTATCAACTATATTAATGATTTTAAAAATTAGTCCAAAATTTATTTTTATATCTATAGGATTAGGAATTATCATATCTTTACTTGCAAGTACGTTTAAAACATCAATTTCAATTTTAACAAATTGGTATGGTTACCCTATAAGCTGGTTAGTTTTTGACATATCTAGTAACTCTTGGTTAATTCATCCTTATAGTTTATTTATAAATGTACTTTTTTGGTTTACTATTTTGTCAGTTGTATTAATTTTAATTGTGAGCAAATTAAAATTAAATTTACAGTTGCTTAGTACGTCTTTACTCTTAGGTATTATAGTAACTTTAAGCAGTAGTTTAATTCTATCTGTACCAAATTATTATACTATAGCATATGGTTATCCTTTAACCTTTGAAATTTCTGGAAATCCATGGATAATAAATTTATTGATTGATGGAGTATTTTGGTCTGTTATTATTGGAGTTATATTACTTTTTAAAATAAAATTAATTCAAAACAATAAAGGACTAATAAATAAAAATTTATCCCATACTATAAGACCTAAGCCAAAATCAATAAAAACTTACGTCGTAAAATAACTTTACTTATCAGAGGGCCTTTGCACTTCTGGCGTATAACGGAGAGGGCGGTTCATTT
>JBEKES010000030.1:0-10950 GCA_050013715.1 Candidatus Micrarchaeaceae archaeon
CCTTATCAACTGTTCTGTTGTTTCCATGTTTTCAACCAACGCGTTTTTAAGGTTTGAGTTGGTGTGTTCAAGCGCGTTTGCTGCTTCCTTGCTGTCGAATATGTCCCCCCTTGAATTTGCAAACTCTATCTCCTTTATCAATGCGAGTAAATTCCAGTAGGGCTTGGATACAAATTTGCTTATCTCCAGTTCGCGCTTTGCAAGCATTGCCAGTGTTGGCCCCTGCACTCTTCCTATGCTGAGCGAACGCACGAACTTGGTTCCGGCCAATGCGCTTGTCAATGCCCTGCTGAGGTTGATGCCCCAAAGCCAATCCAGCATGTGGCGCACTTCACCTGCATAGAAATTGTTCATGTCCAATGGCATAAGATTCTCATAGGCGTTTTTAAGGTCAGGAATTGTGGTGGTTGAGAATTTCATGCGCCTTGCCTTGTGCTCGAGGTCTCCTCCCAGGAATTTTATTATATTGGTTCCTATTACTGTTCCTTCTATGTCGAAGTCGCAGGCATTTATGTAGGAATCGCACCTTTTTGCAAGTATCTTGAACACATCAAGGTATTTCTTAGTGTAATAGGAATTTTTGCCGACTTCGTAGGAAGCTGCCCATTCCACTTTAAGAACAGGATAACCTTTCTTCTCATCTGCCTGTCTTATGGTGAATATGTGTCCAACTGCTGCCGCAATGTAGATCTTGCCTTTGCTGTCGTCTATTTCATAGTAATTAACTCCGTTGAGATTGATTCTTCTTTGGGCGTTGTTTCCCAATGCGATTGCTAAACGCAGCGCAACGCTTGGTTTCTCTGCTACTATAAGTGTATCCAACAAATGACCCAACTAGCTTCTTCCTGAAGCCCTTCTAGAACCAGCCTTTTTTGTAATAGTATCTTCAGTTAAGGATATAAGCCAAGCATTGTAGAATCCGATAATCATAGTCATTACGACTACTACGTAAAATACCAAACTACTACCAGAATATATAAATAAGGCAACAGCCAATATACCAAGTATTACCGTTACAAATGAGGTTATTAGCTCCTTAGCAAGCTTTTTCAAAAGACCACTAATGATTCCATGAATATTTACCTGGTTATATTTTTAACACTTATTGCAGCGCTTATTTCTTCCTTTTCACAGCTTCTCTTCAAGAAAGGCATAAAGAAAAGATTGGACAGCGTATACGAAATACTTGGCCTTCTCCTAAACAAGACCGTGCTCATAGGCCTTTGCGGATATCTTGCAAGTTTTCTAATCTATCTTTACGTGCTTTCAACTTCACAATTATCAATAGTGTTTCCCATATTCGCAAGCTCGTTCATATTCGTTACCATAATAAGCGCAGTTACCTTGAAGGAAAAGGTAACCTTGATAAGGGTTGTTGGCGTATTGCTCATATTCTTCGGCATAACCATGGTTGCATTGACTGTATAGGGTGTAATATTTGAAAGACAGCAAAAAAATATTTTTGATTCTTCTCGTTGTTTCTACAGTATTGGGAGGAATAGGCCAATTTCTTTTCAAATACGCCTTTATCGACCATAATCTAGATATTACCATTGCGTTAGGATTGGGAGTATACGCAATTTCAACAGCAATATACTTCTACGTGCTTAGCAGAGTACATTTGTCCTGGGCCTACGGGCTCAGCGGAATTAGTTATATACTTGCAGTCATATTCGCCGCAACGCTTCTTGCAGAGCATGTGTCTCCGTTGCGTTGGGCAGGAGTATTGGTAATAGCAATAGGGGTTGTATGCGTAAGCCTGAGCTAATGCATAGTAGTTAAATACTGTTTTAATAAATAGTAAATCAGATAAAATGGACTCTGTTACTAAAGCTGCAACTGTGAAAAGTGGTGGCAACGGAAAAGTCAAAATTGACCTATTGGATCTAGTCAGGAAATGTAGCGACTATATGCATCAAACCGTATTATTCGATGCTGTAATATCTACATTGGCAAGGCCAGATAAAGATTCAAAAGAAAAGGTTACTGGTTTCATGTCAACTACTGCTGGATACCTATGTGCTGAAATAAAGGTAAATCCAGAAATTGCCGTATCTTTAAGGGATAGATACGCGCATCAGCTTTGCGAAATTAATCTAGAAATAGAAGGTACAGTTATCGGCATCGAAAAAGGCGTGTTCATGCCAATAATAGATATCATACGTTGGAAACCCTTAGAACTATAAAAATAATGACACTACCAAACAAATAAATATCTCCTAATAAAGATAAATAAGTGATAAAAATGGTTACGACGGAGAAAGCTTCCACGCTGGAAAAACCTAATACCAAACACATAGATGTTCATGTGCATTGCAGGGATTGGGGTGAAACGCACAAAGCAACAATAAGAGAAGTCATGCAACTTGCAAGAAGTCAAGGGATAGTCGCAATAGGTGATATGCCAAATACAAAAATGACTGTTGAGCAATTATTAGGATTACCAGAAATGAAGAATTATCCCACGCATTTTATACAGAAATTAATTCAACAAGTAATGGGATTCAAAGGCGGCATAGTAACTAGTGAATTAGTTGATTTAAGACTTAAAACAGCAGAAAGAGAAGGATCTTTAGACGGTTATTACCTACACATAGGTGCTACCAAATACGAATTGCAAATAGTTGAAGCTGCAAAAGTCGCAACAGAAAATCCAAGAGTATTAGGAATAAAGGATTTTTACGGAAAATCAACCAATAATCTTTCAATACTTGAAATGGATGAGCAAAAACATATGTTCCAAATATTAACAAGGGAAGGCTATGGCGGTGTTGTTACTTTGCATTGTGAGAAAGAAGAGTTAGCCAGACCAGGTTTATGGAATCCAAGAATACCTGCTAGCTGGAATGAGGCAAAGCCACCCATCATGGAATTGTTTGGAGTATTAGATATAATACAAATTGTTAGAGAAACAGGTTTTAAAGGTCACGTGCATATTGCACACATCTCAACACCTCAATCCGTTGAATTTGTATACGAGGCCAAAAAAAGTGGTATGCGTATAAGCTGTGGAACTACACCTCATCACAATACTTTTTCAACTGAAGATATGCAATCACCTGAGGGTATGAAATACAAGGTTAACCCTCCAATTAGGTACAAGTATATGATGCTGGAATTAAGGCAACAATTGAGAGATGGCAAAATCGATATAATCGAAACAGATAATGCACCACATACACCACAAGAAAAGACATATGATCCAAGCAAACCAAACGAGTTCTTCATGTCTGGCATAAGAAGTTTGGATAATTATTCCACTTTCATACAGGGTTTGTTCAGTGAAGGAGTTACTACAGAACAAATAGAAAAATTAACGTATTTGAACGTGAAAAAAATATTCCCAAAAATAGTTCAATAAGTGAGGATATGCTTTCAACCCAAACTAAAGATGAAAAACAAGAGAATATCACTCCAAAACTAACCATTTCTGAGAAAGTAAAACTTTTGAGAGGAGCAGTAGATTATGAATATTTCCATAATATAGTAAGGCCAATGCTCTATCAAAAATGCAGCGAAGATCCAAAATTAGTTAGGGAAGGACTTCCCGAATCTGTTCACGAGCTTATACTAGATTCTTTGCATGAAAATGCATGGGCGACCAGATTCATAGCACCTTTCTTCAAGGCTCCGGAAAATGTTATCATAACAATAAAAGAGAAGCGCTGGGTTCCTTTTGGAACTGCCGCTGGCGTTGATAAGAATTGCCTTGCACTTGAAGCATTTGGAAATATTTTCGGTTTTCAGGAACCAGGAACTGTTATAATTCCTGGAAGAAAGGGAAACGATAAACCAAGAGTAGCTGTAAGCGAAAAGGATCAAGATATCTACAACGCACAGGGTTTTCCTAGCGATGGTGTTGAAAAATCAAGCAAAAGGCTTTCTGATTACAGGGAAAATGGCGGAAACGCAAAAATAATTGTAAGCATATGCGGCCTTCCACTTGATGATTCTAAAGTTTCTGAAGAAGTTGCAGTTGGAAGAGCACTGGATGAAATATTAGATTTGATAGAAAAATTGCCAAATGTTCAAGGCTATGTGTGGAACCCTTTCTCTCCAAATACTGCATCATTGAAAATGCTGAGAAAACCTAGCACATTCCACAGGGTAGCATTAATGCTTCAGGTTTTTGAATATCAACTAAAATTAGTGAAAATGGGCCCCTACGAAAAGCAGGAAAAAGACGATGCACTTGCATTGATGAATGCTTTCATATCTGGCGGAGGCGATGGTGTTGTTACCACAAACACGAAAATGTTTCCAAAGGAGCAGCTTCCATATTCTATAAAAGATACTTGGGGTTATCAAAGTGCAGGAAGAAGCGGAAGATTCCTACGAAACTACAGAATGCGAAGCGTAATGGACATAAGAAAAGCATTCCCTAATTCAACAATAGTTGCAACGGGTGGCATATTTGATGCAAACGATGCGTTTGAAACTTTTGTTGCAGGTGCAAACCTGCTTGAGGGATATACACCCTATGCCTACTACGGACCAGGATTGGTTAGGTATTTGATGCATGGCGTTTCAGAAAGACTAAGTATAAATGGAGTGACTCTAGAGCAATTGCAGCAGGAAGTAAAAAAATACGCGCTCAAAGGAAAAGATTTTTCTGATTATAAGCTTAGATAATAAGGCAATCAGCTCATTTGAAGGGTCTTTACCTCTATTTTATGGAGAGGCGCAATGTGCTTTAGCTTTGATGCAAGTTCAGCCTGCATCTTACCCTCTATTATTGAGTTTATTACCGTGTTGGCGTCCCTTTCCTTGCACAGGTTTAGCGTTATGTCATTCATTTCCTTTCTAATGCCCACGATTCTGCTGTGCGTTGTTCTTGACTTTGTTATTACGAGAAGCTTGACAACCATCTTAACTCCATCGCTTGTCTCAACGGGCAACACGAGCGTTGCAACGCTTTTGTATCTTCGTACCAATGACCTTATGTAGCTGTATAATTGTGAAATCTCAACGAGCTTTGTATGTGCCGCATTTCCGTTCACATCTGTTATCTTAAGCACAACATTGGTATAGGCGTGGGAAGGGTTCCTTGTGAGCACGTCCAATCCGACAACTATCTTTCTTCCTATGGCTGCTGCGTCATCGTTTGCTGGCATTTCGCCTATCATTGCTTCGTTGAATACTTTCGGAGCATAAATGGAAAACCATTTCTTAAGTTTCCAATTATCTGTTTTCTTTTGCAATGCCATATCATCAACCTGATCTCTTTATGAGCAATTCTGCCTGCTTCAAATCATATCTCCAGCCAACCGGAAGTGCTCCTGTCCTTATGTAGTATTTGGTAAGCCTCCATATCTTTGATTCAATTCTTCTTAATCGTATTGTATTGTTCTTGTCCTGCTTGTTCTTTGCTATATGCGCATTCATGTTTACTGCTTTCTTCATGAGGTCCATAAGATCTGCAGGTATGGGCGCCTTGATCCCTTGCTCTTCGAGTATTTGAACAAGTCTCTTTCCCATGTAATGCTTTACATAAGGGATGCCATGCTCTTCTTTTAACTTCAATCCTATTCTTGACGGCTCCATGCCCTGCTTTGCGTAATTGACTATTATCTCTTCTATCTGCTTCTTGTCTATGCTTTTCTCTGGCACTAGCTCAGGAAGAGGTTTTCTCGACTTTGATTTTCCATGTTTCTTGGAATGCATTCTAGCCATTGAACAACACATTATATTTTTACATCAATTGAATACTTGCCTTTAGAAATTTCTACCTTCTTGGCTTTGCATATCTGCATAAGCTCCTCTTTAGAGGACAAGGTTACTTTATAATATTCTTCAGGAACATTTATATTAATAGAGGTTATTTCGTAGTTAAGCGCCTTCTTTTCCTTGGCCTTTGCCTTCCTCACATCGCTTATTATGGCATTGAGGAATGCTCCGGAATTGGCATAATCCACATCTACCACTGCGCTTTTGAATACAAGACCATTTATCGAATAACTATTTGAAGGAATTTTCTCTGTAAATGTCGGGAATTTTTCATCGAAAATGCTGCGTTTGCTATCTGTGCTGTTGATCTCCTCACATACAAAAGGTATTACCGGCGCGAAGAACTTGAGAGATGTGTCAAGCACGTGCTTTAGAGTGAATAACGCAGCGCCTTTGCTGTCGTACATTTTTTTATCTTCAGAATATACTCTATGCTTCACATTCTCGATGTAATAATCGGCAAACTCATGCCAGTAGAAGTTTATTGCATTGCTCATTGCAGCATACAAGGTAAATTCATCATAGGCTTCCGTAACTTCCTTGGTTACTTCATTCAATCTGTTCAATATCCATATATCAAAGATATTGAGGTTCTTATGCGGCTCTTCTCTAGGTACCTTGCCCTTTTCAAGTGCCATGTTTACGAAATTCGCCGAATTATAAAGCTTGTTTATGAAGCTTTTTGCGTAGTCCATTTCTGCATAGGAAAAGGCCTTGTCCTTTCCGATTCCTCCACTTAATGCAACCCACAATCTTACCGTATCTACTGAATACTTCGGAATCAGATTGTTGAGATATATTCCGTTTCCGAATCTTTTGTGCATTTCCTTGCCGTCAATTCCCAGTATCATGCCATGTACTATTATGTTTTCAAATGGCTTGTTTCCTCCTACAAAATAGCTTCTGTATATGGTATAGAATGCCCATGTCCTTATGATGTCTGTGCCTTGTATTCTAACGCTGTTGGGGAATGCCTTTTCCAGCATTTTCTTATTGTCGGGCCATCCGGCAATTATCAATGGCGTTATTGAAGAATCTACCCAATTGTCTATTGTTTCCATGGTTCCTATTATCTTTCCATCGCATTTGGGGCATTTGTCTGTTTCTGGTTTTTTCTTGCTTGTATCAATTGGCAAGTCCTTTTCATTCGGAGCTATTATGTAATCACATTTCTGGCAGCTCCAGAAAGGCATGGGTGTACCAAATATTCTGTTTCTTGTTATGTTCCAGTCCCATTCTATGAAGTTTGCCCAGTCGTATAATCTTTGCTTTGTAAAATCTGGATACCATTTTATCTCATTTGCGAGCTGTTTTATTTTATCGGAGTGCTCTTTTATCTTTAGGAACCACTGCTTTGCCATTATGTACTCGATTCTTGTATTGCACCTGTCATGCACCTTTACCGTATGCTTTATCTTTTCCTGCTTTAGCAAAAGCTTCTGCTTCCTAAGCTCGTCTATTATTGCATCCCTTGCTTTATCAACATAAAGTCCTGTGAATGAACCAGCATTTTTGAGTATTCCTTTCTCGTCCATTGCTTCAATGTACTTCAGCCTGTGCTTTATGTACATTTCTATGTCTGCCTTGTCTCCAAAAGTGCAGACCATTTCCGCTCCAGTTCCAAAAGTAGGGTCTACGTTCTCATCCGTAATTAATTCAACTGTCAAATCAAATATCGGTATTTTGATTTTCTTGCCAGCGAGCCCTTCAAATCTATCATCTTTCGGATTTATTGCAACTGCAACGCAGGCATGTAACATTTCTGGCCTTGTTGTTGCTATGGTTAATGTTTTGCCCTTCGAGCCAGAAATTTCAAATTCAATATAATTAAGATAACTTTCTTCCTCTCTTTCTTCGCTTTCCGGATTTCCTATGCCGCTTGTGTCCTTTACGCACCACATTACCGGATGCGACGCCTTATACAGCATATCTTTCTTGTACATCTCCAGAAGAGATAGCTGAACCTTTTTCACATAATCATCTGAAGTTGTCCTGTATTCATATCTATTATCAAAAGTAGAACCAAGTTGAAGCATCTGCTCCTTCATATTTTTTATATTGCTGCTTGAAAGCTCTTCACACTTTTTGTAAAACTCTTCCCGACTCATATTCTTTCCATATTTTTTTTCTACAGCTATTTCTGTTGGAAAGCCATGGGCATCCCAACCTTGGGGATACAGCACATTGAAATTCTTCATTTTCTTGTAGCGTGCTATAATGTCTATGTAACATACCCAGAATACCTGGCCCATGTGCAATTCTCCATTGGTAAAAGGAGGAGGAGTATCTATTACGAAAAGTTGCTTGTTGCTTTCCTTATCATCAAATAGGAATGTTTTCTTCTCTGTCCAATGCGTTTTCCACTTTTCCTCTATAATACTTGCATCATACATTGGCACACCTTTGCAATAGTTGCAAGGCTAACATTGAATATTATGTAAATAAAATATAAAAATAAAACTAAAAAATAAAATAAAAAATAGTTTTAGTTATTAGGCTACTACTTCTCCGATGGCGAATCTAGCCTTAACGTCAGTGATTCTTACCTTTACAGTTTCGCCTTCCTTAGCGCCCTTTATAAAGATTACAAATCCGTCCTTTTTAGCTATTCCGTCGCCTTTAGATGCAACAGCTTCTATCTTAACTTCTACTTCATCGCCGACTTTTACAGGTTTTGGCAAGAAATAATTCGGATTCATGTTCATTCCGCGTCCGCCTCCTCGGCCTCCTCCGCTTCTGCCACCATGTCCGTGTCCTTCGCTTCTATCTCCATAGTTTCCTTCTTCATCTCTCATTTCATCTATTTTCTCATACGTAGAATTAGCTGTAACGCCTTACTCCGTATATGTAATAAAGCTTTATTATTTAGATTTAAAAACCTTTCTGTTCTCTTCATATTCAATCCAATCCATGAGACAGAAGTAATATATATTATATCAAAGTGATCTGATGCGTTAAACAAATCTGTAAAAGATGTTATAGAAGAAAATAGTGAAGGCCCAGCAAGGATATTACTTAGAATAGCTGGTTTAAATGAAGTAAAGGAACAACCTTTTATTGCAGATTAAATTGCTTTACCTAATTCCTCAACACTTCTAAATATATAATCTGGACTAGTGCTTTTCAATGTATGGTAGCTATCGAACCCATCTGCAACCGCGCACGAATTCATATGAGCAAGCCTTGCTGTTACAATGTCATCAACCATATCTCCTATGTAAATTGCCTTTTCAGGTTTTACTTTCAAAGATTTTAGTATCATCTTCAACCCGGTTGGGTTTGGCTTCAATATGTTGATGTCCCTTGCGCTTATTATGGAATCGAAATACTTGTCTATGCCTAGATACTTTACCTCTCTTATTATTCTTGCGCTCCTTCCATTTGTGAACAATGCAATCTTCTTGTTTTTCTTCCTTAGTTTTTTTAAGAGATCTACAGAATCATTATGCAATTTCGGCCTGCTGAAATTTAGTAGTATTTCGAACAGAAATGTCTGAATGTTGTTCTTCCGTTCTTCACTATCTAACTTTTTCTTCAGATCAAAATCAACGCTCCTAAAGTCTTTTATGCTGCTGTCCTTGTTCCATATCCCAAGGCTTCTTCTAACTGCTTCGTTGATTCGAAGGGTAAGCCTCATGCTGTTTAGAGTGCCGTCCCAGTCAAATATGAAAAGCTCAATGTTTCCCAATGATTTGTTGTCCTTCAATCCATTAACCCCAAATAATATCAATGCTAGGCTTTCCAGGAAGAGCCCTCTTTGCTCGCTCCGACTTTGATTCATGCTCTTTTTCTATGTCAACCTGTGCATTGAACTTTGATCCTATGTAATCCTTTGCCTCCACAAATGCCTTTATGAGAAGATCGGTGTCCTTGTTTTTCAGCTCGATCAGCGTGTTTATCTTCTTGCTGTATTGGGTTACGAACTGCGCAACAGAAGACCTGTCCAATTCCTTGAATTCCTCGCTTCCCAATGTTACGCTTATGCTTTTTGTTTCTGCGAGCTTGCTGTAAACTTTCAGTTTCCAGTCCTCAGCTATTATTATTTTTATTCCTTTCACTGATTTGCCCTTGCTGGATGGTATTTTTGATGTTAGCTCAATGCTCTGCTTTATGTCGTTCATTGTGTTGTCTATCGTGTCTTCTACCGATTCCTCTTCCATGTTTATCATGTCCTCGCTTGCCTCGGGCCATCTCTCCTGCGCAACAAGATTTGTCTTGCCTATCAAACTCCAGAACTCTTCAGAAACATGGGGCATTGCGGGTGAAAGCATAAGTACAAAATTCTCAAGGAATTCCCTTAAAACTACTTCGTTGTCTCCTCCTCTTTCGTTGTACTTCTTCAATTCATTTATCGAATTGTAGAATATTTCCGTATAGGCGCCTTTCAGGTTCACATTTTCCATGTAAACCGTTGCCATCTTTATCTTTGAATTCAGTTTTGAGTACAGCCAATAGTCTATGTGCGACAATTCCTTGCTTTTGAGCTCTGGCAGCGAGAATATCTGCTTGTAGAGGAACTCATTCCTTGAGCTTACGCTGTTTATGCCTTCGATGCTGAATTCTGTTGTCGTGTCTAAATCTGCTCCTGTGATCTCTATGAATCTTAACGGATCCGATCCGTATTTCTCGACTCCATCAATCAATGGTATGATGTTACCAAGGCTCTTGCTCATCTTTTCCCCTTCATAGTTTACCAATCCATTAACAACTATCTGCTTTGGAAGATATGGTTGATCCAGCAAAGCAACATGGTTGAATATGTACATCGTTAAATGATTTGGTATCAAGTCTGGAGCAGAGTGCCTTGACGTATTGGAATACCAGTAATCGAACGATTCCTTGCATTTGATTATAACCGGTTCGCTGATACTCGTTGATTCTGAAATTTTCTTGAGGTCTCCAAATGAAGTTATTACATAGTCGAAAAATTCTGGCTTCAATTGCTCTGGAGTTATCTTTTCGTTTCTGAGTATGTGCACAAACGTATAGAAGCACATGTAGAGCGTTGAATCCGAAAGTGACTCTATTACGTAATTGGTGTCAAACGGGAATTTTGTGCCTAATCCTTGGGATCTTTCTGCTGCTCTAACATTAATCCATTCAACTACATTCTCAAAAGTAAGTCTTAATTTTTCAGGGTATATCTTTATTTTCTTTAATGCTCTTCTTACATTTTCTTTCCATTCCTCATCGCCGTAGTTTATGAACCATTGGTCTGATACG
>JBEKES010000031.1:0-10555 GCA_050013715.1 Candidatus Micrarchaeaceae archaeon
TATTTATCTAATTAAACCAAACAAATTTAAGTATGATTGATATCATATTAATCATATGCCTTGGTAATGTAGTGGTCCAGCATGCGACCCTGTCACGGTTGTAAACCTATTAGCTCTTGTTAATAGATCAACAGACCCGGGTTCGAATCCCGGCCAAGGCGTTCTTAGAGGTTTAGCAGTCGAATAATTTGAGGTTCGAAACCCCCTACTTTTTAATTCAATGTAGATCTAAAGTAGGTTATTAATATTTTCTGAAAGAAACTAAAATAAGTGATAAGATTACTATGCAAAATAGAAAGCTAACTGGGAAGGAAAGGCTATTAGTCAGAATTCTTAGAAAATGGAGTATTGAAACAGGTAGCATAGATGCTCAAATTGGTGTGCATTTATTGAAAAAGGCAAATTGGATGTTGGATGTGCTTGCGCCAAACGAAGCTAAGGTAATAGACCTAAGATATGGATTGACTGATGGTGTTGAGCATAGCCCAGAGCAGATACATGAACTTTTATCTTCCACATCACACAATTCTCTTACGGTAGGTAACATAAGAACCTTGGAAGCTAGTGGACTAAAAAAATTAAGATGCCAAGATAATATAAGAATTTTTGAAAGTAGGGCAGATGGAACGTAGGGTTATAAATATTTCTTAGAACAGATTAAACTGAGTGATAACTATGCTAGGAGTACGAAAATCTAAAAGTACTACAAAATCAATTAGAAAAGATAAAGAATATCGTGAATTTGATAATAGAATTTCTTGGGCCAACAGAGTATTAAATGGTTATAACAAACCCGGTATTCCAGAATACATTAGTTTCCATATAGAGGCTATTGTCGATGGATTAACAAGCAAAAATAGTATGATAAGAAGACGTTCAATTAGTTCAGTAAGTCATAGACTTTTGAGACCTGGATCCAAACAAGATACTATTTATGCCCATGAAATATTGAATAGAACTATTGAAAGGGGAGACAAAGAGGGATTAGAAGTAGTTAGAGATATATGCATTAGAGGAATAGGACATTTTTCTAATGAAGCAACCACTTTAGCAAGTTTATCGAAGCTGGTAAGGCAAAATGGCAAAGCAGATACCACAACTAGAAGGTTAGTTACACAAAAGACTTAATGCTCTATAAAATTCCTTTACCTTTACATAAGACAAAGACTGGGTGTTAAACATATGTTTAAAGAACGGCCAAGGCGAATGATTTTGTACCTTACATTTTGAATAAAAATGATGAATTTTAATATATGCAAGGGTAGAACATAATCCAAGAAAACACTCTTACTAAAGGCTGACTTAACGATAAGTTTAAATATATGTTTAAACATAAACATATAGGTGTTAACATTGGTAAAAACAATAACCATAAAGGAAAGCGTCTACAAAGATTTGGTGAAGGTTAAAGGTACTGATGAGAGCTTCAGCGACTTATTTGAACGTCTTTTGTCCCAAGCAAGGGCAATAGATATATTAACTAAACTTAAAGGCAGCATGACCTTCAAAAACAAATCCAAAATGATATCTGAGATATACTCCAAAAGATCGGTGTGGCGATGATAATTTTAGATGCTGATATATTGATAGAGATATTTGAAAAGGACTCAGAACTAGGTAATAGGGCATTCTCTAAAATCAACGAAAGCCTTGAAGAATTTTCCACAACTGCAATAAGCATGCACGAAGTTCTCTATGGACTAAAGAAATACGGAGGAAATACAGAGTACGTTACTGCCTTACCAGTTATTGATTATACTAGAGAAGATGCTCTTCTTTCTGCCGAATTGGAGTATAAAGCAGAAATGAAGGGCAAAAAGATAGCAAGGCCTGATGCCATGATAGCAGCAATAGCCATAAATGCAGGAGCAAAGCTATACACAAACAACATTAGCCATTTTAAGGCGTTTGAAAGCTTTGGCTTAGAACTGTTTTAATACTTAAAACATTGATCTAAATTCAAAGGCTCAGATTAAGTGTTGGAATTAGATTAAGTAATGCTTAAATTCTTATTGTTATTATGTAAGGTATTTGTATGGATCATGAAAAGTTTATGCTAAAGGCATTGGAAGAAGCTAAAAGAGGAATGAAAGGCGGACAAATGCCCTATGCCGGCTGTATAGTTAAAGGCAATAAAATTATTGGCTTAGGCCATAATACAGTTCATATTGGTGAAGCAAAAGGGAACAATGATGTTGTGGCTCATGGTGAAATTAACACAATACGTTCAGCTTGCAAGAAAATGAAAGCAAAAAAGCTACATAATGGTCTGTCTGGCCTTACTTTGTATTCAACTTGTGAACCTTGCCCTATGTGTTTTGGTGCTTGTAAATGGTCAGGCATAAAAAATATAATTTATGGAATTAGTTTAAAGGAGTTAACAAAGATACAAGCTGGTAAAAAAATAGCAGATACAAAGCAAATAAAATACGAAAAAGATGGGATAGATGTCTTTGGAGGGGTGCTTAAGAAAGAATGCGAGGCTCTATTTATCAAATATTACTAATTTCAAATTGATTTGATTTCAAACAAAATCGCACCCTATCTATTTATAAATTTCAAGTTCTAAAATCTGCTTGGTGGATTTATTTGAAGCCAAGGTCGTTGTACGAAATAGCTTTAGAGGAAAGCAAAGATGAGATCACTGATTATACTGTATACAAAAAACTCTCCAATATGGAAAAGAACCCAAAGTACAAGACCATCTTTTCAGAACTAACAAATGTTGAATACAAGCATTACAATTTTTGGGCAAAGTACATTGAAAACAAAAATGTTGGTCCTGACCTATTCAAGGTTTACCTTGTTCTTATTCTCAGATATATTTTTGGTGGGGCATTCGCCATCAAATATCTTGAAAAACACGAAAATCTAGCCATAAAGAAGTATGAGTTCATAAAACGCTCAATACCCAAAGAGGACCGCGAAACATTCGATAAAATTATTCTAGAGGAGCAAAAGCATGAAAAGGAATTCGCTGACCAGATTCAAGGAACCTATGTGAAATATATCTCTTTTATCGTTCTTGGACTTGCAGATGCATTGGTTGAAATAGGGGGAATACATGCTGGATCTTTAGGAATATACAATTCAACGGAACTTACGGGGCTTGCTGGTATAATAGCAGGTGCAGCGGCATCCATTGCAATGGCATCAGCTTCCTATGCTCAGGCAAAGCAGGGATTCGAAGGTTCTGCAAAACTAGCAGCAATGTATACTGGAATATCATATTTTGTCAGCGCGGTAATACTTGCAATGCCCTATTTCCTAACCAGTGTAATGCTTTATGCAATAACTATCTCTTTAGTTTTTGGAATTCTTATAATTGCATTGGCAACATGGTACAATTCAATAATTTCAGGCAGCAAGTTCAGGAGAGACTTCATGGAACTGGCCGGTATAATGCTCTTGGCAACAGTTGTTCTATTCGGATTTGGCCTCTTGATAAGACATTTCTTGCACATTTCAATATAATACTGTTTCAGGCAATATTAAATAAACAATAATTCAAATACGTGTGATCCAATGGCCACAAATCCAAAAAGATCCAATAACAAAAACTGGATCAAATGGTGCAGATACCTACTTGTGATTTTTGCAGTGCTAATAGCTGCAACTCATCTTCCTTTTGTAAGTTCTGGAAATAGCGGCCCAATGAAATCACCAACTTCAAATACAGTTCAAACTTCCAATATGATAGCAAAACCTCAATCTGATTATGGCTTTCAAATACTGGGATTATGGTTCGAAATAGAAGTAATAGGATTTACGCTAATTGCTGTAGTTTATATGCTGGGCATTAGAGAAATTTACCTAGCGTCATGGTTATTCAATATATTGAACCTGTTTCTCTTTTTCCTTTCAGGATTTGTAGCAATACCAGGAATAACCCCTTCAGCATTTGCAAGCCATTTGAATTTCTCAACCTATTCGCTCGGATTGCTTCTTATGGTAATAAGCTGGATAGCTGTTACAATACTTGGAGCATTGCTGATGATCTACGATAAAGCATGATTCAAATTTGAATCATGAACTCTATCTTGAAGAATGGCTCTGCATACTTGTACTTCCATCTCTTCCCCATTCCTGCTGCCATGTCCTTCACAAAGCCCGAGTTTTTGCCTATGCCCTGGCTTTGATGCTGCGCCAATGCCTTTACCTTAAGGTCTACTGTCTTGCTTATGTCAACTGCATAGTTAGGGTTTTGATAATTTACTAAATACATTTGCTTTACTCTATGTACCTCATGGCCTTCTTTCTTAAGCTCTGGGAATGTCATAGGATTCCTTGACATCGGAAACACTGCATCTATTGTTGCCATTCCTGCTGCCCTATGGTCGCTGTGGTTTACGAATCTGTCTGAATATATGAAAGTTGGATCTGTCGTAATCACTATATCTGGCTTCAGCTTGCGTATGTATCTTACTATCTCTTTCTTCAATGCCAAGTCAACCACAAGCTCTGCATCACTATGGTCCAGGAAGAATACTTCTTTTATGCCCAGCATCTTTGCCGATGCTCTCTGTTCTTTTTTCCTTATTTCTGCAAGCTTCTTCACAGTCATCTCCGGATCTCTTGTTCCCTTTGATCCATCAGTGCATATTAGATAATAGCAATCTGCCCCTTCCTTTGCAAACTTTGCGAAAGTTCCTCCGGCTCCGAAATCAAGATCATCCGGATGTGCTCCTACCCCTAAAACTACTAATTTTGCCATATCATCAACTCTTGTTAAAACATCATTCACTTTATTTTCAATAAATAAATAACTTAGCTAAGTATTCACTTTTTCCATATGCCGATAAATCTTCTCATTACAACTAATTCTCCTATATGGTAAGCATTGTGATCTGCTACTAGAAGAATTTCCCTCAACACTGTCTGGCCTGTTCCCTGCTTTATCTTTCCATAAATGTCTATCTTAGGATTTTTTATAATGCTCTGCAGTTCCTTTGAATCCTTGTTGAACAATGCGATTGTATTGTCCCAGTCTTTCTTTGTTGCCTTTTTGCCTTTGTCTGGCCAGTAATCCTTTGGCCATTTCATGTATTTGTAATTCGGATTTCTGATAAAATCGAGAATGTCCCACTGCGTTATTCTTATATGTTCAAGCAATTCCCAGAAAGTATATGGACTGTCTTTAAATTTGGTGTTTATGTGAGAAACAGGAAAGCCCTTTACTGCTTCGTCAAATTTTGCATGTGCATTTCCTCCTTTGGTTAAGGAAAGGAGATGTTCGCGCAATATCCTATCATTTTCCATACAAAAACCTTGTCATATTGGAATTGCTCCAACGAAGTGACCTATCAGATAACCTGCAAAACCAGCTGTCAATCCTATTATCAGCATCTTCAATCCGCTGCGCCACAAAGAGCCAACTGTTGTTTTCGCTTCATAATATCCTATAAAGAATAAAGTAATTCCGCAGACTATTACCGAGCATATTGCAGCTGCAAATATGTTATGGCTCAGAAATATGAATGGTATTATTGGTATTACAGAACCGACTGTGGTTGAGCTGAGAACTGTCAGGAAGCTTCGCATTGGTGCTGATTTATCTACTGGCGAGAATCCATGCTCAAAAGAGACTAGGAATTCCAGCGAAGCTTCAGGATTTGCCTTTATGTGCTTGGCTAATACTTCCAATTCTTTTCCTTTGTAGCCCCATTTTTTGAATATCCTCTTGATTTCTTCTATGCTGTGGTTCGGTATATTCTTGATGTCATCTTTTTCCTTTTCAACTGCTCTTATGTACTGGTTGTATCTTGCCATTGTGGATGTATATGCAACAGCTCCCATTGAAATTGATTCTGCACCAAGTGCAGCCAAGGCAGCTACGAAAATCAGTCGTATGTCACTCGTAGCTGCAGCTAATCCTAACAATATTCCAAGAACATTTACAAGCCCGTCCTGGCTTCCCAGAATAAAATCAGACAGGAAATTGGAATGTGATGAATTTTCACTTGCCTCTTTTTTCATTTTATAAATTCTCAAAGCCTGCACCGCTTACTTCCATCAAGTGAGGTCTCTGAAAATTTAAATAACCCATAGTTGCAAAACAAAAATACTGTATTCTCTTGCCATGCAATGCATATTTGCGTATAAAACTATACACTCACATTTCAGATAAGAATAAATACGTTAATAACAGTAATAATATGTCTAATTTCTATTGGGGGATTATTATGGATAATAAAGAGGTAGCTGAAGTTATAGACCAAATAAAGAGGCAGATGGACATGCTTCTGAATGATACTAGTGTTCCAAAGAACGTGAAGAGCGCAATAAAGGAAGCAAGGGAGAACCTGAACAAGGAAGACGACGATATAGTTAAAGTTTCATCAGCGATATACAACATCGATGCAATAAGCAACGACATAAATCTACCTGCACAGGCAAGAACTGCGGTATGGAGCATACTGAGCATGCTGGAATCGATAAAGACCAGCAACTGAGATGCCTGGTGAAAACACTATCAAGGAACTGGTAAAACAGCTGTCTAAATTGGGGCTTCTTGTCTCTGGCGATGTGAATGCCGCAAGCCTTGATGGTTTAGATATAGAAGCAATAACTTCTAGGATAATAGAGCGAAGAGTCGCAGACCCTGCAATAAGCATAATCACCAATGCGGACATACAAAACATAATTGAAGAAATAAAGCTCGAAAAGGCTCCTGTTCCCATTGAAATAATTCAAAAACCGGAATTCAAGGCATACGCATCTGAAATAGACGCAAATTACATCATAACCAACAAGGAAATCGAATTCTCCAATGGAACCGTAGATGAGTTTGTGCAGCATTTCAGAAGCAGATTAGAACGATTAAGAAGAATAATAGAGCAGCACAGGAATTCATTGAACGGGATGGTGCCGAATCTTGAAAGGCTTAGATCCTATTCTGATGGGAGGGAAGTTACAGTTCTTGGCATAATTACTACAAAGACGACAACAAAGAACGGAAACATAATGTCAATAATAGAGGATGAAACTGCAGATGCGAAAGTAATATTCATGAATGGGACTTCGCAGCAGGGGAAAGACCTGTTCGAAAAGGCAAGGCATCTTGTAAATGATGAAGTCATTGCAGTAAAGGGAAAGATATCTGGGCCTTTTGTAATAGCAAAGGAAATGATATGGCCCGATGTGCCCATACAGGAAAGGAAAGAGACAGAAGAAGACCTTGCGATAGCGTTCATATCGGATATTCATGCAGGAAGCAAGCAGTTCATGGAGAAGAACTTTTCAAGCTTCATAAGATGGATCAATGGAAATTCCGATGAGCACAAAGAATTGGCAAGCAAGATAAAATATTTGATGGTAGGAGGAGACATAGTTGATGGCATAGGCGTGTATCCCAATCAGGACAAGGACCTTGCAATACTGGATATATACGCTCAATACAAGCTTTTTTTCAACATGATAAGCATGGTCCCGGATTACATACATGTTTTTGTAATACCTGGAAATCATGATGCGGTTCAAAGAGCTGAGCCGCAGCCGCAGCTAACAAGCGATCTCATAAGCGATTTCAAGGCAGATAATGTGCATATACTTCCAAATCCCAGCTTCCTGACGCTTCATGGTATAAACATACTCGCCTACCACGGCACCTCTCTTGATTCGGTAATAGGCGCCATACCTGGCATGAGCTACGCGAAGCCGGAAAAGCCGATGATCGAAATACTGAAAAGAAGGCACTTGTCTCCAATATATGGAGGCAACATAACAGTTCCCAGCAAGAACGACAACATGGTAATAGATAAAATCCCTGATATTCTGCACATGGGTCACGTGCACAAAAACGGCAGCGCAAACTATCATGGCGTTGACATAATAAACAGCGGCACATGGCAGGCGACAACAGACTTCCAGTTAATGAAAGGGCACATCCCAACTCCAGGCATTGTTCCTATTTACGAATCAAAGGCAAACAGGTTTACTCATATAAACTTCAACAAGTGAAAGCATGGATTCCAACGAATATTTTGCAGAGCTCAGAAGGCATTTCGACCTAGCATATGCAGTTGCATCTGATGCCCGATCAAAAGGCTATGATCCGAAAAATGTTGTTGAGATAAAGCCTGCTCCTGACATTGCCTCAAGAGTAGAGGGAATAATGGCAATAGACGGACTTGCGCAAATGATAAATGAAGCAGCTCAGGGACGCTCAAGGCAAGAATTAGCATTCCAGATGGTAAGGGAAATATGCACCGGAAAAAGATTCGAAAGCAAAACAATCGAGGAGCGGCTTACCATCGGAACAAGAGTTGGCCTTGCAATATTAACTGAAGGGATTGTCGTGGCTCCAACGGAAGGAATCCAGGGCATAGAAATACACAAGACAACCGATGGCTCCGATTACATAGCAATACTATATGCTGGACCCATAAGGGGCGCAGGCGGAACAGGAGCTGCCATGTCTGTTGCACTGGCAGATTACGGAAGAAAACTATTGGGCATAGGAGCATATAAGCCTCAGCAATCTGAAATAGAGCGCTACATCGAAGAAATGCAAATCTATCATTCAAGAATTGCGCGATTGCAGTATTATCCTCCAGAGAGCGATATCCGCACAATACTTGAAAATTGTCCTGTCTGCGTAGACGGATTACCTACTGAAAAATTAGAGGTTAATATTCACAGGAACATCAAGCGCCTTGACAAGAATGGGAAAGAGCAGATCATAACTAACAAAATAAGGGGAGGAATCGGATTGGTGCTCTGCGAAGGAATAGCGCAGAAGGCAAAAAGCGTATTGAAGCACACAAAGGCCAATGACCTTGACTGGAACTGGCTCAACAACATAATAAAAGTCGACAAGGGTCAAACTCCAAAGGAAGATGCAAAGGAAAAACTGAATATGGTATTTTTGCAGGAATTAGTTGCAGGAAGGCCTGTGCTGTCCTATCCTGGCAGGAATGGTAGCTTTAGATTAAGATATGGTAGATCAAGGCTTACGGGAATAGCCGCAAAGGGCTTCAGCCCTGCTACCATGCTCATACTTGGCGAATTCATAGCCTGCGGCACGCAATTGAGAATAGAAAAACCAGGAAAGGGCTGTGTTGCAGCTCCTGTGGATACAATAGAAGGGCCTTTCGTAAAATTGGATGATGGGGAAGCACTGCGCATCAATGACATAGAAACAGCAAGGAATCTCAAGTCAAGAATAGTGAAAATAATCTCTGTAGGGGACATACTTGTTACCTATGGTGATTTCAAGAAATCAAATACCCCACTGCAACCTACAAGCTACGTTGAAGAGTATTGGGAAGCGCAATTGAAGAAAAACGGATACTCGGGAAAAGTCCCTTCGGAATTATCATTCAAGGAAGCATTTGATATTTCCGCAAAATACAATGTGCCAATGCATCCGCTTTACATATACGATTACACTGACATAACAGCAAGGGAATTAAATGAGCTTTCAAAAACAATCCAAAGTTCTGAATCGGAAAGCAGTTCAGAAAGCATATTCGACCTAAAGACAATAGAGCTACAAAAGGAAAGCAATTCTATATCAATAGTTGACGTGCTGGAAAGATTATGCATACCTCACAAAGAAGGCAATTCGTCCATAATAATAAGCAACGACCATGCGCAGAGCCTTCTTTGCAGCATCGGCCTTGTGGATTCGAACAAATTAAACAAAGACAAGAAAATAATTCATGACGAGAATATGAGTGCGCTTGATGCGGTTAATATCTCGGCGCCGTTCAAGATAATGAAAAGGGCCACAAGAATAGGCGGCAGAATAGGACGTCCGGAAAAGGCAAAGGAGCGCCTTATGAAACCTGCACCAAGCGTATTGTTTCCAGTAGCGGAATATGGAGGCAAGGAAAGAAGCATATTCAAAGCCTATAACAATGAGAAGAAGAAATTCAACAACACCGGCATAATGATAGATATTGTGAAATACAGGTGCATTGCTGGAAAGGAATTGGTGTATCTTCCCTATTGCAGCAAGCATGATTCCTTTGCGAAAATGGAAAGAGTGTGCACCAGCTGCGGGAGAACTACTATTGAACCTATCTGCTTGGATTGCGGAGGCAAGGCATTCGCAAGCGAGCTAAGGCCAGTAAACCTGCAGCAGGTAATAGACAATTCGCTGAAAGGATTAGATATCCTCTCCATAAGCAAGAACCTCAAAGGCGTTAAGGGGCTTTGGAGCAGGGACAAGGTTCCAGAGGCGATAGAAAAAGGAATACTAAGGGCCAATTACAATGTACACATATTCAAGGACGGAACTTCAAGGTTCGATGCCACTGACATGCCCATGACTCACTTCTATCCCAGTGAATCCATGGTGAAAATCGAGAAATTGATAAGTTTGGGATACGACAAGGACTATTTTGGCAACAAGTTGGAGAACAATGACCAGCTTCTTGAATTGAAGCACCAGGATTTAGTGATAAACAGGAATGGCGCAGAGCATTTGGTTAATGTTGCAAAATTCATTGACGCGCTGCTTGTAAAATTCTACAAACTTGAGCCATTTTACAACATAGGCAACATCGATGACCTTGTGGGTCACTATGTAATAACATTATCGCCGCACACA
>JBEKES010000032.1:0-10224 GCA_050013715.1 Candidatus Micrarchaeaceae archaeon
CAATCCTTTGCTTCATTGCTGATGGATGCGATGCTCCTGTGCCTACCTTCATAGGTCATTTTCTCGTATATCTCATCGCTTATTATGATTAACTTGTTGTCCATGGCAATATTTGCCAATTCCCTAAGTATCTTTTCAGGGTAAACGGCACCAGTCGGATTATTGGGAGTATTTATTACGATGAGTTTTGTTTTTTTTGTTATTTTATTGCATATGTCATCAACAATAGGTATGAATTTTTCATCAGTTTTCGTAAATACAGGCTTTCCTCCGCACAATTTTACTTGATAAGGGTATGTCACCCAATAAGGATTAGGTATTATTACCTCGTCGCCAGGATTTATTGTAGCAAGCATCGCATTGTAAAGAGAATGCTTTGCCCCGTTTGAGACGATTATTTCCGATGCAGTGTAATCCAATCTGTTGTCCCTCTTCAATTTTTTAGCTATTGCTTCCCTTAGCTCAATTGTACCCATGACGTTTGTGTATTTGGTGAAATTTTTCCTAACCGCTTCTATCGTCTCTTTTTTAACGTTATTAGGTGTATAAAGGTCTGGCTCGCCTACGCCGAAGTTTATTACATTGTAGCCCCTGGCCCTAAGGCTCTTGGCCTTTGCATCCATTGCCAATGTTTCACTGGGAAGTATTGCCTGTGCAAGATAAGAGACTTTAATTCACCCACCAATTATCAAGAGTAATAAGCACAGCAAGATACTTTAAGTTTCTGTATTGGTTAATTGCTAATTTTCCATTTCAGTTTATTTCATGAAAATTATGTTCATTCGAGAAATCTTGCCATAAAATAATTGGTTAAAGTAGCACATTATAAATCTATAATCGATAATAATTCCATAGGGGTATCGATGGCTACTACTGGAAGGATTCATAATGCTGTCCTTATGCCTGCTATTCCCATAGGACAAAACACGGATTCCCATGGCAAAACCAGCTCCAATGGCAATGCCTCTATATCATGAAATAAAAATGGAGCAGAAAAAGAATCCCATACTTTTCTGATCAATGCAGAATTATACGTCGTCAAAAAGAACCAATACCTCATCAAAAAGATACATTTAAATATTACCTAAATCATAATAAAATGGTGATAATATGAGTAATATGGCAACTAGAGAAAATGACTATAGAGATGATGCAAATGCTCCTGCAAGTAGGAGAAGTTCAAAGCTTAGAACCACATCTATACTATTAGCAACTACTTTAGGAACTGCTTCAATTGCGTATATGGCACTTCATCGCGATAATAAAGTAAATAATGCTAATGCCGATTGTGCAACAAACAATGCAGCTGTTCAAGATAAAGATTCCAAAGCTAAAGACAAGAAAAAAGAGAATAAACATACAAAATCAAATAAGGGCAATGGATCTGGTCAATCTAAATTGGAAAGAGAAATACAAGGAATTCAAGCCCAAATCACTGCATTAAATAACAACTTAGCAAGCCAAGCTGGCAATGCTCAGCAAACGCAAGAAGCACAGCAACCGCCGCAAAATACTAATTACTCAAGCGACCCTGCAACTGCCATTGTGCAGCAACAGATGTATGCACAGCAGCCAATATATCTGCAGGGCTATGGCACGCTTCCATATTGTATAAATCCATGGGGCAACCTATCCTGGAATTGCTGGGGTCAATTTGGTCCAAACCTCTTCTTCGTATGGGCAAATGGAGGATTTGCCTACCGCGGCGGATGGGGTGGCTTCGGACAAAGGTTTGGTTTCAGAAATTGGGGCAACGGCTACAATAACAACAATGGATCAAACGGAACTACTGGCAGCAACAATAACCCAACAGGCAGACCAAATCCCGTAACTGGTCCAGGACCACATCCCACAAGACCTAAACCATGTGCAGAATGCAAAGGCACAAATAATCCTAAACCTGTCGGGCCAAATGCAATAAATAATCCTCACAAACCAAATGTCGGGCCAAATGCCATAAATAATCCTAACCACAGCCATAGCGTTAATTCGTTGGCCAATCTTCAAAGGGGTAGACAACCGCAGATGAACGGTAATTTCTCAATGCCTCATGTGCAGCAGATGCCTCAAATGAGGTCTCAGGGCAATCCTGGAGCAGGACAGCATATGGGTTCCGGAGGCGGCGGAAGGAGAAGATAGTTATAAAAACAAGCAACGCTACTAACTATTGCGGCCTTCAAGCTGCAATGGGCAAAGAGCATGGCACTTGAGCTTTTCTTGATTTGGTATTTCATAATAGGGTCTCTTCTAGCCAATGGAGTGCCTCATTTCGTATTCGGTGCAGCTGGTAAAGTATTCAGAAGCCCGTTCGGCCAGAAGTCTAAGCCAAAGGTCAATATACTTTGGGGTTTATCTAATTTTATAATTGCAACAGTAATAGTTGCAGCACTGATAATGCTTAATTTGTATAGTATATTTGCATTTCCTGCAATGCTTCTAGGGTTCTGGCTCACAATGCTGATGTTTGGATTGAATATCAAGAAATTCATGAATTAGCAACTATTTCTTTTTAGAATAAGCTTCAAAATAGTGTACGCCGCGCAGAATGAATTGCTTGTCCATTCTCTTGGGCTCAAAATATTTTTTGGTAAATGCAATTGCCTTTTTCTGGCTGTACTTCTTGCAGCTGTATATGTCTATGCTTATGAAGTTCTTCTTCGATAATGTATGTATTACTATGGATGAATCTGCCAAAGGGACCCATCCGCTAAGCCCTGCCTTGTCCGGAAATGATTTTCTGTCTGTTCTGAAGATAGATGGGGGAGACTGCTTTTTCATGCCTATGTAGTCAACCATGTTGTTCAAATAGCTGTAGCAATGCTCAAGCTCTCCGCAAACTTCTGGTTTGCACTCATAGCAGTCAAGAAGCAATTCATAGCCGAACACCTTGCCCTTTTTTGCTGGTTTTGCCATATGCTAGAATAAGCAACTGGAATTTAAAATGATTATGTTTCATATTTTGCATACTGCATTGCAAATGCAATACAAAGAAATAAAGTTTTGAGTTCCAATAAGCTATTGGCGGTGAGCATGAAGATAAAAAAGGGCTACAAAATAGATCTTGAAAAAGAGACCAAGAAAAACATTTATTTTAGAAGGGTATTATATACTGCAGAGCACAGCCAGCTTGTTCTCATGAGCCTTGGGCCAAAGGAAGAGATAGGCGCAGAGGTCCATAAGAAAATAGACCAATTCTTCAGGTTTGAGCAGGGCAAAGGGATTGTTGTTGTTAACAGTACAAAGCACACTGTCAAAGACGGAAGCGCTGTGATAGTGCCTGCAGGTTCAAGGCACAATGTAATCAATACATCAACAACTCTTGCACTTAAATTCTATACGATATATTCTCCTCCGGACCACAAAGACAAGATAACGCATCGCACGAAAGCAGAGGCAATGGCGCACGACAAGGAATTTGATGGCATAACCACAGAATAAAAACACAATCCTCTTATAAATGTGCAAAATGATTCAGGGGGCTGTGAGCTAACCTGGCAGACTACCAGATTCGGGTTCTGGTTATCCGGGTTCAAATCCCGGCAGCCCCTTATTATAAATTAGTATTAAAAAATAAAAAAAAGAAAAAGAATTACATTGGAACTTCTACAATTTCCCTTATTGTTGTAGGGCCCATTCCTGTCTTTGCATGCGGAGAAGCCTTTGCTATTTTGACTGCCTCTGCCATGTTCTTTGCCTTTACTATCATGTAGCCTCCTATATCTACTTTTTCTGCCTTGTAGTCTTTAGCTCCTGCCTTTGTAACTAATTTGCCTTTCCATTGCACTGGAGATGTGGATTCAACAACTCCCTTCTTCATAAGCGGAGTTAGGTACTCTCTCCATGGCCTCATTCCGTCCTCCATTTGCTTTTTTGTTGGCTTCTTTGGCATTCTCATTTCCTTGTTGTACATTAACAATAGGTATTTTCCCATGTGATCACTATCCTATTGGGAAGCTAAACTATATATATCTTGAATCTCCAATATTATTACGATGATAAAATGGCAACAAGAACTGTCTCTCCAAAAAGAAATATAATCGTAGAAAGGGAAACTGCAGGCGAAGTCAGGAGCAGGGGAATGCTGAAGCGTGAAAAATTTATAGATAAGAAAAAATATAAAAAACTTGTAGGCATGCTTCGTGAAATCTATAGTAACGGATCTGGTTTCCTAAGTGAACTTGGTGAACCTGATAAAATTGGAGGTGACAGATATAATTTGGACGGTGTGTTAGGTAAAGTAGGTAGGAGAGATTCTGTCACTGAAGATGCGTATGAAGATGTTTCTGAAATACATGAGAAACTCTTTCCGCAAATTCGCAGGAAATGAATTAAATCACTTACCTTGCAGTTGCTCCACAAGCTTGTCTATCGATTGGTTCCATCCTATTTCCATGCCTTGCAATGCAAATTCTGACTTCGGGCCAGCCCTTATAACTAATATGTGCAATTTCATTTTCGTCTTGTTTCCTAGTTCTTCGAAATCAACTGTAACTTCTGTTTCTATCATAATATTTTTGACATCGTCCAATGCATTTGACCTAAATACTAATCTGGTTTCTGGTACTACTTCATTGAAAGTTCCTTCCATCGGCCATTCCTGACCTTCAAAATTGCCCAATTCCTTGCCTGCAAGCATCACTATGTTGATTTTGCCCTGAGGCCTTGCGTCCCATTCGCAGGTTGGATTCGTAACTCCTCTCGGACCCCACCATTTCTTTAATATTGTTGGATCTGTCCATGCCTTCCACACAAGTGCGCGCGGTGCATCGAATGTGCGCGTTATTACTAATTCTTTTCTATCGTTTGCCATACATACTACCTTTTTTAATATGATTTTTCCTTTTCTCATCTTCCAGTATTTTGTCCAGCGCATCAAAGCGCTGATTCCAATGCTCTGTCATTTTTCTGGTCCATTCCTCAAGCTCAAGCATGGAATCTGGATTGATTTGATAAATATGCTTCTGCGCGTGCTTTTCCATGATCACAAGCTTTGCCTCTTTTAGAATTGTCAAATGCTGCGATATTGCCTGTGCAGTAACGTCAAATTTTTTGTATATCTCTGTTGCTGACAACGCCCCACTGATAGCAAGCAATTCCATGATTTTGCGCCTCCTCGGATCGGCAAGCGCATAGAAAATATCCATGTTTATATTATAAAGTATTAGCTTTATAAAGCTATCACTTAAATAATATTTAGTAAGCTAATCAGGAAGCTATAAATTTTTTGGCTTATAATGGATTAATACGGGTGATATGGGTTAGTATATGATAAATTTGCGCTCTGAAATAGAAGGTATACTATCTTCCACTGAAGACGTAATAATGTGCCTTAAGCAAAGCCACATGTCATCAATAACTCCTTCCTTTATCGTTATAACCGATGCAAATATCATAACTGTGCGTTTCTCATTCTGGTATTATTATTCAGGCATAAGGTTGTTTTCATCTACCTACAAGAATATTGTTCCCTATCGCTGCGTTACCGCCGCAACAATAAGGAAAGGCAACATGCTCTCAACTCTTGAAATAAAAACAAAGGACATAAAGCACTCTGAGCGAAAAGGCGTGGAAAACAGCGTCATAGTGGACGGGCTTTTTACAGAGCAAGCTGAAAAGCTTGCAAAGATAATAGATCTTCTTATAGTTGCTTATCAGTTTCCTCCTCCTGTGAAAGATCCTGAAAAAATTAGCGTGCAGAAAGCAGTAGAAATATGCAAGGAAAACAAGAAGAAAATTGTCTGGCTTGGATTTGAAGAGGAAAGCAGCGTTGCTGCAATGCTGTCAATTCCTGATAATATGATAGAAAGAGTTACATTATCTGCGCTCCTCGATATGTCTACGCAGGAACTCTCCAGATTCCAGAACCGGATATTATTGGGCTATACAACCAACAGCAGCAATGTCATTGCGAAAGTTCTTCAATTGGAGGCGCAGCTCAACTGCACTGTCATAGATGGAGGATTCATAAACAACATAATTTCCGGTAAAACATTTGTAAGGCGCAGCATGCCAATCGATATGCGCCACGCAAAACTTAACCCTGTTCCATAAATACTAATCTAATTCTTCTATTACAAGATCATGGAGCTTGGGCCTTACCTGCTTGATTTTTTCGTTTAGCCTTGTCGGATATATTCTATTGGTAAGAAATACCACAAAAAGTTTCCTCTTCGGATCTATCCAAAGAGAAGTGCCTGTGAATCCTGTGTGGCCGTAGCTGCTTTTGGAGAAATAGTTTCCAGATGAAGAATTCTTCGTAGGCACATCCCATCCAAGTGCACGCGATGAATTGTTGATGGTGTATCTTTTAATGAATTTTTTTATTATCTTTTTATCAAGTACTCTATGTCCTTTGTATGTTCCCTCGTTCAAAAGCATCTGGGCGAATTTGGATATGTCATCAGCTGTAGAGAAAAGCCCCGCATGACCTGAGATTCCGCCCATTGCCCAGGCTTTTATGTCATGTACTTCTCCATGGATCAATCTTTTGCGATAAGTATTGTCGATTTCTGTGGGTGCAATATTTTTAATGAGGTTTCTTGGAGGATTAAACATTGTGCTCCTCATTCCAAGAGGCAGAAAGATGTTCTTTTTTGCAAAGGTGTAGAGTGATTGATTTGTAATTCTTTCGATAATCTCTCCCAACAGTATGAAATTTAGATCGGAATACTCTATAGATCTATCTGGTTCGTGTGACAGATGATTATGTATTACAATATCAAGGAACTTCTCCCTGTCCTTTATCAATCTGTAATGGTGAAGATGTGAGGCCAATCCAGAACTGTGCAGCAGAAGCATTTTCACTGTTATCCTCTTCCTCCATTTGTAGTTGTTTTTGATTAGCCATTCCGGTATGTATTTGTATATGGGATCATTCAAAGATATCTTCTTTTTCTGGAGCAATATCATAATCGAAGTAGTTGTCACTATGGGCTTTGTAAGCGATGCAACATCATATATTGTTTTAGAAGTTACGTTTTGAGAGTTATTATCGTATGTTAATTTTCCGAAAGGATAAGTTGCTAAACTATTGCTAAATCCAATTGCAAGCACACATCCTGGGAACACACTATCCCTAATGGAGCTATCTACAAAAGAAAAAACATTGCTGAACTTGATGTGTTGTTTTTCAGGGCGCATATAGTAATTATATTTATTGTGAATTTATTACTTTATTGTAATTTGTTCCTTATGCTTCTACCGCTTCTATATGTTTTATCTTCTAATCTCTTGCCACTATTTGCAAGAAATTCAAAATTATTCTTGAAACCCTCATATATTCCTAAATCTGGTATATATCTAATTAAGGCTGAAAAGCCTAGTTCAATATATTCTCCTGCAAGTCTTATCCAGTGCCCTTTCATCAAATCAGGGTGTTTTGCCGATTCATACTCTATATTGAAATTTATGTGCTCAGACATCATCTGTCTTCCAAATGTAATTCTTGTTCTTGGTTCTTGAAAAACAGATGTTATTAACGTAAATCCCGATACTTGATCTTTTAAAGTCGATATTACCTGTCTGATGTTGTCCACGGTGTCTATTGAGTCTGCTAATCTTGCTATCTTATCTTTCGGTATATTATTGGTTCGTAAGGAAATTGAAAGAGACGAAACTTCCTTATCTGTTCCACATAGCAAGAAGAAATCATTTCCTTTATTAAGTTCTATTGCCTTTTCCACACGCCTCTTGTTTATCCTGCTGTCACCATCGCCAAATATAACTATGACCCTTTTTTTGCCTTTTGCAGAGGTTTCTGATTCAATAAATTCTTTTATTTGCTTCCTTGCAATATCTGTGTTTTGGGCTCTTCGTTTTGATCTATTGTAAACTTCTTTGCTCTTTTGGTGATATTCATCTGTAACAACACTCCTTGTCTGTTCTACGTCTACTCCATGAGCGCTAGTTGTAGCATTTCTTTTATTTTCCTTATATACCAAATTATTACCTAGTATAATTGCCTCTTACTAGATATTTAAGATTAACCTAATTAGTCAAACTGTTCCAATTTTTAATTAGTTCTGCAAGCGCATTAATATCATGTACTATTTTGACATCAGATCTTGCCAGCTTTGTCTGGATCTCAATGTCCTCGATTCTTTGATATTGTTTATCAATTCCTATGAAGATTGTTTTGTCAGTTGATGTCCATTCGCCCAGTTCGTATAAAGTTATAGGGCTAAGCGTTTCCTTGGAAAACCAGAAAGAGATTGCATCTGCCTTTTTCATGTATTTTCTTTCCCAGCTGATTTGCTCTTCATCGTATTTGCTATTGCTTGTATGAAATACTTTTCTTCTCGGATTTAAAATTACGAGATCTTCGTCTTTAAGCAATCCGATGATAACGCTTTGCCAATCTGCCGCTCCTGTTATACTACCAGCCAGAAAGATACTTTTCTTAGATCCCTCATATTCCTGCGGCGCTTCTATGTATAGCATATATTCAACCATATTATTTGTGTAATCTATTTATTTTATTATGTGCAATACTTATTGATTTAATGGTTGATTCAAAGGTTGTTTTGGTAACCGGAGCTTCATCAGGATTTGGCAAAAGCACAGCTACACTGCTTTCCCAAAGCGGATATGCTGTATTCGGGACCAGCCGAAAGCCCAATGCAAAGGGAAATGGCTTCCAAATGCTGCAATTGGATATTGATTCAGATAAATCAGTAAATGCATGCATTTCCGAATTAATTAAAAAAACAGGACGCATTGATGTCCTTGTGAATAATGCCGGTTACATAATTACTGGAGCAATAGAGGAAACTACCATTGAGGATGCAAAGTCCCAATTCGAAACAAATTTCTTTGGCGTATGTCGAATGGTAAATGCTGCACTTCCAATAATGAGAAAACAGAAAAGCGGCCAGATAATTAACGTTGGCTCTCTGGCTGGCACCTTTCCTGTGCCTTTCCAGGGGATGTATGCAGCAACAAAGGCTGCATTACTTGCTTATTCTGAAGCACTGCTAAATGAAGTAAAATCGCTCAACATAAATGTGTCCCTGATAGAGCCAGGATACTTCAATACTGGGATAATGGACGATGTAATGACCAGCTCAAAGAACATATCTGAATACAATCAAGCAAAGAAAACTGTTCTTTCAAAGCTCAGGAAAGAAATAGAGAATGGCGGCAATCCTGAAATGATTGCAGAAACAGTTCTAAAATTAATCAAGTCAAAGTCGCCAAGATTCAGAAATGCCGTTGGCAAGGAGAAGAATTTTCTAATTGCAAAAAGGCTGGTTCCTGATTCTGCGTTTGAGTCATTGGTAAGGAATCACTGGAAGCTGGACTAGCGAAACTGCTATTTCTGCACTTTTCCAAAAGTCTGCTCCCTGAGCCTTTTAAGCGTTGCTGTGGTAATGTTGTGGCCTGTTTTATGTGATCCGTACCATCCTTGCTTTTTGTATATTTCCAGAACAAAAGGATTATTGCAAAGCAGATTTCCTCCGGTTATCTCAACTATGGCCTCCCAGCGCGTTAGGAATGGTATTTTCTCCTCATCAACAACAATATGTTCGAAAGGCACGAATCCCTTCAGCATTCCGGAAACCTCAATCTTTTCATCACCCTTTACATAAGCAACTGTTATTTTTTCATCCACTTTTGTTCTGGTTATTTCTTCTAGTTTAGCCGTTAATGTATTCATTACTCCCTGGTCCATTGGTCCTCCTTTCCTTATCTTCAGTTCGAAAGGTTTTTCCAATCTTCCCATTTCCTTTGTTGGCATATCTCATCACCTAACGCTTATCACATTTCAAATATATATGCTTTTACATTAATTTGATGTATAATGTCCAAGAGTCCAATAATTGGGGCGTATCCAAAGCCCTTTTAACCTATAGGTTAAATAGTATAATATAACTTAAAACAAAGTAAGATATAAACAAATAAAGTGAATTTTCTACTTTTTAGGTGAAGAAATTGAAAGAATTTAAAGAGCTTAATCTAAAGCCAGAATTACTAGAAGCACTAAGATTAATGAACTTCCACAACATGACCGAAGTTCAGGAATTGTCGATACCTGTAATTCTGCAACGCAAGGACCTAGTAGTGCGATCAAAGACGGGAAGCGGAAAAACAGGGGCATTTCTTGTTCCAATATTCCAATCCATAGAACACAAAGGGCACACCCAGGCATTGGTGATAGTTCCAACGAGAGAATTGGCTCTTCAGGTAACCACTGTAGCCGATTCATTGGGGCGCAAGGGAAGAATA
>JBEKES010000033.1:0-9880 GCA_050013715.1 Candidatus Micrarchaeaceae archaeon
TAGTGATAGTTCTGTTTGAGCCCTTTATTCCCATTTGCTCCAGAGCTGTAATGATTTTTTTATTATCTGGCCATTGTTCATTTCTTAGCAATTCAAATATTTCCACTCTTGGTTTTGGCCCCTTCGGTTTTCTAGGTTTACCATTTTCTTTACGTAAAACTTCAACAAAAGGCTTTTCACCAACAACTTGTATAAAGGTCATTCCACCAGTCTATCATAGTTATTGGTATATTCTGCAATGCCTTTTAGAACTTTCCTATCAAAAGAGGTCACATATATTATGGCAAATTGGTTTGGAAAAGCCTAAAGTTTTATTTGCTTTAATATCGACAAAAAACAGATAGTTTTTTATATCTTGCATATATAAAAGTATAATGTTCTAAGGCTTATTTTAAGCGCTTAATAGACTGCATAGTCTTATTATTAACTTAGGAATTATCACGCTAAATTGGTGAAATAGATGTCAGACAAACCACACATGAATTTAATCTTTATAGGGCACGTTGACCACGGAAAGTCAACAACAGTAGGAAGACTTCTCTACGAGAGCGGAGCAATAACAGACAGAGATATAGCAAGATTGAAGGAAATTACCCAGCAGGTAAACAGACCAACATTCGAATTCGCATTCGTCATGGACGAATTAAAGGAAGAGAGAGAAAGAGGAATCACAATTGATATAGCTCACAAGGAATTCCAAACTGCAAAATACTTTTTCACAATAATTGATGCACCTGGACACAGGGACTTCGTTAAGAACATGATAACAGGAGCAAGCCAGGCAGATGCTGCAGTATTGGTAATAAGCGCAGAAGAGGGAATAAAACCACAAACAAGAGAGCACGCAATACTTATCAACGTATTGGGAGTTCCTCAATTGATAGTAGGAATCAACAAGATGGACGTATCCAATTACAATCAGCAAAAGTTCGAAACGGTAAAAGCTGAAGCAACAACATTGCTCAAAAGCCTTGGCTTCAAGACAGATAAAGTATTATTCATACCTTATTCGGCACAGCTTGGAGACAATGCAGGAAAGAAATCCGATAAAATGCCTTGGTACGATGGACCTACACTTCTCGCATCGCTTGATACTTTAATAGTACCGGAAAAACCAACGAACAAGCCGTTGAGGCTTCCAGTTCAGGAAGTATTCAGCATAAAAGGCTTTGGAACAGTACCAGTAGGAAGAGTAGAAACAGGAATATTGAAAGTCGGCGAACCAATCATAATAATGCCAAGCGGCGCAAAATCAGAGGTAAAGAGCATTGAAATGCATCATCAGCAAATGCAGCAGGCCCAGCCGGGAGACAACATAGGATTCAACATAAAGGACGTAGACAGAAAGGACATAAAGAGAGGAGACGTAATAGGCCCAACAAGCAATCCTCCAACAGTTGTTTCTGAATTCACTGCTCAGATAATAGTGCTTCATCACCAGAACGTAATCGCAAAGGGCTACACTCCAGTATTCCACATACACACAGCACAGCTTGCCTGCACAATAGTCGACATACTTGAAAAGAAAGACCCAAAAACAGGTTTGACAGCAGAGAAAAACCCAGAGACAATCAAAACAGGAGACGTTGCCATTGTAAAGATAAAACCCACAAAGCCCATATGCGTTGAAAAGTTCAGCGAATTCCCACAATTGGGCAGATTCGCCATAAGGGACATGGGAGAAACAGTAGGAGCAGGAGTAATTCTCGATGTAGTCAAGAAATAAAGTGAATAAATGACAAAGGCAACAATAAAATTGGTAAGCACTGCATCAAAGGACATAGATGCAATAGCAAATCAGATCAAGTCTATTGCAAAATCCTTGGGTGTCAAGTGCGGAGGACCAATACCGTTGCCTACGCATAAATTATCGCACACAACAAGGAAAACACCATGCGGAGATGGCAGTCATACCTACGAAAGATGGGAAATGCGAGTCCATAAAAGACTAATTATAATAGACGGAAATGAACAGGCGCTAAGACAGGTAATGAGAATAAGAGTCCCTGACACAGTTCAAATAGAGATAGGACTTGCAGGCTAATGTGATTGGATGGCAACTACAACAGTTAGGCCTTTCCAAACATTAGAACATTGCCTCAGAACTGAAAGTCAAATGCATTCTGCAGTACTTAGAATAACTAAAGATGGCAAAAGGCTGCGCGGTGATGATTTGATAGGTTTAAAGGTAAGTGGTTTGTCATCATGTGAAATATTTTTTCATGATAAACAATTAAAGTTTGAACCAGAATCAACTTCTGGTGTAAAATACCGTGCAAGATGGGATTTTGGAAATGTTATGTTTATTGGTTTTCTTGCAGATGAGCTAGCCATTCCGATCTTGAATAAGATATGTGAATATGATTCACAACTTGGTTAAAATATATTTATTGAACACGATCTTTTCCGCCAGTACTTCCACCCCTCATAATGTGTTTTGTATACCGTTCCATTCTCTCACTTTCAATATCCGCTATTGCTTCCCTTAGGGTTTTTCCAGTATCTGGATTCTTTAGGTTTAGGGTTTCCTCATCTGCTGTTTTTTCTATAATCTTCATTACAGGACCATAGCCATGGACGTATGATTCGAATTAAAGAAGCATATACTAAAAAAATAGAATTTGAGTTAAGTGCTAAGTTTATCTTTTCTTGGTTTTGGTTTTTTGAAGCGTCTTCTTTTAAGCGGTTCTTGCCTTTCAGTATATAAGCATATTCTACAAACTAATTATCTGATTATGGGCTTTACAACCCTTCCATAATAAAATGTAACTGTTACCCGTTCTACTACCTGGTTTGTTCCGCTGTAGAATTGAGGAGGCAATGAACCTGTTGAATTTACAGAAGCCCCAGATGCGCTTCCATACAATGGATAGAAGTAATAATCATCCACGGTTATGTTTGTTGAATATATGCTTTGATTGCTGGGTATCAATGCCTTCGCCTGCGCTGTTGCATTTGCAAGAGCATTGGAAAGGGCCTTTGACCTAAGCAGTGTTGTTTGATTTGCAGAAAGTATAGGGTTTGCGCTTGTTACATAAACATTTGGTATACTGGAAAGCGCAAGTATCGCTGCGCCCACATTCTTGATTTGAGGAATTATAATTGTGAGATCCTCTGATGCCATGAAGTTGCTTGTGTTGTATATTCTATAAACATTAAAGTTGCTTGTTGTCACATCGCTTAAGTTTCCATTTACATACTTGACAATTGTTGAATTGAATGTGTTTAATGCATTAGAGAGATTTTGAACTGCAGCTGCATTTGTAGAGCCAGTTCCATTTATCGTAACATACATTTGTGCCTGAGATGATGAATTTGAGGCTGCTCCTGTTGCAGTTATTACGATCATATTTCTGTTGTTGCTAGTGTAGTTGTTATAATTCCCATAAATGCCGCTATGCGTTAAATGGATAGCAATCAATGCGCCGAATACAAGAACCACTACAATTATTACTAGATAAGCAAGATTATTATTCTCCATTCAATCAACTATACTTCTTTTTTCCAACTTATTAAGCATTTAGTTTTTATGCGGTTTTGAAGAAATTCAATTTGTGCTTAATTGCGCACCGCATTTGATGCAGAATCTTGAAGTGGCATCGTTTTTAGTGCCGCATTTTGTGCAGAATATATATGCACCGCCTTGAGCGTCTACCTTTCCAGATATTTCCTTGTCTACCTCGGTTTGCGCATCTAGCCTTTCCTCTATTTTCTTGTTTATGTAATCAGTAAGCTCCACAGCATCTTTGTTCCTAAGGCCATCTATCTCACCCTCTTCTTTGTTGCCAGGAAGAAGACCCTTGTCCCTATCATATCCTTGGACTCTTATGAAAACAGAAGAGGATATTATTCCGTGCTCGAGCCTTACTGTAGTTATTGCGTTGTATGGTATTACCTCATAGTCTTGCCTGAAGCCAAGTGTGGCCCTGTTTATTATCACTAATCTTTTATCCGTTACGACAACGCTTGTGGGAGTTATCATTGAGCCCCCAGGCCCTATTCTTCTTTGCTTTATCGTGCCTTCCACTGTTTCGTTAGGCCATAATACCTTCCTTGCTATACCTATGTCATCAGGATCTATATTCATAAAACCATTAATATATTAGTTACAAAAATATATAATATTTCCATTATTAGGGCAAGTTGATAGAAATGACAAGAATATTGAAGGTTAATGCAATTAATCCTGAAAAAGAGGCGATAGGAGAAGCATCAGAAGTAATAAAGAATGGTGGAGTTGTTGTTTTTCCGACAGAAACAGTGTATGGAATTGGCGCAAACGCATTTGACGGAAATGCATGTAAAAAAATATTCAATGCAAAAAACCGCCCAATGGATAATCCGCTTATTGTTCATATATCAAAATTGAATCAACTTGATGAAGTTGCAACCGGAATAACTGATGAGTTCATAGAATCAGCAAAAATACTCTGGCCGGGGCCCATATCGTTCATATTAAAGAAAAACAAGAACATACCAAATGAGGTAAGCGCGAATCTTGAAACAATAGCAGTGAGAATGCCAGCGCATCCAATTGCACTTGCATTAATAGAACAAAGCGGGGTGCCAATCGCAGCGCCAAGTGCAAATATCTCGAAAAAACCAAGCTCGACAAGAATAGAGCATGTCATAAAAGATTTCGATGGAAAAGTTGATCTCATAATTGATGGAGGGGATACTGCATTTGGGATAGAATCTACAATAGTTAATATGACAGTAAATCCCCACGTACTTCTGAGACCGGGTGCCTACACGATTGAAGAACTTGAAAAGTATTTAGGTAAAATAACAATACCAAAATCCATCAACACCCAATTAAATGAATCGGAAACTGCAATAGCGCCAGGAATGAAATATCGCCATTATGCACCTGAAACAAAACTGCTTGCAGTTAAAAAGGAATTGATTACAAAAATTCCAGATATGTTCAAAAATAAAAAATTTATTATTCTATGTAGTAGTGAGATGTCGGAAGAATTAAGTGACAAAAATACAATGAGTTTGGGCAGTGAGAAAAATTTGTATGAAATAACAAAAAACCTTTTTGACTCTTTTAGAAAACTTGATAAAATAGATGCAGAAATAGCATTTATACAAAGCTTTCCGGAAAGAGGAATAGGTTTTGCCCTTATGAATAGAATACTTAAAGCATCAGGACATGAAGAGTTTGTTTCTGTTGCTGAACTAAAGAATTACTCCTAGTGATCATGTTTATCTTTTCTTGCAAGGTGTGTAAGCTTTCTTTTAGAGGAGATCATTAGCATTATAGGTCTATCCGAGTCATTTTCTAGGACGTGCCAAAATCCGCTTTTGCCATCGCTATATACAGATAAGAAATAATCTCCAACTTTGAATTTCCTTGTAATAATCGCACCAACATCATTTTCAAAAGTATAGCTTAATGAAGTATTACCGTCATCTCCTTGACTATCTGCATATCTCAAAAATTTAACATGTTCCATTGCTATTCCATCATGACCGCGTAAACCGTCCTTAAGTTTTTTGTTGCTTATTCCTTCAGCTGTGCTCTTATGAGGATTTATTACTATAACCGATGAACTTGCATCTAATCTAAAATTGCCTCCGTAGGGCCTTTCCACAAAGGAAGGTAATTGCGTTTTTAATGCTGCTACTTTGTTTACCATATTATCAGTACTTTTATGAGTTAGGAAATATATATACTTAACTGACAGAACCCGAAACTGTATTATCCCGAAACCATTATAAATTATTAAAATAATAGATATTGGGGGCTTTAATGGAAGAAACTAGCAATGGCTTTACTGATCAATTTACAGACAGCGAAAAAGAGATAATGAAACCCTTTTTCTCAAACATGGAAAAGGACGTATTTGTACTTACCAATTTACCAGATGTAATAAAAGGAACTCTTTTCTCCAGGTACAGCAGATCTGACAAAAGTGCAAGAAGATTACTTCTTGATGAATTCATAACTGAAAAGGATGTACTTGAGGCAATAGGTACAAGAGCCCCTGCAAGCAACGTAGATTCCGTATTGGCAATAAAAAAGGCTGAAGACTTCTACCAGAGAATACTAGTGGGCTATGGAGATGATTCTGTTGCTGAACTAGCAGGAGAGCACATCGCATGCGAAAACGTATCCAGCCTTGCCGGCGACATATTAACGGATTCAAGGATTGGCATATCACCACTAGAAAAATCAGCAAGGTATGTACTTTTTGACAAGAAAGTTAACGGGAAATACGTCTGGTACAGAGAGCCGAAAATCATGGAATCAAAACATGAATCGCTTTATTCCAATGCCATGGACAATCTTTTTGATAATTATGTTGAATGGATGCCAAAAGTAATTGAATATATAAAGGAAGCTGAACCAAAGCAGGACGATGCAACTGACAGAGCCTACAACAGCGCAATACGGGCAAAAGCCTGCGACATATTGAAGAACATGCTTCCAGCATCTAGGCTCACCAATGTTGGATTATTCGGAAATGGGCGTGCATTTGAGTATTTGCTCAACAAGCTTTATTCCTCAGGGCTCGGAGAGGGCCAGGAGCTTGCCACCAGCATACACACAGAGCTTACAAAGACACTTCCAGCTTTTGTAAAGAGGGCGCAGCCTTCGGAATATTTGATGGGAACAAAAGAGGCGATGTACTCTTTCGCAAAAGGCAATTCGCTTGATGCTCCTGGTATTCCAACTGAAGCCTATGTAAGGCTTGTGGATTACGACAAGAATGGCGATGACAAGGTAATATCGCGCATGCTTTTCTCATATACTAACATGCCAATAGAGAAGCTTGAGGAAGTGATAAAAGGCATGAACCTTGAGAAGAAGAAGGAATTGGTCGCTTCCTATCTCTCAAAAAGAAGGAACAGGAGAGACAAGCCAGGCAGATCATTAGAAAATTCATTCTATACATTTGAGATGTGCGCCAATTATGGAATATTCCGGGACTTGCACAGGCATAGGGTAATGACCCTTGAAAGGCAAAGGCTTACAACTGATCTAGGATTTGACATGCCCTTTGAGCTTGCCGACATAGGCCTTGACAAGCAATACGGTAAATTGATGGAAAGCATGGTAGAAGTATACAAGAAAATAGCAGAGGACATGCCAGTGGAAGCGCAATATGCTGTTCCAAGATCCTACAGAATGCGCTGGTACATGAAGCTCAACATGCGCGAAGTGCATCATTTGACTGAATTGCGATCCACAAAGCAAGGCCATAGGGACTACAGGAAAGTGGCGCAGAAAATGAAAACAGAAATAGAGAAGGTGCATCCTCTGCTTACGCAGTACATGCAAGTGGACATGAACGAATATGCGCTGCCAAGGCTGGAAAGCGAAAAGAGGATAGACCAGAAGCTTGCGCAGCTGAAAGAGCAGGAAAGCAAAAAAGAATGATATTTGAGTGATTCAATGGTATTATCAGATAGGGACATAAAACTGAACCTAAAAAGCGGCAAGATAAAGATCGAGCCTTGCGACATAGATGTTCAAGTCTCTCCGGTTGGAGTAGATCTCAGACTAGGAAATGCTTTCCGATTATTCAAGACAACGCACAGGTCGCATATCGATCTTGCGCATCAGAACCTTGAGCTCGATACGGATTTAATGGAAGTAGAAGATGGAGGTGAATTCATGCTCCATCCTGGAGAATTTGTGCTAGGCATTACAAAAGAGACCATTGAGTTGCCTAATGACATAGCAGGAAGAATAGATGGAAGATCAAGCCTTGGAAGGCTAGGCATCATAGTGCACTCAACTGCAGGGCACGTAGACCCTGGCTGGAAAGGGAAGATAACGCTTGAAATAAGCAACATAGGCAAATTGCCCATTGCGATAATACCGGGCATGAGGTTCTGCAACATCATGTTTGAGCCCGTAAGCTCTCCAGTGGAAAATGCCTACAAGGGCAAATACGCAGGAACAGACAATCCTTTGGCATCAAAGATAAGTGAGGAATTCAAGGGCAAGCCAGAAAAGCAGAAGGAAATCGGCTAATTCTGAGTTTCCTTCTTCGCGGTAGTTACGCGCCCTCCCTTCCACTGGCCATCATAGCTTCTGAATACATCTCCAAGAACAGTATAGAATATTATATTGGCGAACCTTGCGCCAAGCTCTAATTTGAATCTGTGATTGCTTACGTTTTTCAATGCATAGGTAAGCTCGCCGGAATATCCAGGATCGGTCTTGGTTCCCATGAAGTATATGCCGCATCTTTGAAGAGTGCTTCTTGGTCGAACATCCTGCATTATCAGCATAGGAGGTTCATTCTCGTTAACAATTATCTTCTCACCAGGAAGATTGACTTTCTCCATTGTCTTGACAAGGACCATTTCATTGGGCTCAAGTATTATTTCCTTATCACCTTTTTTAATATCAGCAATAAGCTCCATTTCTGGGGTTTTTCGCTCAGTTACACCAAGAAAGCTGTCGCCTTTCAATCTATAGACTTCACCAGCTCTCACATCAATTCCCACACCTTCAGGATTAGCTTCCCTTTCAGAAAGGTTTTCAATAAGATTATACTTTTCATTTAATTCAAATAGCTTCTTTGGTGCGATTATCATTGTATCACCTGCAAGTATTATAGTTCCAAGATATTTATGTCTTTTCAATAGGTTTTCCCGACTTTTATAATAGGCAAATCAGAGAGTATTTATAAGAAAACATTAATAATATGTATTTATAAATCAATTTTGTGCTCCTATCGTCTAGTCCGGCCAAGGACACTGGGCTTTCAACCCAGCGACTCGGGTTCAAATCCCGATGGGAGCAAAGGAATTTTTGTCGTAGAAGGATTTTTTGATAAACACGTTTTACAGTCGGATGTTCAAATCCCCCTCTTTTTTCATAAAAGTGAAACAGCTTTGCATAAATAATACGCTACCCTTCCATTTGAGTATATTTCTCTATTATATATTCAAACATACTTTTCAAGACAGTATCCCATTCAAAATGGGCTTTCTTTTTAGCAATTATATTTTCTATGCCAAAATTGTGATGTTTAAACCTGTCAAGTGTAACCTTTGGAAGTGGCATTTCATGTAGTAAAGGAGCTATAGAATCAACCGATTTTGCAAATTTAGCATCCATTGTTTCTCTTTTCTCTATCTCTTCAAAATAGGCATACAAGTAATCAGGTAACAATTCTCTTGCTACTTTAAACTCTGATTCGACATGTGATTCTTGTTTTGCATAGGTTAGAATATCACCAACTTTCGTTTCGCCTATATCATGCACTGATAACATAATCAAAGCTCTACCAAGGTCGACTTCGTTTTTATGTTCAATATAAGGATGTAAATAGGAGGCAATTATAGGTAAATTTCCTACATGTTCTATAAGCGGTTCCCTAATAGCTAATGAATCATAAGTATAATCTTTGAGTATTCCTGATTCGACAAGGTTTCTGTAACGTTCTTCTGTAACCATAGCTCTTGGAGTAAAGGAATAGGCTCTTTGTAGCTTTATAAGGTCTTCTGTAATTTTTTTAACGTCTATTGATTCCATTAATATCATTTATATGTTCATCTTTTTAAACATTTAGAAAGTTTGGTTCCATGCCTAATTCATACCTTTCTTGAATCAGAACCATTCGGAATGGGGTCATTTGACACCACATGACACCAAAAGGGATTTGGACATAAAACGCTCTGTTCGATGGGAGCAGTTTCGACGACAAATCCACTGTAAATTTGTATAGGAAGCTATAAATATCTAACAAAACAGAGTAAATTGAGTGGTACTATGCCAGAAACTACAAGACAGATTACTAGAAATTTAATGTTTAAGGAAATGATTACACTTGCAGAGAGTGTTGAAACGTGGAGCAGAGAAGAATCACCTAAAGGTTCACCAGAATATTCTTGTTTGAACACTGGACAAAAC
>JBEKES010000034.1:0-9830 GCA_050013715.1 Candidatus Micrarchaeaceae archaeon
CCATTTTTTGATTGCATCATATACTTTTTCTGAAATTATACGATCTTTCATCAATTGCTCCAAACCGCTATTTATTCTGAAGGATTTGCCGGCTTTGTTTTCCCTCTTCAATTCCACTAATTTTTGCATTAAATCATCCAATTCAGGAAGTTCTCCATCTTTTATTCTAACAAAAACTCCTAAACCACGTTCTGGCATTGTTTCTGTTCTTATATTATCTTTTCCAATATGCCTGCGTTTAATTGGATTTCTGCAATTTCTACTATGCTCCATTTTATCACAAATGAACTGATAACTAAATATGACTTTGGTAATATTTATTACTTTCTAAATGCTTTTTCTCATTTTAAAAGTATAAATATCTAATAATACACAATATCTCTTGACGAATTAGGGTAGGTTTTATAATGCACAGTAGCATATCTGCAGCAACACCATTAAGGGAAACACAATCTAGTTCTGATTTTAAAATTACGGCAAAAAAGAAAACATCGCAATATCAGACAATAGAAGACCAACAAATAAAAATCATAAACAGAATACTGGCGGAAAGATTCAAAGAGCCTAAACCTGAAATTATGGCAGAGCAATTAAAGACCGAGATTGGAAAATTGGAGTATACTAGAAGAGATAGACCAGATGCAGTGCTTATTGTCTTTAACAACATAAATTATGAACGCATAAAAATACACAACGAAGAAGTATACTCAGCTATTGCAGACATGGCATTAGATAAAAGTTTAGGCTGCAGAGAACATGCAACAGGTATGATTTTCACTATTTTCAATTCAGAAATTGATTTGTGGTCTGATTTAGGTTCCAAATACTTAAAAAAATTACTTATAGACGGTGATGAAGAGCTAAGGGGCGATGTGTTAAAAAGATTAACGAATACGCTCATGATGGATTACAAAAGCCTCTTTCGTAAAATAGATAAGGAACAGACAATAGCAATGATGAAAGTCGTGGATGAAAAACTGGGCATAAATCTCCACGATCCAATAACTGGAGCGCCAAAACCTTTAAGTTTGGGTGATAAACTTGCGGTTATTCTATTTAGAAGTAAATCTAAAATTTATAAAGACCTATTGAGGGCAAAAGAAAAAGAATCAAAAATAAAAGAAGCTCATAATGGTTGGCTTGCAAGTAGGGGCGTGAAGAGTGTCGAGGAAAAAGAAAAGAAAATTTTTGGTGAACTTGAAAGCGTAAGATCAAAAGTCGGTGAACTTCTATTTAAAGTACTTGAAGAGAGTAAAGACGCAAGTTTGGATATAATGGTATGTAAGATTGTAAAAAGCGCATTGAACAGCAGCAATACCGATTCAACTAGAGTTGTACAAGAATTGGTAATAAGTCCTGCTATGCATGGCATTAATGAATCGCCTGAAGTAAGGCATAGATTGCATTTAGTTGCAGAGCTAATAAACTCACTTGAAAATAGTAATGGGAATCATCTTAGGAAGGATTAGAATATTCCAAATCTTTTCTTTTTGTCATCGTCTGGGTTCAAATTCGCCAGCTTTCTTACAAGCTCTTTCTGCTCGTTTGTTAGCTTTTTTGGAATGTCAACTATTATGTTTACTATTTCATCTCCATGTCCTGAGCCTCTGAAATGCGGCATTCCCTCTCCCTTAAGTGTTATTTTGCTGCTGTTTTGTGTTCCCTCTTCTATGCTTATTTTCTTGTCTCCTTTTATCGTGTGCGCCGATGCCTCTCCTCCAAGAAGCGCGACATGTAACGGCACATGCAATTCAGTGTAAATGTCATCGCCAACTCTCTTGAAAGTCCTGTCTTCCTTTACCTCAACATCAATGTAAAGATCTCCAGGCTCTCCGTTGCCGTAGTCTCCCATTCCCTGAAGTCTTAGCCGTGTTCCTGTGGCAATTCCCTTTGGAATTGTCACTTCTACTTTGTCTTCTGCATGCATTGCTCCAGAGCCATTGCATTTTTTGCATGCCTTTTCGAATGATCTTCCGCTGCCTCTGCATTTTGTGCATGTGCCTATTGTTTGTATGACTCCAAATGGTGTTCTTTGAGTGTTCCTCATCTGTCCTGTACCATTGCACATATCGCACTTTACTATTTTTGTTCCAGGCTCTGCTCCATTGCCCTTGCACCTGTCGCAAACCTTTATGTGCCTTATGCTCAACGACTGTGTACTTCCATGTGCCGCTTCCTGAAGGCTTATCTGCACTCTTGCAAGTATATCATTGCCTACATTTCCTCTTGGATTGAACCCGAACATGCTTTCGAAGAAGTCATCTCCTCCAAAATTTCCCATGTCAAAGCCCATGTTCCTGAATACGCTTTCGAAGTCCACATTCCTGAATATATCCTCTGTTGTATAATGCTGGCTGAATCCTTCCGGTCCAAATGAATCATACTGCTTTCTTTTTTCCGGGTCGCTGAGCACTGCATAGGCTTCATTGATTTCCTTGAACTTCTCTTCACTGCCTTTTTCCTTGTTCTTGTCGGGATGATACCTAAGTGCAAGCCCTCTATAGGCATTCTTTATTTCATCTGTGCTTGCTTTTTTGCCTATGCCCAATACTTCATAGTAGTCTTTTGCCATTTTGCATCATGCTTATTATTGAACCTTGTAGTCTGCATCTGCTGTTGCGCCAGAGCCATTTGGTCCGTCATTAGGACCTTGACTTTGCTGGTCCTCTGGACCAGTGCCCTTGTACATGCTAGCGCCTATTTCTTCTAAAGTCTTTTGCAGATCGTTGCTTTTTTCCTTTATCTTGCTGTAATCATCGCCTTTCAGTGCTTCTTCCAATTCTTTCTTTGCGCTTTCTACTTTTTCTTTTATGTCGTTTGGAATTTTGTCCTTGAATTCTTCAAGTGATCTTTCTGTTGTATATACCAACGATTCTGCACTGTTTTTTGTTTCTATATTTTCCCTTATTTTCTTGTCTTCCTCTTCGTGAGACTTTGCATCTTCTGCCATTTTTTCTATTTCATCCTTGCTCATCTTGTGAGGTGCAACAATGTCCATGCTCTGCGCCTTTCCTGTTGCCTTGTCCTTTGCAGTAACATGCAGTATTCCATTTGAATCTATGTCGAATGTTACCTCTATTTGAGGAACTCCCCTTCTTGATGGAGGCAATCCCGTTAACTGGAATCGTCCTAAATCTACGTTGTCCTTCGCAAGCGTTCGCTCTCCCTGCACTATGTGGACATCCACCTGTGTTTGGTTGTCTTCAGCTGTTGTGAACGTTTGTGTTTTCTTTATTGGGATTGTTGTATTTCTTTCTATCAATTTTGTTGCAACTCCTCCGTATGTTTCAATGCTTAGTGACAATGGCGTTACGTCAAGAAGCACCAAGTCCTTTACATCTCCAGTTAATACTCCTGCTTGGACTGCCGCTCCTAATGCAACAGCTTCCATGGGATCTACTCCATGCTCGACTCTTTTGTCTAACAATTGCTCTATGAATGTTTGCACTGCAGGCATTCTTGTGGGTCCTCCTATGAGGATTATCTTGTCTATATCTGCCGATGTCAATTTTGCATCCTGCAACGCTTGTTTTACTGGTTTTCCTGTCTTCTCTATTATGGGCATTACAAGGCTCTCTAGTTTTGCACGGGTAAATGTATAAGTGAAATTTACCGGAGCACCACTTGCATCCTGTGCAAAGAACGGCAAATTAATGTCAGTGTTCAATGAAGTTGACAATTCTATCTTTGCCTTTTCTCCTGCTTCCCTCAATCTTTGCATTGCCTGGGGATTCTTTGTAATGTCGATGCTGCTTGTTTTCTTGAACTCACCAACAAGGAAGTCAACTATTACATTGTCCATATCTGTTCCTCCTAATTGAGTGTCTCCATTTGTTGACTTTACCTCAAAAACACCCTTTCCGAATTCCATGATTGTAACGTCAAGGGTTCCTCCTCCGAAGTCATATACCAATATTTTCATTTCCCTGTCTGATTTGTTCAATCCATATGCAAGTGCAGCTGCCGTTGGCTCATTAACAAGCCTTAGTACTTCCAAACCTGCAATTTCACCTGCATCTTTTGTCGCCTGTCTTTGATTGTCGTTGAAATATGCTGGCACTGTTATTACTGCCTTTTTGACTTCCTCTCCAAGATAAGCTTCAACATCGTGCTTTATCTTCTGCAATATCATAGCAGAAAGCTCTTGAGGTGTGTATTCCTTTCCGAATATCTTGTACTTGTAATCGGTTCCCATCTTTCTCTTGAATGCTGTTACTGTGCCTTCTGGGTTTGCTACAGCCTGCCTTCTTGCTGGCTCTCCTACTAATCGCTGGCCGTCCTTTGTAAATGCAACATAGCTCGGGAATGCCTTTCCGTACAAGGAAATTCCTTCAAGGCTTGGTATTATCACAGGCCTTGTGCCTTCCAGTATCGCCGCTGCAGAATTTGATGTTCCTAGATCTATTCCAATTATTTTCATCTTCTCACCATTAAATATTATTCAGTTTTTTCCTCTTTATTTTCATTTTTTTCTTCTTTTTTTGCTATTATGACAGATGCAGGCCTTAGCAGTTTGTCCCCAAACATGTAGCCTTTCTTCACGACTTCTAGTATTGTTCCCTCTTTCTCTTCGCTTTCTTTTGTCATGATTATCTCCTGCCTGTAAGGGTCGAATATTCCACTTGCATCAATCTCGCTTAATCCGTCTTTCTTGAGTGTACCAATCAAATTTGAATATAGCATTTCTATGCCCTTTCCAACGTTTTTGTCCTTAGAATCGTTAATCGCAAGCATGGCAAGCTCGAATTCATCAATTATTGGCAGCAGACTCTTCATGAGCGATGCCTTCCCAAGCTTTTCCGAGTATTCTATGTCCTTTTTTGCCTTTTTCTTGTAGTTATCGAATTCGGCCGCAAGCCTGAGCAATTGCTCTCTTAATTCTGCATAGTTCTGCTCTTCCTTCTCTTGCTTTTCAATTGCATTTTCTTCCTTTGATTCTTGAATTGGCTCTTCTTCATTTTTGGAGTTCTCCTTTGGTATTTGTACCACCTTTAATTTTCTTCGAATTCTTCTTCATGGAAAGCTCCATTAGTTTGTCGAATTCCTTTGCTGTGTCAAGCATTCTCTGCATTTCCCTGTTTATGTCGTATTCTATTTCCTCTATTGCCTTTGACATCTCAGATGCCCTGAAATAGTATTTTCTGCCCTTTTTTACAAGCAATCCTGCATCTATGAACCTGTTCAAATGGTATATTACTGTGCTTCTGGCAAGCTCAGTATCGAGATTGAGCTCAGAGCTGCCTAATCCTTCATTTTTGTAAGCTGCATCTATAAAACTCCTGAGTATCTGCTCTTCTATTGAATCTGGATTCTCCTCGCTCGACAATCCGAATACCTCGCAGAACCATTTTATCATCTTTTCCTGATCATTAAGGTTAGGACGCTCTACGAACTTGATGACTATGCGCTCCATGATATAATATTATGTGGCGATATGTTTAAATAATGTTCGTTTTTTTAGCTTATTAATTGATATATCAATTATTTATTGACAAATGCTGATTTTTGGTCAATCCGAACCCAGCCTTGAAAGCGCCATTTTTTCCAGTATCTTGAGGTTGATTGCTCTCCTGTCATTTTTCTTGAATCCGATGCCAAGAATTCTTGACGCCTTTTGGATCTCATCCTTTGATGCATTAAAATCAGTACCTATCTTAACAAACTTTTTTGCTTTGTTAAGATTTTGCATGGTATTGGAGAATATTATGAAATTTGAATTATCCTTTGCTCCTGAAACTTCTATTGCGTTTGCTATCTGGTCTGTCATCGCAGCAAAAAGAAGCATTTCAATACTTTTTGTTTTTGTCTTATTTGTTTTATTTTTGAATGCAGTAATTGTATTGACGTAGGCTGCTATCAAATGTGTTCTGTTGATTACTGAATTGGTATCGAATATTTGTATTACTGATTTGTTGCTGTTGATTTTTCTCAATTCATCTAGTAAATTATCTATGCCAAGCTCTGAAGAGGCGTTTTTTATTACTAGATTTTTTGTTTCGAAAGATTCCTGCATAAAAATACCTAGACAATATATTTTTTGTATTCAGGATTCTTTTCAAGAAAGTGTGGTATGTAGGGGCAATCCGGCCTTACTTTAAATTTTTCTTTTATTGCGAATTCAAAGGCAGCCTTTGCAAGCATTTCCGCAATTCCTTTGCCTCTCCCCTTATCAGGTACAAATGTATGGTATATGGAAATTGCATTGCTGTTTATTTTATTGTACAAGAGCTCTGCCTCTCCATTACCTGTTTTAATGTAGAATCTGCCATTGCTGTGTATTATTTCCATAATTACCTATCGTAAAATAAGATTAAAGCCTTAACGATTTGGTTGTCTTCTCAACAAAGATGCAGATTTATGTTGTTTACTCCTAAATTTTTGGGCACTATTCATTAGGTGAAACCTATACGAATTCAAAGTAAATGCCCCAACAACAGCTATGCTTGCAATAGTCCCAAAAACAAGCACTGCATGAGTAGCAGAATCTGCATTTCGATACTGGTTAAGTCCAATCGAAGTTAAAGCCTTGTTGTAAAAATCCGTATTTGTAAATCGTTCTGCAAAGTTTTCGAATCGCCCAAAAACATTTGAAACATTGGCGCTGGCAATGTTAAAAACATGTCCTACACTACTTGCATTGTCTACAGCTCTCCTAAGTATATTTATTGCTGCAGGTTTATAATCCTGTAAAAAATTGTTATCTCTAAGCCATGAAAGTGCTGTTGCCGTTGCTAAAAATTTCAAAATGGTATATCCTCCTGAATTACTGTCTTTATTTGTATTCATTTTATTCACATGAAACCTATGAATTTCTAAATATAAATACTTATCTTTTGAAGTTACTCTCGTCTAATTTTCATTAAAAATAACAAAAAGTGGAGAAGAAGCTATATTATTGCTTCTCTAGATTTTTCTCTGCTGTGTTGGCCACTTCCGAATTAGGACTTTTAGCCAAGTAATCAAGTATATCTTTTGGAGTGTCGTCCCTTCTTGCTATTGTTATTAATACTGATTCTTTATGTGTTGACATCTCTACTAACTGAATCATTATATCTATTTTCGAAGTAGATATTTTTGCTGCTATGTTGTTTAGTATAATATTGCTATTAATTTGTTCATAACTGCTATGATTATCCATTATGCTGTCTGCTGCCTTCGCTGTCAAATCTTTTCTTTCCGACAAATATTCCAAAACAGAGGCATTATTATCTTTACTAAGATTTAATTGAGCTTCTTCTGGTAAATTAAACTTTCTTTTGGCTAATGCCTCCTTCACTTCACTAAATTTACTTGAGCTTAAACTTATCAGGGTTTCATCGTTTGTGCCTTCGTAGCATGCAAAAGAAACATCTCTATCAATTGTTTCTGATTCTTTTTGTACACTTTTTAGATAGTTACTTGCAGGTGTGCGTAGACAAAAAAATAGTGCGCTTCCAGCAACTACTACCGATCCACTTTTCAGCAAAGTTCTTCTTGTTATATCTACCATTTTATCAATAATCATTTTACTCTGGAAATATATATACTTATCCTTTGTTGTTACTATCGTCTAATCTTCAATTAAAACAATAAAAGTTGGTAATAAACTATATTTTAATATAAACATATGGTCCTAATATTCTGCAGATATCTGGATCAACTAATATATTTTTTTTCAAAGTTTGTAACCTTTCATGTACTCTTGGGATATCTATTTCAAAATTTGATTTTAGACTTTCATGCCTTAACATTCTAGATAATTCTATACGGGTACTAAGAACTGCCAAACCATTTAAGCTGATGGATAAATGTTTATCTCTCATATCATATCCATCTATGTGCAATCCATGTTCATCAAATGTCAATAAAGTATTTCCTCTAATTGGGTCAACTGGCTTAAGTAATATTGTTATTGTTGGAAATTCGCTCCCATTAGGATATACACTTAAGCGTAATAATCTTGCAAAGTTCTGGTGAATCATCCTTGCGGCTTTTCTTTTAAGTTTATTTTGTTCCACATTATCACATTATAATTTCAGTTTAGGAAATATATATAAGTATCTTTTGAAGTTACTTACGTCTAATTATCATTAAAAAACATAAAAAGTGGAGAAGAAGCTTACATAACGTTAGGCTTTAGTAACGGAATGTTCACAACTCGCTTGCGGGCTCTGTGTATATTGTCCTAAAAGCAAATATTTATATATTTATATTATCCTATGATAATAGGATGATATATAAATTATTGATATGCATCATAGGACGAGTATATGAAGAAAATAGAATTGGTTTATCGTGACATACTTCAAACGGCATTATCAAATAAAAAATCAAAATTTGTAGTTAGGGAAATCGCAAAAGAATTAGGCATATCTCCAAATACTGTAAGCTTTGCCATAATGCCATTAAAAAGAAGCGGCGCAGTAAAAATGTATTTAAGGCATTTTGATATTATAAATTTCGACAAATTACTTGCCTTTTGGGCAGTAAATAGGAACATGGATAAAGATATCATATACAGAACATATGTCCCTGTTAAAAACGCAGAACAAATTGAAAAGAAAATGCCAAATGAAATAGCGTATACCTGCTGCTCTGGGTACAAGAACCTGTTCGGCAACGATGTTTCCGATTATAGCGGTGTCTATGTTTATGCTGCGGAAGACTCTTTAATGGAAATAAAGAAAAGGTTTCCAGAAAGAAAGTTATCTGAAAGGGCAAACGATTACAATTTATTTGTATTAAAACCAGATAAAATATTGGAAGAGAAAATAAACTCCCATAAACTTGAGCATGATACCGTTTCAATTCCTCAGCTTTATGTGGATTTATGGAATACAACAGAATGGTATTCTTATGAATTCTTAAAAAGATTAAAAAAGAGAATAAATGATACCTATGGCAAAGCTATTCTGGAATAAAGAGAAAACAAAAGACAGCTTCAATGTGCTGCATAAGCTGGCAAAAGAGCTTGATTTTGTACTAATTGGCGGATGGGCGGTATACTATTACACAAAGCAGCAGGAAAGCTTAGATGTCGACATAGCAATACAATACGATAAATTAGAATATTTCAGGAAATTCGGAATAAACCAATATGAAAATACAAAAATTAAATACTCAATAATGGATAACATTTACATCGATATTTTTCTGAGCGAATTCTCCGAAAAGGAGCTTCTTGTTCCCATAAGTTTTATACTTAAAAACTACGAGCTTATAGATGGTATAAAAGTAGTTGAGAGAAATGTATTGCTAATACTTAAACTTTCAGGATATTTCAGGAGCGACGAAACAAAGGTAAGGAAAGATGTAGTGGATGTTATAAGCCTGTTATTTTATGGTAATATTGATCTAAGCAAAATTAAGGAATTAATAACAAAATATAAAATTGAGCCTAGAAAGAGTATAGATATATTGTTGGAGTATTTAGACAAAAGTGAGACTCTATTGGATTTCATAGGCATAGACAAAAAAGAATATTCTACAAAAAAGAAGGAATGCAAAGAAAAGATAAATAAATTATTTGAATAAATCTAAGTATCAGGCTGGATTTACCAGCATCGTTTAATTCAGGATGTAATTTACGCCATCTTCGCCAATAGGCTTCAAGATGCTTCATCCTTTTTCTGTTGTGTTTTTCTGTTCTGACGAGGAAGTGCTTTCCTCCTTTCTTCTTTCCGGTTCCTTTCTCCTTTTTACGAGACATCTAACCACTTACAGCGTGGTCATGTTCTCACCTCTTTGTGTAACTAAAACAACAGGAATCTAATAATGTTTCTTTTTAATTTGATACTGAAATTTACTTACGTCTAATTATCATTAAAAACAACAAAAAGTGGAGAAGAAGC
>JBEKES010000035.1:0-9500 GCA_050013715.1 Candidatus Micrarchaeaceae archaeon
TTGTCCATCCTCGCCAATGCTCCTATGAACAATGACCACTAGACGATGGAGCTAAATACAGTATATTATTGCGCTTCCATTTTATATGTTTTCGTTAAAACTAGTTTATGGCCATTAGGGGGCAGCTCACATCCACAACTGAGATAAGGGAAATACTAATCGCAGATATTGTACTAATCATTGCATTTTCCCTTACGATAGTTGGCGGAATCAGCGCCTTCCAAAGCTCGCAGGCAACGGCAATACAACAATTTGAGATGTTTATTCCCATAGCTGCAATTGCCGTCTCGCTTAGCTTCATACTCCACGAGCTCATGCACAAATTCGTAGCTCAAAGATACGGCGCAATGGCTGAATTTCGCACATCCTATACTGGATTGATGATAACTCTTCTTACCGGAGCATTCGGCTTTTTGTTGGGAATACCTGGAGCTACCTACATATACACTAACAGCTTTACTGAAAAGCAGAACGGCATAGTTTCAGTTGCGGGCCCTCTTACTAATTTTGTTGTTTTCGGAGCTTTCCTTGCGATACTTGTACTTGCAGGTCCTGCAAAGGACACATTCCTCTACAATCTTTGCTCCTTCACCATAGAGATAAGCATACTTCTTGCATTCTTCAACATGCTGCCAATATTTCCTCTTGACGGCAGCAAGGTGTGGAAATGGAACAAACCGCTTTATATAATTCTCATGGCTCTGATATTCGCGCTTCTTGTGCTATTTACCCAGATAGGAATAATCAGTTTGATAATAATTCTAATAATAGCATTGGCATTTTCGCTCTTTTACAGATTCGCACTTCATATATAATGTTACGAGAGCTTCTGTTATAAGTATATAAATATTTGTTGGCAAGTATCTATGTGCCTAAATGTCGGAACTACAGGCTAACCAGCCACAAGATGACCCGAATAATCCATTAGCAGAGACAAGAACATCAATAGACACATTGCTTGAACTGCTCAGGACTAGAGGCAAATCTGAATTAAGCACAATAGCGATTTCTCTTAATATAGACCCGAGAATACTTGAGAACTGGGCAAAAGTCCTCGAAAGCGGCAATCTTGTAAAGATAAGCTACGAAGTAGGCAAAATGTATCTCGAGCCAGTTACTCTTTCGCAGGAAGCGGCAGTGGACCTAAAGACAAAGACAGAACTTAACAAGATACTCCTTGAGGAAGATCTTGCAATTGAAAAAATATCTGTTGATAAATTCTCCAAGAACATAGAGGAATTAAATGGCACCATAGGAAGCATAGAAAAGATGTACCAGCAGAAGATGCCAGATGTTCACAAGATGCTCGGGGAAGTTGAAAGATTATATGCACCAGTGGATGAGAAAAAGAAGGATGCCCTGAAAATAAAGGCGGAAACAGAGCGGAATTACACTGAAGTAACAAAGAAAATAAACGAACTTTACACAAAGCTGAACAGCTTTTCTCCAAAACAAGCAGAATCCGACATGGCCTCAAAGTTTGAAAAGCTTAACGGCATATTATCAAACATAGACTATGTCCAAAACATGATAAACGAGATGGAGAAGAACAAGAACGTGCTTTTTTCTACGATATCAAGCGACATCGACAACCAGGTAAAGGAGTTCAGGCACCAGTTGAACGATTCAAAATCCAACATAGACAAGAGCATACGTGCAAACAGCAGGCAATTGAACGAATTGATAAAAAGCATAAAGGAGCAGATAAGCTCGGCAAAGCAGGTATCAAAGGAAGTGGACAGCTTCAGGAAAGAGTTCGAGACATCAAAGCACAACCTTGATTCGCTGAACACGAAATTCAGCGACAAGTATCAGAAGATAATAGACGGAATGGGCACAAACATAAAGATGATAGACAGCCAATCCATGCTTATCGAGGATTCGATAAAAACCATAAGGCAGAACATGGGAGAAGTTACAAATCTCGACGAATCGATACGAACCTGGAGAAAGAACATGAACGAGATGTCAAGGGAAATCACCCTAACAAGAACAGAGATATTAAAGCTTACCAACCAATTGAACATGGTGGATTCGAACAAGAATCTAAACCTTGAGAAAAAGGCCAAGATGACTGAAGAACTTTCAAAGGAAGGAAAAGCAACAAAGGACAAGGTCAACAGGATAAAGAAAGTAATCAAGGACACTGCCGATGACATAAGAGGCAAGGCAGAGTCAAAGTGAAAAACATGGACGATTCAAAAGCAAACGATAAAATTCTTGCCGAATACGAGCTTGATGCCCACGGCACTATTGTAAAGATACAAATAATAGAAAGCACAGATTTCGTTCCTAATTATAAAGTTATATTCCCTGGAGTTGGTGACGCCACGAAGCTTTTGGTAATGTCACTGAGAACCGAGCTCACTTCGATGGTTCCAATAGATCCCTCAAGAATAGAGGACAAGCGTTATACTAATTCGCTGAACAGCAAGTACGTAGACGCGGGAAACATACTCATAGACAAGTACATTCCTGGCACTACTCCAGATACGAAGCGATTGCTCACTTCCTATATAATCAACATGATGCTCGGACTTGGGGATCTTGAGGCATTGATTGCAGATGACAATCTTGAGGAAATAGCGGTCAACGGAGCCAAGGACTTCATATGGGTATTCCACAAGAAATTGGGATGGTGCAGAACAAACATAAAGCCAGTCAGCGACAACATAATATACGACCAGGCATCGCAGATAGGCAGAAGAATAGGACGAGAAATAAACAACCTTGCCCCTCTCATGGATGCTGAACTGGCAGACGGGTCAAGAGTAAATGCTACTTTGTATCCGATATCACAATCCGGAAACACAATAACCATAAGAAAATTTGCAAAGAACCCTTGGACAATGCCGATGCTTGTGAAAGTAGGTTCCATATCTCCTGAAATTGCATCGCTAGTATGGCTTTGCATACAGAACGAAATAAGCTTATTGTTCTCTGGAGGCACAGCCAGCGGAAAGACCAGTTTCCTAAACGCGTGCAGCATATTCTTCCCGGCAAACAGAAGAGTAATATCCATAGAGGAAACCAGAGAATTGGAGCTTCCAAATTTCATACAATGGATAGCTATGGTCACAAGAGAACCCAACCCAGAAGGAAAGGGAGAAGTAACAATGTACAAGCTCATGGTAAACGCATTGAGGCAAAGACCAGACATAATGCTTGTGGGTGAAGTAAGAACCCAGAAAGACGCCGAGACGCTGTTCGAGGCAATACACACCGGTCACTCCGTATATGGAACTGTCCACGCAGATAATTCGCAGGACACTGTGATAAGAATGACAAATCCTCCTATCAATATACCAAAAATAACAATGAATGCGCTTGGCGCGGTGCTTGTTCTATTCAGGCACAGGTCCAAGGGAATAAGGAGAATGCTTGAGTTTGGCGAAATGCTTAATAATGGTGACGTGAATGTTCTTTACAAGTGGAACATATTAAATGACAGGTTCGCGCAGATAAGCGAGATGACAAGATTGCTGGAAACTCTTACGCTGTATGGAGGCCTTACGAAAAGGGAAATGACTACGGAAATAGCAGAGAAATCCATGATACTCGATTGGATGATAAGGAATGATGTTACTGGAATAGACGATGCAGGGTTCGTGGTCGCAAACTATTACAAGCATAAGGACAAGGTTACACAATTGGCACGAGACAATGTTAAATACTCAAGGGACATATTTTAGTGTGGTTGATTTGGTCGCGCAATACAATGACTTGATAAAAATCATTGAGGAAGCTGAGAAGAATTCCACAAAGGTAGACATAAACATAATAGACATATCGGGAATTTCATTGCAGCAGGAAGGATCCAAGCCATTATTCAAGGATCTTTTTGCCCTAGTGTCTGAGGCGGAGAGTGATTCCATGGATGTTCAGCATAGAGCAAAGCCAAGGCAGATCCTCCAGATGCAATCAACGCAATCAAAGCAGAACGCCATGCAGGAGCAATACCAGGAAATAAAAAAGCAGGCGCAGTCATACATGCAGCAATCATCAACTCAAACTGAGCAAATGCAGAAGGAAACCGCCAGCAATGAAATAGGCGAATTCGCAGACAATCTTAAGCAGGAAAGCACAACTCCGATAAAAGAAGTGATAGAGCCTCCTACTGATGAGCACCTGGTGCTTCCTAATCTTTCAATAGCAGATCAGATTTCAGAGCTCGAGCGTATAATAGAAGGGATAAAGGAACACGTATTCGACAATGAACAAATAGCAATAATAAAGAAAGAAATAAATGGCCTGAGCCAAATGGTTGAGAAAGGCAAGGGAAGCTATACGGCAAGCTCTTCGGACATGGACCAGCCTCTGTTGGTACTAAGGGACATGAGGCTTGCCTATGCAAAGGCAATGATAAGGGATGCAAATGTTTGAAAAGAAAAAGGATGCAAATGCAAAGGCCGCAACGGCAAAGCCTGCGCCGGCGCCCAAGCCAGCCAAGCCTGTGAATAGCACTACCTACAAAAAGCCCAGCGGTTTCAAGAACTATCTTGAGGGCGTAGGGGCAAAGAAGAAAGGGCTTGAAATGGCACTCAGGGAGCGTGGCGTCAAGACAAGCCTCTACGCATTTGTAAGGAACATGCTTATCGCCTCTGCGATGCTGGGCGTTGTAATAGGAATAGTTCTGATAGTACTTTTCATGCACATAGGGCTGGCACTCGAGCAATCGGTTGTGCTTGGTGCATTACTTGGTTTTGCAATTGCGTTCATGGCCTTCCAGAACTTCATGAATTATCCAACAAGCAGGGGCAAATCAACTTCAAAGATGATAGAGCGTGACATACTCTTCGCAGCAAGGGACATGATAATATCCTTGAGATCGGGTATGCCGCTGTTCAATGCGATAACATCGGTAAGCACTGGCTACGGCGATGCCAGCAAGGAATTCGCAAAGATAGTCGAGCGCGTCCAATTGGGAACGCCCCTTGAAGATGCAATAGACCAAACCGTATCTGAAACGAAAAGCCAATCGTTCAGGAGAATAATGCTTCAAGCTGCCGTAAGCATAAGAGCCGGTGCAGACGTAGTGGAAGCTTTGCAGAGCGTCATAGACCAACTGTCCCAAGAGCGAATAATAGAATTGAGGCGTTACGGACAGCGATTGAATGCAATTGCGATGTTCTACATGCTTTTTGGCATCATATTGCCAAGCATGGGAATTGCAGTAGTTACCATACTTACCACTTTCATTGCGATATTCACGGTTAACGTAACGGTATTGGAATTTGCCATTGTGGGCATAACCTTCTTACAGATAGTCTTCCTTATAATGATAACAAGCTCCAGGCCTGTATTCAGTTTGTGATGCCATGGTTGACATAAGATTTGAGCGATTGGTTTCAAGAAGCGTTGGCAGAGCACTCTCCAGGGAAATGGACCTTGCGGGAGTGAAGATGCCCGTGGAGAAGCTCCTCAAAATACTTATAGTGGGATCGCTCTCGCTTTTGATAGCAGTTGCATTTATAATATATATTTTAGGATATGGTTCCCTGTTTGCCGCGGCAGGAGGAATAGGAAGCGGCGCAATATTCATAGTTGTAACTTACATGCTTCTTGAATTCAAGATAGATGCAAGGAAAACAAAATTGGAGGAGATGCTTCCCGACTATCTGCAAATCTCTTCGGCTAACCTGAGAAGCGGAATCGCCCTTGACAGGGCAATGCTGCTTGCGGCAAGGCCCGAATTCACTTTCCTGAGCGAAGATGTCAAGGAAATGAACAGAAGAATATTCGGAGGTGAGAATTTCGACAATGCACTGCGAGAACTTACCACAAAATACAGGTCCTATCAGTTGTCGCACGCCATAAGGATGATACTCGAATCGTTGAGATACGGAGGAGCAATGGCAGACCTTCTTGAGCAAATTTCAAAGGACATGAGGAACCAGCAGCTTACGCAAAAAGAAGTATCGGGGCAATTGTTCATGTACAGCATATTCATAGCATTTGCAGGGCTCATTGCTGCGCCAGTGCTCTACGGATTGACCAGCCAGATGATAGTTGTAACAGATGAAGTATGGAAGGGCATACTCACCCAGAATCCTGGAGGGCTTCCAACCACTGGCATATCTTTCCTTAAGCCAAGCCCTCCAAAGATAACGCCGCAAACCTACCATGACTTCTCGCTGGTTTCGATAATAATAATAACAGGATTCGCATCGCTCATAATGTCAGCGATATCCAGCGGATCCGCCATCAAAGGCTTGAAGTATCTTCCTGTTTTCATAATAATAGGCATAATGATATTCTTCGTGATGCAGGCGATAATAGCATCGATGTTTGCAAGCATAGGCAGCGGCCTGTAGAATCAGTCTCTCAACAATTTTTGAATTGCATTTGTTGCTTTGGCAGTTCTTATTTTTCTGCGCTTGTCAACAGCATTTGCAACAATGCCTATTCTGCCTCTATCTGCAGCAGCATCCAATGCCAACTGCGCAACATCTAACCTGCACTTGAGGCATATGTATTCAATTATTCTCCAATTCTCAGAATTTTTTATGTCTTCTGATAGCTTTTCCAGATCTTTTGTTGTCAATGAATCGGAAAGCGTTTCCGCTGCATAAATCTCAAATCTAGGATTGGCAGATGCAGAAACTACATCCACAAGAATTGTCCAATACTTACCATTTATCATTGAATCTATCAAGTATTTTCCTTTGTAGTAGACATCATCATTATTCTGGTCTTCCTTTAATAATTCCAAGAATGTTTTTTCCAGAACTTTACCCAATCCATTTTTTGATGCAACATCAATCGCATACAATTCAGCGCCTCCTGTTCCATTTACGCTGAATATGGAAATATATTGGTAAGCAACGCTGTCAGGTTCTATTAGCGTAATTTCTGCCAATTTATCTATTGCATATTTTGACAAATCAAGATTCCCGTTTTTTGGGAGTCTTTGCGCAAAAAAACCGAACAACAGCACATAACCTGTGTGGTGCGTCTTGAAATCCGTCCGAAATCCCTGCAATGGATTAATTACCTCATCTATTAATCTTCTGCCGCTTACATCGTCCAATCCTTTTGCTATCCTATTCAAATCATTTTCCTGTCCCACATAATTATGTTTCAGCAAATCCAATAGGTTGGCTGCGCGCATGTTCTCTACTTTTACTAACGCTCCAGGAGCGCCTATTGTAATTGATGACACAATATCACTAATTCTATTCTGTTTTATGAAATATATATAGATTCTCCTTGAAGAGGCTTTGCACAAGAAAGACCAGTCTGCACATTTATTCCTCATTCTGCACAATAAATCTTTTTAATCGATTTCTTTCAATATGTAAATGAGAAAACAATATTGAGTGGTAGCACATAATATGCAGAAACATAGTAAAATGATATTTTTGTATCTTAGGATATGAAAGATATCCCTGTAACGCAAAACCTAAGCTTATAAGTTTTGGCATGGAAACAAATGTGAGATTCATGAAAAAATTCGGAGTAGATAGAAATGGATTTATTATTACCGAGGTATCAATAAAAAAGATATCACCAATTTATAAACACGTTGTGACCTGCGTTTCGGATATAATATTAAGCAAATATGCCAAAGATATAGAGAGTATATATTTGTATGGAAGTGTGGTAACTGGTAAGGCTATAAAAGGAAAGTCAGACTTGGATATACTCTTAGTATTTAAGAATAATCCTAATGGAATAGTAGCTAAAAATGTTAAGACTTTGGAAAAGAATTTATCTAAAAAATACATTAATATTCTTAGGGGCATTGGATTAGCAATAACAAGTATTCAAGAGGTTAAAAATCCAAAAGAAAAATACGGTTTACTTTGCTTTATTAAGCACCTATGTGTTTGTATTTATGGAAATGATATTACTGTGAATATTCCAAAATTCAAACCGACCAAAGCAGTTGCAAAAGGATTCAATGGCGACATTGCAGAAAAATTGGAGATAAACAGAAGAAAATTTCTAAAGCATTTAACCACTTCTGAAATAAAGAAATTATCTCAAGAGACAAGTAAAAGAATAATACGCACTGGGTTTAGTTTGGTTATGCCACGTACAAAATCTTGGACTACTAATCTACAGAAATCTGTCGATACTTTCATATATTATTATCCTGAAAAGAAAGCAGAAATGACCAAGGCTCTCGAATGGTCGAAAGCAGGGACAGTAAATAAACAAGCAATTATTGACTTTATTGATTCTTTTGGACTATGGTTATCTACAGAATTTAATGAGCAAATTGGCAGTAGAACTTAAGAAGTTCTGCACATTTAATCCGAATCTTGCACATTTATTAATCATTTTTCTGAATTAATGTGCAAAGCCCCTTGAAGAATTTTGCCGCTGAAATTCTAGGGCTGCGTTATTGATGCGCCGCATATTCCCGCTATTGTATTCGCGACGCTGCATATGCTTGCTGTTGCTATGTAATTGCTGGCAAAGAACCCGGGATTCAATGCATTGGCAGTATTTATTGTCATGTTGGCCAGTCCGTTATAGGGCCCTGACAGCGTCCATGCATCTGTTGGCTTGAGGCCGATAACGCTGTTATTCAAATACAATTGGCTTGCCTGCATTGCGTTGACGCTGTTTGCATATAATTGGACATCAGCAATTTTTCCATAGAGATTATGTCCTACATTTGCAGGATTAGGACAAGATGCACCGCATGCAGTTGTAAAGTATTCCGCTCCTACATTTGTTGGCACATAGCTGCCCGTGCCCGATGCGACGTTGGTTCCATCCACATAGAGGTTTATCGTACTTGCAGCGGAATTGTATGTGAGTATAACATCATGCCAAGTATTGATGGTTGGCACAGTATATGACAATGGCGTATTGGAATTCGCCTGGTTTGCATACCCATACAGCGTATTCTTGTTCACTCCCATAAAGAATGCTCCAGTACACGAAGTTGTTATTGGAAGGCAATTCACAAAGCTCACAACTGGACCAATCGCACTGTTGCTTGTATAGACCCAGGCAGAGAAAGTAAATGGATTATTGTTATCAACATAATACTGGCTTACCGGCGCATAGACAAAGCCGTTTCCGTTGAATGATCCCACATTTGGTATTATCGAATTTCCAAGGCCCAATGTGCCTGCCTCGCTTTGAGGCAACAACGAATTAACGGACAGGCTTCCAGTTCCCAGGTACAAATGCTGCAAGGTCATGTTGCTGCACTGGCTCAGATTGTTGCAGTTGAGTATGCCTTCCATTAGATTCGTAGTGTTTCCGTAGAACGATCCGTCATAAACAGGATCTCCCGCATATCCGTTAATATAAGTGTAAGCAAGTGAATTAGGATTGGTGCTTATGGCATTTCCGTTCCTGCCGTTGCCGCTGTAGTCGCTCGCATTGCCGTTGAGCTGCCATCCTCCTGTTAGATTCAACGGAACTATGGAGGTTCCTTCTATGCCTTGGTAGTAGAGCTGAGCAACCTGCGAAGGCGACAGGCTTATGTTGTATATCTGAAGATTTGATATGTATCCATTGAAATATTTTGTGGGAAC
>JBEKES010000036.1:0-9376 GCA_050013715.1 Candidatus Micrarchaeaceae archaeon
GGGGACAGAGGGGGAGACATGATTTTGAGAGGATTATTGAACATATGCGATATTAACTTCTTAGTAAAAGCACCAGACGGAAAGGAAGTTGAAGAACTAACAAGAAAGGACATAATCAAGGCATTGAGGGCAAAAATACCAATAGAACAGGTAATACCAAGACTAAAGAGCAGCAACGGGCACATACAGAACAACAATTATAGCAGCGATCAGCCGCAGCAAAGGGAGAGGGCGCCTCAACAGCAGGATAGAAACCAGCAAATGGAACAGCAACAAAGGCAACAGCAGCAAAGAGTTCCACCAAACCTGAGCAACAAGGAATACGAAGAAAAGAAAATGCCAATACTAAGCCCGGCAGAGATTTCAAGAAAAATACTCAACAAGGAAAAGCCCAAAATAGAGATAATAGATGAGGACAGACCAGGCTTGGGAATAAAGGACTGGACAGGACAGGAACCGGAAGGCGTTGATGCAATTCCAACAATAGGAAAGCAGAAAGGTTCCTCAAATGAGGCAGATCCTAAATATGTAGATGCACTTACAGAGTTGCATAATACACTAAGAGGAAGGCTTTACGACAAAGACGGAAAATTGATTTCTGAAGTGCCCATAAGAGAATTAATCCAAGAAATACAGGATGCAAATGACATAGATGCAATAGTATTCGACGGAATAATAACCCAAAGACTTATAGAATTGGCAAACAAGCGAGGCATAAGGGAAGTATACGGAATACGCGCAGGACAGATATCAAGAATGTTTGATTCTATGCTCTTGTACACAAAGGAACAGGGAAAGCTCTGACAGAGCTTTCTTTATCTGTTTAAAATAAAGGGACAATACTCTGCAAAAGAAATTCAGATTTGCAGATTAGTTATTGGATAAACCTTATCTAAACTAAGTTTTTGCGTCATTAATTCTTCAATTATAGAATATTTGCGTTTTTTTGCAGGCTTTGCCGTAAGTGGAGTGATATTTGCACCGCCAGCCAATGAAGAGCTGACTACATTAAGCAAAAGCAATCCTATCATTAAAAACATCAAGAGAATTCCGAGCTTCTTTTGCCAGTCAACAACCCTTGCCTGTGGTATGTCGCTTGCAGGTTTGCAATCCAGATGATCTTCAATTACAATGCTATTGTTTGAAAGCTTATTGGCTATTACTTTCGAATATTTTTTGGAGCTCGTATTGTAATTCATTAGGAATTGGTTGTTTTTCAATTCAAAATTAATGGAAACAAAGTCATAGAAATTATCCTCTCTTTTGATCCAGCCGAATATGAATCCGTCGTAATCCCTTAATGCGTATCTGTCCCATTCCACGATATCATTCAAAGGCATGATTACCTTGTTTATAAGATTTATCAGCAAAAGCTGGTTAGTTTTTTCATTCAGCACCCAAAGCACCCACTATAAAATTATTGCTGTAAATTTATTAAAGCTATCTGTTTGGGTAGTTGATTGAGGATATGCAAGAATTTAGAATGAGTACATACACATATTTTAGTTGCCTTATGAAATGCCTGGTTTTTATGGTTCCGAAGGATTTTGAGTCTCAGTTTTATCAATATTATCAGATACATTTATTCTTATTTCACTCTCATCCGCTTCAAATCCTATTTCCTTATGAGTACTATCGCAAAGAGGCATGTTTTTTGATTTTCCGCACCTGCATAACTTCAGTTTTATTTCCCCATCGATGATTATGCGAGTCGAGCCATTCTTTTTCGAAAATATTATTACTTCTGCCATAAAATCATTTTATTCATTTAAAATCTAAAAATCAACAACACAGATAAGCAAGTTATTGTGTAAGATTATTGCCTATAATATTACAGTATTGATACAGGAGATGTATGAACTCGGTATAAACATTGATTTTAGTATCTAATTATGTACGCAAAGCACGAAGAATCCACCATTTAGAATTATAATAATTATTTACTATTTCCTCAATTCTTTCTTCAATACTCATATTTGGATTTGGCATTAATTTCCATTCTTTAATATTATCTAATGGTACAGATACTGTTCCATCATTTTTAACATATTGTATGGTAAAATTAGCTTCTTTGTAACCTCCAGACTGCGTTATATATGACCTGTCATATACTTTTATATTTAAAACTCTTTTACCCCATCTTTCAGGTATCTCTGCTTCAAAATAATCATTACTCAACTTTTTAAGTCTTATACGCTCCCTACCTCTTTGACTTGTTGGTCTAATTTGCGTTGTTAATGCATCCATATTATCACTACTAATACTTTGAATTTTTTAATATATATACTTTTATATCATCCCGTTAATTGACGAAATAGTATATTTGCCCGCAAACTAATCATTTTGCCCGTAAACTATGCCCGAAAACCTACTTTACGGGCAAAGCTCCTCCTCTCAAAAGCTTTATATAGTTTTAGTTTTAAAGTAATATAGTTTAAATTTAAACTATGTGGGCCTATGTGTGCAGATGCAAATGTTGCAATGAAAAAACAGGCTTTCGGGAGCCCTTATATGACGAAAGACCTTGCAAGGATAGTCCTTAAGCTCATAGTATTGCGCCACATAGAGAAGAAGGAAGTCTATTCCTACGCTTTGATAAAGGATTTCAACAATCCGAAAATATCCGAGTTTTTGAAGAAGCATGGTTCAACCGTCAAGAATGACATATACAATACGGTAAAGGCTCTCGAAAAATCAGGATACATAAAGGTTAGGGCAAAGGTAAGCGATGGAAGATTAAAAAAATATTATTACATAACAGAAAGAGGCAAAAAAGCGATCAAGGAATCGAAGATGCTCTTCTTGAAAAGCATGAAGGAATTGATGCATATTATAGAGTGATGATTAAATGAGTGGCAAGAATACAATAGAAACAAAGAATCTAGTGAAAAAATTAGGTGACCTTGCCGCAATAGATAAGCAGGCACAATTGGTGGGATAATGAGTGACTATGCTATTGAGATACAGAATTTAGTCAAGCAGTTTGACAAGCTAACTGCCGTTAACGACCTCAATCTTAACATAAAGAAAGGAGAGATCTTCGGTCTTCTCGGTCCAAACGGTGCAGGCAAGAGCACAACGATAAACATGATTTTAGGCCTAATTGATCCAACATCCGGAAGAGTACTGGTAAATGGAGTAGATATGCAGAAAGAACCTGCAAAGGCCAGAAATGAAATGGGCATCGTTACACAGGAAACCGTTGTCGAATCAGAACTAACTGCTGAGCAGAACCTAATGATATTCGGCAAGCTTTATCATATTCCTCCATCAGAGCTCAAGAAGAGCATAGACTTCGCGCTCGATCTTGCTGATTTGACCAATTTCAGAAATGCATTTGCTGGTACTTTCTCTGGGGGAATGAAAAGGAGGCTTGAAACAGCTAAGTCGCTGATGCACGCACCAAAGGTATTGCTGCTCGATGAGCCTACAACAGGTCTAGACATCCAGAACAGGACGAAGATCTGGAATCTTCTTCGAAAAATAAACAGGGAGCAGAATATAACCATATTGCTTACCACTCAATATCTTGAGGAATCGGATCAGCTCTGCAACAGAATAGGCATAATAGATCATGGAAAATTAATAGCTCTAGGCACGCCTAGCGAATTGAGGCAAAAGATAGGTATGAGCAACGTAATCGAAGTATCTGCTGATAAGGATGACCTGCAGAAGGTCGCTACCGTATTCAGAAGAGTAGGACTTGAGCCACAGATCCTTAGCAACAAAGTTATTGCACCCGGAGGAAGCACAGCCATCGAGAAGATAGAGAAGCTAATCAAGGCGATAACCGCCAACAAGATAAATATATCCAACATAAGCATGCACGAGCCGACAATAGACGATGTTTTCCTCAAGCTTACTGGCTCAGAAGTACGAGACACAGAAGGTGAATTCACAAGCGCAAGAGGTAATATGATGGGGAGGCGAAGATGATATGAGCTTGCTAGGAGACACATCAACGCTTTTGCTCAGGGAATTACTCATATTCAAGAAAAACCTGAGAACAAACTTAATCAGGTCGTTGATATTTCCAATCATATTCATACTATTGCTCGGAAGCTTCGGCAGCACTCCTAAGAATGTTCCGATAGCAGTGGTGAACTACGACAATGGTGCTGGTGCGCTGAATTTCACAAACTTATTACAGAGCGGTAGCTCAGTCACGATAGTAAGTCAAACTACGCAGCAGGAAGCAGCGACCCTTCTCTCTCAGGGCAAGATTGCGGCAATTGTGGTTATACCCTCTGGTTTCTCAAGCGGCATAGATAAGAGTATATACGTTTACCTCGACAACTCGCAGCCACAGTCCTCAGAAGTCGCCTCTTCGGCAGTAGATTCTGCTGCAGCACAGTTGGGCGCAGCTGCAATGGCATCATCAGTTCCAGGAGGAAGCAGAAGCCTTGTATCAGTAGTGTCCAACTATGTATACGGTGCTAACAGCAACTATCTCAGCTTCGTGGTAGGCGGTATTCTCATTATGGTGGCTTCGTTTGGTGCAGTTTTCACTTCTGGGTTCACGCTTCTTAGCGATAGAGAATTAGGTAACCTCAAGGCTTTTCTTACAACTCCGATAAACAAGTTTTCAATTCTGCTTAGCAAGATAGGATATGGTACTTTACAATCCATACTATCTGCATATATAGGTCTTGCAATAGGCTTATTGTACGGTGCAACCATTGCAGCTGGTGTCATAGGATTCGTTGAGCTTATTTGGATTGTATTCCTTGTCGGACTGGGCTTTAGCGCACTCGCCATAGCGCTTGCTGCGCGAATGAAACAACTGCAAACATATGCGCTAGTTGCGCAGACGCTGACACTTCCGCTTTCATTCCTAGCTGGGGCATTCGTACCAGTTACATTGCTGCCTAGCTTTTTGCAACCTGTCGTAGCAGTAAATCCGCTATACTATGCAGTAAACGCAGTCAGGGACATAATGATAAAGGGCTCGCTCCCCATAGGCACACTAGTGACAACTAGTGCGATACTGCTCGCCTTCACAGGATTGATGACAATGCTAGCATTTTTCCTATTCAATAAATCCAGCAAAGAACTATGATGTATGATGATTATTGGTGAATTAATGAAAACAAAATATTTCCTTTTGGTGTTTGCAGCTTTGGTGATACTGAGCAGTTCAGTTGCTGCACAGTATGACGGTGCTGTCTCACTGACCAACCTATCCGTTTCTCCGAACCCGGTTGTGGCAGGAGGCAATGCAACTATAAAGTTCCAGCTGTACAACGCATATGAAAACTGGTTTTATGGCGCAACCATACAACCCAGCGGAAGCTACCCACTGTTCAATGTATCTCCATTAAGCAGCAATATCATAGGATTGTTGGATTCCGGGCTCAATGCCAGGTATTACAATTATACAATTCGTATACCCAACACAACACCTTCCGGAGTTTATACTGTTACATTTACATCTGAATATTTCGTTTATGCGGCGACAGGAACAGAAACTGCTTCTTCATCAATGCCGGTCAGTTTCTACGTGAATAACAAGCCTGCCATAAAAGTAGTAGTTGCAAGTCAGCAGCCTTCAGCACTTTATTCGGGACACAACCAGACAATAAATCTCGAAGTAGAGAATACCGGCTACGGCACTGCAAGGAATGTAAGCATTGTGGTCACCAGCGGAAGCGGCGTCAACATTCTAAGTTCGGTGAGCACATTCTTCATATCGAACCTAACGCAGGGTTCATCCATTACAGAGCCAATTTTAGTTTCAGCCCAAAACACCGGCCAGACTAATATAGTTGCCAGCACGACCTACTATTCTTCCAATCTTCAGCAGCGATTCAGCAATACCCAGAATATTGCACTTTCTGTGGCTCCTTCTGCACAGTTCAACATAGGATCCACAGGCCAACCTGCTCCTGTTGGCGCTACAGATGTTCCAGTGCAGTTCAAAGTCTTTAACAACGGAACCTCTGCAGCAGAGCAACTGCAACTGAGTCTTCAGACAACATATCCGATAACTCCCATTGCAACTACAGCCTATGTAAGCAACTTGCAGCCAGGATCATCTACGAACGTGACATTCCTTGTCAGTGTTGACACCGCGGGAGTGCCAGGCAATTATCCTGTTACCCTCTACGAGCAGTGGAAGCAACCAAACGGTGCAATAAACCAGCAGTTTTCCGGATCAAGCAATTACTTCGTTACAGTTGCAAGTGCGGGTGCCGGAAATTCCACGCTGGAAATAGCAGCAGCGATAGTGGTTATCGCCATAATCGTTGTGTTGATAATCAGAAGGAGGATGAGTGCAGGTGCTTCGAAGAAAAACAAGAAGGAAGAGAAGAAGTGAACAGATTTCAAGGGATTTAGCAGTTACCAACAGAAGGATCCAATGGCTGCTAAATACTCTCTAGCAGTATTCATAATGAGAAGAATAGCATCAAGCAAAAAGAAAAAGACATAAATATGGAGAAGCAGATAAAGAATTGGTGGGACCTTGAAGTTGCCGCTAGATAGCATAATAGATTCTGCACTCAACAAGTACAACGTGCCAACTTGGGTTAGGCCTTACATATACAAATACGTTAAGGAAAACCCGGTAAGCACGGTCAAGTTTGCCATAAGTCTGGTAGATGTCAAAAGGAAAAAGGGAGAGGTAACAAAAACGCATGTGAAGCTTCCCAATGGAAAAGAATTCAAGATGGAATCGATACTCAAACTGCTTAACCTGTTTTATTATGGTGAGGAAAGCATAGCAAGCCTTGAGAAGTATTGGGCAACTGAATCAAAGGACAGAAATGCCGAATTCGAGACGCACTTCCAGGAAATGTCCGACATAGATTACAAATACACACGAGCCATAAAAAATTTAACAGAAGGATTAGGCCATTCTGTAGGCCAGCAAAATGAATCCATAAAAAAACTTTTCGATTATATTTCAAGCATAGAAAACTGGAATGATAGGATTGTTGCAACTGGCTTGATACTTAGATACTCATACGCAAGGACCTTTGGAACCGTATTCTATAAGGTATTCTATCCTGTTGCACCGGAATTCATGAGATCGTTCGGCAAGGCATTCAGGACAGTGGACGATGCAGAGCGATGGGATTCCGAAGAGGCAAGACGAAGAATCAGGAACAACAGCATAGACAAGGAGCACACATTGGAATTGGTAAGAGAGATTCTTCCACGGATAATGCTTCCCATTGAGAAGAACATGTCCCTTGCAAAGGAATTGGAATTAGAAAATGAAGTGAAGCTGCTTTGCGACATATCTATCGCCTATCCGTTCCAGGTGCTTTCCGAATTGGGCATGGAACTGGACGTTGAAAAGGAAGTAAAACAAGTAAAAATCAGATTGTCCAAGCTGGCAAGCGATTAACTGGAAAACCCAAATAATTAAATATTATATATGACTAGGTTATATTAGTGGAAAACATGACAAATTGCGGACATCTTGAAGGTTCAGATGACCTCATTATAGCCAAGACACGTGGATGCGAAGAGTGCGAAAAGGAAAATGAAAAATGGGAAGATTTGAGAATATGCCTGAAATGCGGGCACGTTGGTTGTTGTGATTTATCATCAGGAAGACATGCCACAAGGCACTTCCAGAAGACAGGACATGCAGTAATGGCTGCATTTCCCACAAGGAAATGGAAATGGTGCTTCATAGACAACGAGTATGTTTGATTATATAATAAATCAAACAAAATATTCTTTTCCTTCTTTCGGCTCGTACCTACTCATAGATTTCTGATGCTCTGGAGTGTAGATTTTTGTTATTACGAATTTTCCTGATGTAATTTTCTTATTGGAGTCAATTGTCTGCTCCATTACAATGCAGTGCCCCCAATAAAGCCATTTGCCCTTGATGTTCTGGACAAGGAACACTCTTGTCGGTGCAGGTTGGAATAATCTTACGTTCGGCTTGCCCTTGAATGAAAATATTCTATTCTTGAAGTCCTCGGCTCTGAACGGTTTTCTAAGATGCTTTGCCAATACTAATTCCTTTGGAAATCCCTGCTGAATAGTCAATTGCAGAGTGTCGTTGAATTCTATGGTACCTCCCATAATCTCACAAATATATTTAACACTAAAGGATTAATCTAGCTTTGCTTGTTTTATTTTTCTTAAAACAAAGTTTTTTAAGTATTTGATGCCCTATTGTATTGATCCTATGACAACGGCGAAAAAATCCAAAAAAATCAAGCGTATTGACCTTAGAACTAAAGATGGAAAGGCAGCATTCGAGAAAGCAAGAAAGAAGTGGGAAAGAAAATTAGCACCATTAATGAGAGCGGCAGAAGATGCTGGACGCATTACTGAAGATGATCTTCGGATAGTAATCAACGCACGTGCGGATTAAAGATACCTATTTATACTTTGATTTGCAAATTCATACTTGACATTAACAACTTACGATATTTACGCTAAGAAAGAAGTGATTGCAATGGAAAACGAATCTGAACAGAACATGGGTACAAATGAAGTAAAGATGGAGAACATTGTGTATATTGGCAGAAAGCCTACAATGAACTATGTGCTTGCTGTAGTAACTCAATTCAACAACGGAATGAAGGAAGTTACCATAAAGGCAAGGGGAAACTCCATCTCAAGAGCAGTAGATGTGAAGGAAATCGTTGTGAATAGATTCTTGCCAGATTTGAAGGAAAAGAGCATAAAAACCTCTTCTGAAGAGCTTACAAACGAGGACGGCACAAGATCAAAGGTAAGCGCAATACAGATTGTGCTTATGAAGTAATTCTAATTCTCTTTTTTTATTTTTGATTTTTCTTTATTTTCAAAAGATCTGAGCTGCTTATCGTTCCTATGCATTTCATGCTTATTGCAGAGTCAACAACAGGAACCCTTGAGATATTATGCTTAAGCATGTATTTTATAGTTGAATCAATGTCCTGATTTTTCTCAACAAAAAGAGCTTTTTCCATGGAACTAGATACTAAGTCATTGTTGGATGAATCTTTGGTAAATATTCCAACAAGCTTTCCATTTTCAAGTACGGGAAGCATATCAACATTGGAATTAGTGAGAAGTTTGATTGCAGCGCTTGATTTTGCATTAGAATTGATAGAAATAAGGTGCCTATTGACAAGATTACTTATTGAGGCCTCAGAATCCATAGTATATTTACGCTGTATAAATTCTTATAGCTTGTTTCTACTGTATTTTTGATATTCGAATGGAAATTATTCCATTTCATAAATTAGTTACATAATCTCTCATTGCCTTGATTCTATTTATGTAGTCTATAGTGAACAGGATACCAGCTGAGAACCACGAAACTGCACCAAAAGACAAACCTTTCAACGTGGTATCTATTACTATTGGGTCAGGTGTAGCTACATAACTATATGCACCTATTCCAACAAGAACCGCAGTTCCT
>JBEKES010000037.1:0-9291 GCA_050013715.1 Candidatus Micrarchaeaceae archaeon
GGAAGCTCTCCTACTGACTTGTTTATAGGTAGATTCGGCTATCCCTATGTCAACATAGGGCCTCTTGTTCCTCCAGAGTTTGGAGACACTTCCATTCTTAGCACTCCGGAGCGCTGGAACCACATGGGAATAGACGAGATAGTAAACATGCGCTCAAAGCTTGTGCGCGGATTGTACCGCACAAAAGTACAGAATGTAGAGCATGGCAAGATGGAGGAGATGGTACGAGATCTTGCTCTTGCGGAGAAGCCAGCTGAGGCAGAAGTCTCATTTTCCAGCAAGCCCTTTGCAAAGCTTACCATGAAAGACGAAGTAGAACCGTTCGGCCCCAGCGCCAAGATAAAGAAATTCGATTTGTACAACATCAAAAGCGACAAAACCGTAGAGAAGCTCTACGGCGATACCGACGCACTGTCAAAGACGGCAATGCTTGAATTGTATGATAAAGGAATACCAATATCAAAAATACAAAGAGGCTTATCTGCCGGATTGTTCGGCATAGGCACAAAGCGGAAGTTCGTGCCAACCAGATGGAGCATAACTGCAGTTGATGACACTATTTCGAAAAGTAACTTGGAAGAAGTCAAGTCATTCAATCCGGTAGATGCGATACATGCCTATTACAATGTTGCGCTTGACAACAGATGGCTCATATTTCTAATACCTGGCAATTGGCAATACGAGTCAATAGAAGCATGGTATCCAAAAACAGTATGGAACGAAAATGGTGTTGATATATCAATTTACGGATCCTACGAGCAATATACTGGCAGGAAAACATATGCAGAAATAGGTGGATGCTACTATGCAGGAAGACTGGCCATAACGGAAAAGCTGCAATCATTGAAAAAGCAGGCTGTTGCACTCATATTGAGGGAAGTGCACGAAGGCTATCTTATGCCAGTTGGAGTCTGGAATGTCAGAGAACATGTGAGAGAAACACTACAAAAGGAACCAGAATTATTGTACAGCAGCAATGACATGTTCAATTACATAAAATCAAAGCTAGAAATAAAAACAAAAGACTGGATAATCAACAGCAGAATACTCAAAGACATACTGCAACAAAAGAGAATACATGACTACACAATGATGCAGAATTAGGTAATTATTGACTTGATTTTCTTTGCTTGTGCCTTTTTACCATCCTCTCTTTTTGTGCCTTTCTGAAATCAGGATTCCTATTCAAATTTATCAAGCCTTGTCTACGCGCTTCTACAAATCCAGGATCTTTATTCTTCTCTATCATAAGCTTGGAGTTTATCTTTTTGGTTGTTCTAAGGAACTTTTGCATCCTTTCCAATGCTTCCAATAATTCTTCATGGGATTTTCCCTCTAATTCATCCATGCACAAAGGACTACCAGGCAATGCATAATACTCATCACGAACTTTGCGCAATGTTTTTGTAGGATGATAGCGCCGTTGAAGCTCAAATGCCGCTTCCTCTATTATAAGTCCTTTATACTTCCCATCAAGCAAAGCTACTGCCCTTGCAATGCTTCTCTTGTCCTTTAATGCCATTTTATCAGTATAATCTTGTAATTAGGTAATATAAAATCCTTATGAATGCAAAGCAACGAAAGCATAAAAATATATATCTCATAAATCCTATGATTTACGTGATAATCTGACCCAAAAAACATTGGATAATACAATAAACGATTTAGTCGCACTTGCACGCAGGGAAATTAGCAGGAATGCAAGAAATACTGCACTATTGACAGTTGTAAACATATATTGGATTGACCTTTCAGAAAGGCAACGTTTGAAAGTAGCTCCAACTACTGAAATATTATCTACTAAAGTCGACATCAGTACACATTATTATATGATTGACCAGTTGACAAAAAACACAACAATTGTTTCAAACGCTAAGGCATTCAAAATCTATGATGGGTTGGTAAATGGTGAAGACGGCAGAATAAATTCCTGGCTTCGGAGAATAGAAAGAAAATACGATAAATATATTTCTGCAGTACAAAAGTGCAACAAAATAGGGATAGAAAGAGCTAATGAATTATTTACCGAAAGCGTAGACGTTTCTTATTTAGGCGGGCAGAAATCAGAGCAATATAATCTATTCATAAAAGAATTGGAACGTTTAAATATGCAAAGACTTAGACACGACCAGGAAATAACAGTAACTATGATTAGTTCAAGTATTCAATAGTTATTTTATGCTTGCAACGATTCCGTCTATAACTCCGTTGACTCCTATTCCTCCCGTTGACCTTACAACTAATCTGTGACTTAGTATGGGTTTTGCAAGGAACTTTATGTCATCTATACTTACTTCCTTTCTACCTTCTATCAAGGCCTTTGCCTTGGCGCATTGCATGAAGCTTATCTCTGCCCTTGGGCTTCCTCCCATTACCACGTGAATGTCTTCTCTTGTAGCATCAACAAGCCTTGTTATGTAGCCTACTATGTCATCGGACATCTTGACGTTGTTCACGTCCATCTGCAATTGCAGAATATCCTTTATGCTTATTACCTTCTCAGTTTTTACGTTTATCTCGTTTTCCTTCAATCTAAGCATTTCCTGCTCCTGCTCATTTGATGGATAGGTTACTGCTATTCGCATAAGGAATCTGTCAGATAAGACTTTTGGTATTGATATTGTACCTTCTATGTTCAACGGGTTCTGGGTTGCAAAGGCTATGAATGGGGAATACAAGGGCTCGGTAGGAGCTCCAGGTATTGTCACCTGTCTTTCTTCCAATGCCTCAAGAAGGCCTGCCATGGTCTTTGCCGTTGTTCTGTTGAGCTCGTCTATTAGCAATATGTTGGTAAAAATAGGCCCTCTCTTCATCTTTACCGAATGGTCTGCATCGTCTATGTAAGTATAGCCTAGCACGTCCTGCATCGAAAGGTCAACGGTTCCCTGCACTCTTGCGAATTTGGCATCTATTGCATCTGACAAAGCCTTGGTCATAACTGTCTTTGCCACTCCTGGAACTCCCTCCAATATGCAGTGGCCGTTTGCAACTATTCCTATGAACATAAGCTCTATAATGCTCGCATTGCCCGCAATATGCTTCTTCACTTCACTGTAAACCAATTGATAAGCGTTTTTAGCGTCCATTTATAAACCTTCATAACCATAATATATTCAATGCAATTAACTTAATATATAAGAGTTAAATATTTAACAGTTGCATAATATATAGCGGGGAAACTGTGATATACATGGAAATAAAGGACACTAAAACTGTATCAATAGAAGAGGTAATAAAGGTACTGGAAGAAGGCAAGGAATCTGAACTAACCTATGAGCAGCAGCTTGCTTTGCAGCACGCAAAGAAGTTCTCTGTCTCGATGGCAAAGAGCGAGAAATTGAAGAAGGCTCTCGAGGCGCTTGACCTGCTCAGCGAGAAGAGCATTATAAAGATACTTGAGGTAAATCCTAAGAACGCAATGACCCTAAGGCAGATACTTGCAAATGAGAGAAAGACCTATACTGATGAGGAAGTAAACAAGATACTTTCAATAGCAAAGGAGAAGGGCTAGTGTTTTAATGCAATTAATGCAAAATTGGTTGGGAAAATGGAAACAGAAGAGAGAAGAGAGGAATACGCATATGTTCTTGACTTTATGGTCAGCGGCAAGTCTTTCTCAAACAGGTCAGAGCCGCTTACTCAATTGATAGGAGAGGAAAAGTTCACCATTCTTGAAGCTACAATAAAGCCCAACGCTGTGCTAAAGCTGGACGAGCGCGTCTATATTGGAAAAGACGAAAGAGACAAGATTCTGCTTATAAAGGCAAGGATAGGATACGATGAATTAACCCAAACCGCAAAGAATGAGCTTCATAACGTGGTAATGACAATAGTTAAGTCAAACGAGAAAAGGTTCGTTGACATATTCAACAATGCCGGTTCCTTGAACATAAGGCAGCATGCGCTTGAATTGCTGCCAGGAATAGGAAAGAAGCATTTGGAAGCGATATTGAAGGCAAGGAACGAGAAAAAGTTCGAAAGCTTCCAGGACATACTGGATAGGGTGCAATTGCTCCAAGATCCGGCAAAGCTTATTACTGACAGAATAGTTGCAGAACTAACCGGAGATGAACGATTCTACATGTTTACAAAACCTTACAGGAAAAGAGAATTTGGCGACAACAATAATTACAGAAGGTAAAATATTATTTTTCATAAAAGTGAATATATTTATATCTCCTAGGATAGAATCTGATAAGTGATAAAGTTGCAAAAAGATAGTAACGCTATAATAGAGCGTACCGCCAGAAAAATTGAAAGGCACGAACAAAGAGCAGATACATTTAGTACTCTTTTAAGAGATTCACGATTGGCTGCATATGTGGCTGCTACCTCTTATAATAAGGCTGCAGAGTTATCGAATTCCATTAAAGATAAAGATCAGGAAAGAAGACTACTATTAAGAGCTGCAAATAGTTTTGAAGATCTGGGCGCAATGTCGCAACAGGAGGCAGAAAAAACTTCTGGAAGAAAAAGAGCAAAACGCTATCTATCTGCATACAAATCCTTCATAGAAGCAGCATATGCAATACATCAATTAAATCAACCGAATTTCAATAATAGGGAAAGAAACCTGATGGTTAGAGCCGAAAGGATATTGGAAATTATACCTGATGTTTCAATTGACTTTAGTGGCCTTTTTATGATGCCTGGTATTTCGAGATGGGAGTTAGAAGACAAGGTTTTACTTATTAAAAAGGAACTTAATTTAGATAATGATGTATTGAAAAGCATAAAACCTGATGCCAATCTTTCAGAAGAGGTATTACCCAAAATAAAAAGATCAGAGTTCGGAACTTTTACCAATTTGGCTTTATATTTACAAAGAATAAAGCTTGATGATTTTAAAGATAGAATAAGTCCTGATGATGATTTGGAATCGATATTGGGAGTACTTGCCTATGGTATATACGATAAGATTTTATGTACTTTAAAGGATTCGAAACTCGAGAAAATTGGAAAATGTTTATCTGTATCTGTTGAGGACTGGTGCTCCGAACTTACTATAGACAATGATGATGGAATTCAGGAATGGGAATTGAGCCATCAAATTGTAAATACACCAATCATGGAAATCGCTTTTTATAGAATTCCAAGAGAAAATTTGGAAACTGCAATTCAAATTGTTGATAAAGTTGCAACTGAATTAAGAAAAGAACACGAAATTAATTCGATTGATCCTACTGAAACCGAATTTATACTTTGTTAAGGTGCAATACAGGAACAGTAAGCCTTTTTGTTGCGCTCATTATCTTCAATTCAACAACATAGGCTGAGCCTCTTCTTGCGATTACCTTGCCCACCTTGCCCTTGTATCTTGGATGAGGAATGTTCTTTACGCTGCCCTTGGGCACAATTGCAACGGTATCTCCAACTTTAAAGGTCTTTATATGCTCGCTAACGCTAAGTGAAGAAGGCTTGTGGTGCCTTGCGAGATGCCTTGTCTTTCCTGTGAATAAACCCTGTGATCTTTTGGTCATTTAATCAACTTACAAATAATATTACAATATCAATATCTATAACTATTTAAAGGTGTACGTCTAAGTATTATCATATAATATAAAGTGAATTCATATGGCAAAACATAATACTCAAATATATCCTCCACACAAGAGGGTAATACTAAAACCAACCTACAAAGTTCAGAACATAGTAACAAAAGCTGAACTTAATGTGGACCTTGATTTATACGGATTGGCAAAGCTTTCCCATGATGTTGACTACGAGCCTGAGCAATTCCCAGGCGCGATATTCAAGGTTCATGATCCAAAGGCAGCGCTTCTTCTTTTCAAGAACGGAAAGATAATATGCACTGGTGCAAAGACAACTGCAGATGTAAAAAGGGCAATAGACAAGGCAGTTGAATTGGTAAACAAGTACCTAGCAAGCAAGAAAGGCAGAAGGCAAGGTTAATTCTGTTCTATTTTCCTAATCCAGTTAATTGATTCCCTAGCCAATGCTTTCTCATGGCCGTCAAATCCGTGGTTCGCGCCTTTGATTATCAAAGGAGTAAAAAGTTTTGAGTTTGTATTTTTTGCAAGAATATTCATATACACATTAACTGGTTTTAATGCATATTGTTCTTCGCTGCCAAAAACCGCAAGTATGGGCTCTTTTATTGCACTAAATTCTTTTAGTCTTGGCAGATTATAATTGAAAATTCTACTTTCAACGAACTTAGAATCAGAAAAACTTAGGAACCTTCTAATACTATATTGGAGTTCCAATGGTTTTGGCATCATAGCATTTTTATTCTTCTTATAAATATTTTTCGCTTCGGTTATTATTTTATTAAATCTTCTGCCGAGCTCTTGTTTTTGTATATTATAATCATCTGCTGGTGCAAAAAGAAGCAAAGCCTTAACTTTTCTGTTCTTCTTTTTGTATTGGTAATAAGTAATTTTCTGGCAGCCTGTGCTATGTCCTTCCAAATATATTTTGTTAATCCCTAATTTCCTGAGAAAATTTATTGCTCCGTCTATATCATAAATGCATTCTTCAAACTTTTCAAAGGAGCCTCCCTGCAGGGTACTTAAATATTTTCTATTTTTCTTTTTAGCTAATCTGATAATGCTATAACTTCCACGCTGTTCTATCATAAAAAAATTAAAGCCATTCTTCAACGCCTCCTTTGCAAATAATTTCACGTACTTGCTTTTGTAAAAATTACCTCTTAGTCCATGGATATGAATTATTGCCTTATTGCTCTTATTCTTTGTTCTGCATAGGAATCCATTAAGCATTAATTTATCAGTAGCTAAAAAGGACACAAGAGCGCCACCAAGCTGGTTATCTATCATAAAATCAAATCCTATATAATTCCGAATTATGTCTTTAAAATGGTAAGGTTTAAATACCTTTAAGTTGAATATTTGTTCGCGCATTTTTTATGCGTTTATAAACCCTATTCTCATCCACCCAGGCGTATGCACCGCATACGCCTCGATTTCTTTTTAATTTAGTTATTTCTTAGCTAGCAGCTTCTCCTTTGCGAGCCTTTTGTCTCTCTTTATGCTGATTCTTCCTAAGATATAAAATGTCAAGAATCCGACAATCGATGCTCCTGCTCCTGCAATTCCAAATAATTTTGTTATTATTCCTGCACCTGCTATTATTACGAATATCCAATAGTAACTGTCGTAACCTTTTTTCGTTGTTATGAAAAAAGTATCCAACGCGTTTCTCAGTTTTGATGCCATGGAATCAATTACTTTTTAGCTGATTTCTGCGCGAATACCAAATACGCAGTATGCCAGACTCCCTTTGTTGAGGGTCTCATTCCCTCTTTTCGGACCATCATGTCCCTGACTATCACTTCCATTGTTTCTATGTTCCTGAATTTATTCTTCTCCAATTCTTTTACGAACTTCTTTACCTGCTCCATGTGCGGCAAATAGCTGCACAAATACCCGTTTTCCTTGAGCGACCTATTTGCATTTTTTATCACTTTGTCTGAATTTGGCATGTCAAGAGTTATGATATCTACTTTTCTGTCAGGAATTCCTTTTGTAACATCTTTCCTTTTTATTGTTAAATTTTCCAATCCTTCATTTGTCTTGTTCCTCTGGGCGATTTTTATGAAATCATCGCGTATGTCGTAGCTTGTTACTTTTTTTGATATTCTTGCAAGAGAAACTGCAAGCCATCCGCTTCCTGTCCCTGCATCAACGCATATGCTGTTCTTGTTCACTCCTGTATAGGCAAGTATGATGCCTATGTCCTTTGGGAGTATCACCTGCGGACCTCGCTTCAATCTTCTATAATGGTCTGGAATATACATAACATCATGCCGTCGCTAATTTTTTACTGCTTTTCTTTTTTGGTTTCGCTTCCTTCTTTTTTGTTTTTTCTACTTTAACTTTTGGTTTTAGTGGTTGTTGAGCTTGAATTTCTGACGGTTTGGCATCCATGACAGTTTTTGCAACTTTGATTTTTGGTTTTGCGACATTTTGCTGCATTGGAACTGCAGGTACCTTTGCTTTGGCAACTGTTTTCTTCTCAATTTTTGCTTTTGGAAGTTTTGCAGGAATTGCCTTTGCCTTCTCTTCCAGTGCTGCTTTCTCCAATGCCTTCTTTTCTCTCTTCTCCTTCCATTTCTGCTTTGTTATGCAGTCTGGATCCAGATCTATTTCAAATACGCCTTTTCCTTTCCTTATTACTTTTACTATTGGGGTGTGACAATGCTCGCATATTTTTCCTGTAGGTACTATCAGCGCGTTTTGCGGAACAGAATAGGTTTGTGTGCACTTTGGATAATTATTGCATGCTACGAACTGCTTTCCTATTCGTGATCTCTTTATTACCAAATCTCCTCCATCCTTCAGGCATTTTCCCATGGGCACTTCAGTGTCAACGATTCCTTTCTGCATTTCCTCTTTTATCTTTTCCTTGTTTTTGTCGAATAGGTTCAATGCCTCCAGAAGCATTTGCTTTCCCTCATCTATTACTTCCTCTGGTTTTTTCTTGCCTTCGGAGATCATTTCCATATCTTCGTCAAGCCTTTTTGTTGTATCCTCATTTACTATCATGTTTGAATTCTCGTTAAGCGCATTGTAGACGCTCATGCCGAACTCTGTCACTTTTATGCTTGCGCCTTCTATGTAGTCCCTTTTGAACAGAGTGTCTATTATCGAGGCCCTTGTTGCCTTTGTTCCTAATCTTCTTTTCTCTAATTCCGCAATGAGCCCTGCCTTTCCGAATCGTTTTGGAGGCTGCGTCTGAAGTTCGACCATATATGCTTTTGACACAATTACATTCGCACCTTTCTTGAATTCAGGAAGCATTTTCTCCTTTGCTGATCCATATTCGTAGAATTCATACCAGCCCTTTTCTATTATTGTTGTTCCGTTTGCTGTGTACTTTTCGTTTCCTATTGCTACAGTTATCTTTGACCGACCTACCTTTGCATAGGCAGCAAAGCATGCCAGGAATCTTTTTACTATTAGATCGTAAAGCTTTGATTCAATGTCCGTTAAATTCTTCGGCATTACTCCGGTTGGATAGATTGCAGGGTGCGCTTCATCTGTCTTCATTCCTTCATTCGGGCGATATCTATTTTCGCTTATCAGTTTTTTCGCAAACTTCTCATATGTAGGATTCTTCGCCAGTTCGCCTATGACCTTGCTTAGCCCCAATGTTGGAGGCAGCTTCTGTGATGAGGTTCTAGGATATGAAATATAGGCTCGCTCGTAAAGGCTCTGTGCTGTTGCAAGCGTAACAGATGGGTCAAGTCTCAGCACTCTGCTTGATTCAAGCTGCAATGCAGTAAGATCAAAAGGAGGGTACGGCCTT
>JBEKES010000038.1:0-9230 GCA_050013715.1 Candidatus Micrarchaeaceae archaeon
AGGGCTAAGGCATAACAAGGTATCCGTAGGGGAACCTGCGGATAGATCACCTCGAATATAATTAGTGTGCGCGTTGCGATTCTTCGCATTAATCCTCAAGACTATAATTTTTTAATTCCCAGCGTGAGCTCTACAGATAACCGATAATCCGAAAGCTTAAATATTTAAAAAGTCAGAAAATATGTGTGATAATATGTCAAGAAGAACAAGATTTTCTAGAAAACAAGACATTCAATAATCTTTTTTCGTTCTTCTCCTATTCCTTTATTTTATATAAATTTTAGCCACATATATAAATTAAAACGGTTATTTATTTAGAGTGTCTCAATGGCAAAGAAATTAACGATAAGCCCTGATACAAGCTACATGCTTGGAATATACAGCTGCAACAGCAACTACGACAATATTTCACTATCGACATCAAATGAGGAAATGATTGAAAGGTTCGTGAAGATCGCGCTGTTCAATCTTGATGTGAAAATGGAAAACATCAACATTGTAGATGAGGACAAATACTTCCAGGCAACAATCAGGAATTCAAAAGTGAAGAAACTACTCGACAATGCTTTGAAGATAAGGGACAAAATATTCAAGTACAAGAACGAATATTCCGCCAGCTATTTTGCAGGAATATTTGACTGCAACGGCGCAATTGACAGGAATGGTATTTTCCTGAAACGCATGGGCAACTACGATGTCGTATTATTGGAAAGAATTGGATTCCACACAAAGACAAGCTCCAACAAGACCTACATAAAAAATGACATGGATTTCATAATGTTCATAACCCCCTGCAGCATTAAGGCAAAAACTATTCGCCGACCAGTTAAAAAGTAAGAAACCAGTTGATAATCAAACACTCATATAATTTTTAATCTCAGCGCGAGCAATTTAAAAAGTATAAATATCTGAACGACAAATTGATTATGTGTTAAAATGCCAAGTAAAAGGAAAGCTATGATTAGCACTGCCAAATTTTCTGCTGAAGAAATTGATACTGCACATAGATTATTTGAAATGGAACGCGTAAAAGAAATTGATCTATCTAGCATATACTCTGCAGGAATATATTGCATACTTGCAATAGGTGATAGATGGATAACTGCAGAAAGAACTCACAGAAAAATTAAAAAAAGATTCAAAACCCCTGAGTATACTATTACTCATCTCAAAGAGCTGCGGCCATATCTAGATTCGATAAGATGGTATAATGAGAAATTCATATATATTAAGAATTTTTCATTGTGGTGGGTTGGTACAAAAGCAGAACTCCCATTACAAATATTAAATGATCTACAAAATGGTAGAGAAAAAGAATTTGAACTAAGAAATGCATTTGCAAAAGGAGCTCCTGGATTTCAAGAGAAGGGTGCATCACTTCTCCTATTGAAGTTAGGGTATGAAAACGTAGTGCCGGTAGATCACTGGGAATCTATTTTTTTGAAAAGTATGGGTTATGACATAAAGGTTGGTGACTATAAAACTGTTAGTGGACCAAGAGGAAAAGAATATCTTGAATATGAATCAATAATAAGAGAATTTGCAGAGAAACAGGGTATAAAACCATATATTTTTCATCTTGCATTACTGGCAAGAAATTCAAGGAGCTCAAAACTTTTGGGAATGTTGCGCGATTCAGATGCAATTACGACCGCATAGTATTTATTATTGAACCTACAAAGGGAGTGGTGCTTAAATGCAGAAGTTTTATAGAACACAGCAATTCACTAATGGAGACGTACTCAAGATACTAAGAAGTATAAAAACTGTAGAAGCTGATAATGATTGGGATGGCATATCATCTGCAGCTCAAATCAAGCATTATTTTCCTGATGTGACTGTCAGAATATCTGGGGATAAAATTGTGCCTTCAGATCAATCAACGCTTGTGCTTGACAAATGGACGAACGGAGAAGGCTGGATAGTTGACCATCATACGACAAGCCCCTACACTACAAAGAATGTGCTTCTTTTTGCAGAATCAGGTGAAATACCAACAAGCAGATTAGTTTACTTACTATTGGAAAAAAGTAGCAATCAAGATTTATTCATATCAAGCACTGCTGAGATAACCGACGATCTTTACAGGACAGGCCTTGAGGAAGGCAGCCTAAGTGAGCTCAAGGCAAGAATGCCCAATTACTTCGAGAAATCAAAACTTGCGAACCAATTCCTGAAAAGCGAGGAAATCTACACAATTGCAGACATGCTTGCCATAATATCCCAGGAATTGCCAGACTACGCGCTCAGGCTTGGCCTAAGCTTTTACGAAAGAATACCTAACAATTCTGAAGAATTAAAGGAAATGCTTAACCCGGAGAACAGGAAATTCATAGACAATTATGAGAACTTCATGGCAAATGTAGATTCAATAAAATTCGAAGAATTAGAACTAATGGGCAAACGCGTAAACGTGCTTGACAGAAGGGAAATAGGCAAATTCTATCTTCCAGTGCTTGAGGTAGTAAGAAGGAAAAGAAAAGGCAACTACATACTATTCAGGGGCAATGCAGTAAGCGTAAGGACAAGGGACAAGCAGCTGCTTGAAGCTGTTCTTGATAATTTGAAAAGCGTCTCTTCAGGCTATGGGGGACGTGCAGATGCATATGGCATTAAGCTGAAAAGCCCAATGAACTACGAACAATTCAAGCATTTTCTAATTCATGGCGCGCAACAATAAAAACAGATTATAAAGAAAGGTATATAAAATTATCAATTCACTATATTCTTGGTTCCAATGCATAACAAAAAATTATTACACAAAGAGTTCGTAAAGTCGCATGCATTGGTGAAGCGCTCATCAAGGAAAATGCAATCCGAAAGCGAAACCTTCAAATCCGCACTATACATTGCCGCCTATTCTATGATAGAGGCGAAGCTTGTTCCTGCGTTGCACAAGTACCAAAATACAATAATGCTGAAATCAAAGCAACTTTCAAAGAAAATAAAAGGCAGAGGCAATGAAAGCGACCTCCCTGTAAGGCTGATTAGGAATTTCAGTTTCTATTCAATGGCAAACGAGATCAGCAACCTCAAGGACACTGCTCACTCCCTATTGTCATTGGACCTTAATGGAACAAAAAAAGTAAATATCAACGACCAATCTGCTTTTCTCAAGGAACTTAACCTGTATACTGGTTATTATTTCACTCCAAAAGAAGGGGATTCAAAAACAAACTCTGAAAAGATAATACACCTAAGCGCCTCGCTTGATTTGTTGTCTTCAAAACTCAAAAGGATGAGCAACGATTTTGCAAGATACAACTCATCGGGTTCAAGGCTATCTGTTGCAAATACGACATCGAAGATTTGCACAAGAGTAAAAAGCAACGACGCTTTTATAAGCTCCTATGCAAGGGAGTCAAAGTCAACCATTGAACCGGAAGTTGCGCATAATCTGCTCGAGTCGATAGACCTCCTCACAAAAGGGATAAACAAATTTACCGAAAAATGTATTTCAGAGATACGCTCCTAAAGATAAAACATTTTTCAAGTATTCACAAACCGTTTTATTAATATTATTGCAATATCTACAGTATGGAAAACAGCAAACTGATAATAATAGATAACCTATTCTCAAAATCGACAAGAGTTATTGATCCAAAACGTCTATGCTACAATGAATGGCTTAGCAAAATTGTAAAAAACAAAAGAATATACTGCATATCCAGGGATAGCAACTTCGATGGATTATGCGGACCTGTTTTTCTGATAAAAGATTACAATCTTAAAATGGAAGACACATTCTTCATTCAGCAAACAGAATTTGATTCATTTTTCAAGGAATTCAAGAAACTGAAGCCGAAGAATTCAATGATTATAATATCAGACCTCAATCTTAATGAGAAGAATTTTGACGATGTCAAAAAGATGCTCAGTTATTTAAAATCAAAAAATAATGTGGTGCTATGGACTGACCATCACCTTATAAATCAAAAGCAGATTAAATTGCTTGAAGAATATATCAGCTTTGGGGTTCAGGGCGAAAACTATTTGTATTGCGCATCGGAATTATTGTACACTCTTCTATGCAGGGAAGACAAATACAGCAAAGAACTTGCGCAAATCGTGCACATAAATGATTTTGCACTTAATTCAACAAAATATAAAAAAATTGAAGACAAACTATCCTATGGCATAGTGTCCTTTTCCTGGAACAGCAAAACAAAGCAGCGAAACCTTAGGAAACTCTCGGGTTTGATAGCAAGCGGAAAACTGAACAGCAAATTTCTTAATGTCGCATATAATAATTACATAAAATCGGAATTGAAAAGCAAGAAAATGCTAATGAAAAGCGCAACAATAATCCATGCTAAGCATAAAATAGGTGTTGGATTCAGCAAAAGGCTACAAACCAATGCAGCATGTGCGGAAATAATGAAAAAGTTCAAAACTGAAATTTCAATTTACCTCAATACAGAAACAGGCAAGGGCGGCATCAGAAGCATTTATGGCGTTGATTGCTCCTATCTTGCAAATGGCTTCGGTGGAGGTGGACATCCGCAAGCTTCTGGATTCAATCTCGATTCAAACAAATACTATAATTTCAACAGGAAAGGATTAGATAAATTTATGGGCGAATTGGAGAAAATAACTGGAAAACGAAAGCAAAATTTGAAGGAAAGATAACTATATATATTTCCTGAAGCGATACTAATAAAGTGATAATTTGGCAACCAAGCCGATGGCAGAATTAGATAAATATAGAATATCAAAGATAGCTCCTACTTCATTGCTAACTTCCTACGCAAAGGGCTTTTCTAAATTTATACCTTTTGCAGATGAAGTAAGCGAACTGACGCATGCAGAAAGGGCCAAAAAAATGTCTCTTTTTAGCAAAGCTGATAAGGCAACTACAATAACCGGAATAATCACCAGACACAGGAGTTTAGATAGCGTAATTAGATTACTGCTAAGAACAGGTCCTGAAAATCACGGCGTTTTAGAATTAGGTGCCGGCATGACTCCAAGAGGGTTGAATCTTGCATTGGATTATCCTGTCGGTTATGTTGGTATTGATGCATCTGAATACATTAATTTGATGAATGGTATATATCAAAAGATAATTATGAAAAATGGCCTTAAATTAAAAGGCGAATATCATTTTGAAAATGTTAACGTGCAGGATTCTTCAGAATTTCTAAATTCGACAAGCTTTTTGGATAAGAATAATCCCATACTAATAATCAATGAGGGATTTCTACCCTGGTTCAGCGAAAATCAATTAAGAGGTATTCTTCCTACCATAAGAGAAATATTAAGCATGAATCCGAACAGCAAATGGGTGACTCCTGATGTCTCCATAACAAAGGAAACAACAGGAAGATTTTTTGGCAAGGACGAAAATAGAGTGAACGAGGATATCAGAGAAAACCATGCCACTGACGTACATGAAAACCTGCCTTCAACAAGAGCATATGCTGAGGCATTCTACGATTCGGAAGGATTTAGATTCGTAAAATACAGGTATATGTTGGAGTACCTGCACTCTGAATTGCTGAATTTAAGCAGGCGCGGCTTTGATACAAGTGTAGCGGAAAACAGAGCAGATGCAATTCTGGATATGACTGCTACGTATGTCTTAGAATTGAAATAGTTTGCTATATACTGCAAAATAAACTTGTAAAAGATTAGACTCTTCTTCCTCTCCTACCGCCAGGCCTTCTTGTTGTGTCTGTTGGTATTGGCGTAACGTCTCCTATTTTGTTTACTCGTAATCCGCTTCTTGCCAATACTCGTACAACTGCCTGTGCACCGCTTCCTGGGGTCTTTGCCCCGTGGCCTCCCGGTGCCCTTATTTCTATGTTAACATTAGTGATTCCTTTTTCCTTGGCTTCAGCTGCAACTTTGTATGCCGCCTGCATTGCCGCATAGGGCGAACCTTCCTGGGAATCTGCATTTACCATCATGCCTCCGCTTCCCACTGCAATGGTTTCTGCCCCGCTAAGATCTGTAAGCGTTATTATTGTGTCATTCTTAGATGAGTATACGTGCGCAACAGCCCATCTTTCTGCCTTTGGTTTGACTATCTCCTGGCCCATTGCCATGGCTTCATAGGAAACCTTCTCCTTGTCCTTCTTCTGCTCCTTTTGAGCCTCGGGTTGAGCGTCAGTTTTTTTTGCTGGGGCTTTCTTTGGCATTAATTACACCTTATGCGTTGCTTTGCTCTGGTTGAGCATTGGCAGCGCCGCTTTCCTGAACTTGCTCTGGATTTGCACCAACACTTTTCATGTCCTTTGGCGGTGCAATGTCTATTTTCTTGTAATAGCTGATGTTCTTCTCGACATCAACATTTACCAAATAGCCAGGCCTGTTTACCTTCTTGCCGTTTATTGCTATGAATCCGTGAACCGTTAACTGCCTTGACTGCTTTACTGTCCTTGCAAGGCCCTTTCTAAATACAATTGTTTGAAGTCTTCTATTGAGAAGATCGTTTTCCTTCAAGTCTAGAAGATTGTCCAATGTTGTGGTTTGCGTTGCGATTCCTAGTTTTGTAAGCCTTGTTATAATTCTTTCCTTTACGTCTTCGGAGCCTGCACCTCCAGAAAGCAATTCTCTTACGTTTCTTCTTATTCTGCTTACCTCAGATTGCACCTTCCAAAGCTCCTTCATATTCTTGAGTCCGTATTCAGTTATCAAAGCGTTATCGTTCTTAATTCGCTCCAAATTCCATCGCTCCTTTGGCTTTTCGAATTTCTTTCTATTTCTTTTCGGCGCTCCCATTCAATCACTTTTTCTTCTCTGCACCCTTTGCCGGTGCCTTTGCTGCTTTCTCCGCAGTTTGTATTGACTTCTTTGTGACTCCTACGGTAATGCCTGTTCTGCCAGTTGAGCGTGTGCTCTGGCCGCGTACCTTCTGGCCGTACTGATGCCTGAAGCCCCTCCATGTTTTTGAAGCTACGTCTCTTGTTATGTCCTGCCTTGTATTGAACATCAAATCATTGCTTACATTATGGACAAGCTTTCCTGTTTCCATGTCCTTGTTGTGATTCATAAGATAAGTAGGTATTCCAAAAGCGTAAGGTTCTTTTATCACTTTCTCGACTTCCGCTATCTGCTCATCGCTCAATGATCCTATTTCAGTTGTTTTTGCTATTGATAATTTTGAATCTATTACAAGAGCAAGCGAATGCGCCAGATTGAGCCCAATGCCCTTCACCTTGGAAAGCGCCCTTTCTATGTTGAGGGATCCGTCCACGTCCTTTCCTGCGAGTCTGACTATCGAAGCGGCTCCGCTGGTTTGAGCTTTGCCTCTATGTTCTTGTTTTTGTTGTTCTGCCATAAGAGTTACCTTAGAAACTCTGAGAATCTAGAAATTGCTTCAGAGAGCTAGATAGCTGTAAAGTACTACTAAGTATTATATCAGAAATATATTTAAAGCTAGTAGACTGATAGTAATCAAAGGGGTAAAACGCATGGTAGCAACAAAAATAAGCCTGGACAACGCAAAAAGCGACAAACTCTTCTATTTTGTTGCAAATGTTGTTGTATATAGAGAGCAGGATGGAAGATGTCTAATACTAAAGAGAGACAAGAGGGAGAAGGCGCACCCTGAAAAGTATGCATTCCCTGGAGGCAAGCTGGAATGGAAGGACATGGACATAAATAATCCAACAAGGATAAATGGAGACATCCTTGACTACGAGAACGCTGTTGAAGAGCTCTTGAGAAGGGAGGTAATGGAAGAGGCAGGAATAGAGATACACGATGCATTTGCATATGTGAACAGCGTTGCATTCATAAGACCAGATGAAATCCCTGTAATATTGGTGAAGTTTGCGGCTAAATACAAATCAGGGGAAGTAAAACTTGAAGAGGGGTCATTCACTGATCATGCATGGGTCAACGAAGAGGAAGTAAAAAATTACGATTGCATAGAAGGTATAAAGGAAGAAGTGTCTAATGTCGTAAGAATATTTTCAAATGAATAGCAAGAGTTAATTATAATCTAATAAGTCCTTCAGATGCTCCTCTAAGGTATTTTTCAACTTTTTCGAAATTGAGTATATCATTGCCATAGCCCTCTCCAATTCTATCTCTTAATCCTCCTTCGGCATATATGGAGAATTGCCTTGTTCCTATTTTTTTCATAATACGGGTTACTTTATCCTTTACATTATTTCCGTGCAATCCTCCTGCAAAAACTATTTCTGCATTTATGCCGTTTTCTCTAAATATATGGTAATCTTGCGTAATCATATCCACATCAAATTCCTTAGCTTCTCCAAGCGATGAGTCTAAAAGTATATAATCCATATTCGGATAATCTTTAGTTACTTTTTCCGCTAACTGTTGAGTTGTCATGCCATAGAATTCAGGAGATATTTGTAATATGATACTTAATTCAGGATATTTTGATTTTATCTCTAGTATGTCCCTTTCAGTTGGCAGTACTCTATTTAGCTGCAATCCCCTAACTAATCTCGTTCTTCCTATACTACCAAACTCTAAAAGTCTAATAACATCAGAGGCAAGATTTTCTGGTTTTGGGGTATAATAATGCAAAGTTGAGAAAACAGATCCCCAAACAGATTCTAGTATTTCTGGTAATCTATCTAGCTGCGGTATTCTTTTATTACCCTCACTAAACCCATTTTCTAAACTTTTATTTGATACTTGAAATCCCATCATTAGCATATAATCCGTCCTTAATTTCAATTCAAATCCTGCCTCTCGCGCCAATGAAATTACTTGTTTTGCTTCGTCTACAGAAGAAATACTGGAAACTCCAACATAGGATTTGCCCTGCATCATCTTACCACGCTTAAACTGTGTTTTAATAATATATAAGACTTACGTAAATAAACATCAGATTACTTAGAAACAATTAAATATTTGGACCAACTTATTAAATCAAGTGATTAATATGAATGAATCAACTAAAACCGTTGTTAAAACAGATCATAACTGGATTTTGAAATGTATAGATATTGCATCAACAACAGATAATGCACTTATCATGCGCGCAGCAGAATCTACAAATCCAACTGAAAGAATAATGGTATGTGTAAATAGGAACACTTCTTTGCTTCTAGTTCGTAATCTAATGAATGATCCAAATGGTGCGGTATCTACTGCAGCCTGTGAAATGATAATGACTAAATTAAATGATGGGCGTATTTACAGAGAACCTACTTTGATCGATGCTATAAATAAAGTGATTCCAACAGCAACAGGCGAAACTAATAAAGATCTAAGGGACATTGTAACGGAATTGATTTCGCTAGGAA
>JBEKES010000039.1:0-9049 GCA_050013715.1 Candidatus Micrarchaeaceae archaeon
GCCGTAGTTTATGAACCATTGGTCTGATACGAACTTCACTATTACCTTTGTGCCGCATCTGCAGTACACAGGCTCGTCATTGGCTATTATGTAAATCTCAAACGCGTTATTGCTGTCCTGAAGCTTCTTCTTTACCTTTTCCCTTGCCTCTGGTTCCTTCATGCCTTTGTATTCATCAATTGTCATGTAGCCCCAGTGCGATTCCTCTCTATACAGTAGCTTTGTTGCAAATTCAAGCATGTCATCAATGGCATCTTCATTTGCATGCAATACTTCAAGATATGCGAGCGCAGGTATTTCCGGATGCAGCACTTGCACCTGTCCTGCACTGACATCGCTCACGGATCTTCCTATTCCTATGTTATCCTTTTTCTCTATCTCAACAACTTTCTTGTATTCCATTGCAGGCACAGGATAATTCTGCTTCTTGAGCCTTTGAAGCGCGGCATAGTCAAAAGGAGCATGGGCCGGAACGCTCATCACAATGCCTGTTCCTAAATCTGGTTTAACGAAAAAGCCCGGAAGTATCGGAACCTCTGAATTATTTACAGGATTTATCGCCTTTTTGGATAGAAGATCCTTTGCGCTTATCTCGCTCTCTATTTCTAAGCCATCCAATTGGTGCTTGAGTATTTCTGCTGCCTCTTTGGTCATGTAGAAATGGTCGTTCTTGACCTTTGCCAATACATACTGCGCATTCTCATCAATAAAAAGATTGGAAACCGCATATATTGTCTCTGGCCTATAGGTAGTGCAAACAAAATAATTGTTGCTCGATGAATCTTTGAACTTTATCGCGCTTACTGCTTCTATTTCCGGTTGCACGTCATGCTTTGTGTCGTGCTGCCCTACCGGATTATTGTCATTGGTGCACCAGCCTATCGGGTGCCTTCCCTTTGTTATGTAGCCATGCTCTTTCAGCTTTGCGAATTGCCATTCAACGAATTTGCTGTACAATGGCTCTATTGAAATGAACTTTCTTCTCCAGTCTATTCCATAGCCCACAAGCCTCATTCCTGATTCCATGTCCTTTATGAAATAATCTGCCATGTACTTCGGATCTGTCATGTTCCTTATTTCGTTGTCAGGTATGTGAAACATTTTCAATTGATCTATCAATTCCTGGTCATTGTTCCCTATCCTTTTTGCAAATGCGAGAAGCGGCGTTCCAGTGGCATGGAAGGCCATGGGATAAAGCACATTGAAGCTTTGCATTCTTTTGTATCTTGCATAGGTATCAGCAGTGCCGTAGGTCCTCATGTGCCCTATGTGCGGAAGAGAATTAACATACGGGAAAGCCGCAGTTACGAGCATTGGCTTCCTGTCGTTGGGCTCAACTTCGAATATCTTAGCCTTTTCCCATGCGTTCTGCCATTTCCTTTCTATTTCCTTGTAATTAATCATTGTTGCACCTAATACCAAATAAGCAATCAACTAATGCTATTGCAAAAGAAACTTTTAATAGTTTCTGTGCCATAAATCATGGGGTAGATTATATGAGCAACAACGAAGCTGATCATACTGTAAAGAACATGCCTGTTCCTTACGAAAAAGTGAAGAGCGTAATGGACGAGGAAACATACAAATGGCACCATGATACGCATTATGCCGGCTATGTTAACAAAAGGAATGAAATCGAAAAAGAATTGACAAGCGTTGACAGATCAAAGGCAAACGTTAATTACAGCCTGTTCAGGTCATTGAAGCTTGAGGAAACCTGGAACGGCAACGGAACAGTACTGCATGAAATTTATTGGGACACCATGGGCGGAGACGGAAGGCACGAGGAAAGAATGGAACTGATAAAGCAGATAATCAAGGACTTCGGATCTTTTGACAAGTGGAAAGAGGATTTCATCGCAACTGGAAAGGCAGGAAGAGGCTGGGTGGTCCTTTCGATTGATGTTCTTACTGATGGAAAATTGAGGAATTTCCTTTTCGACGTGCATAATACTGGAGGATTGGTTGGCTCGATACCATTGATCGCAGCTGATACATTTGAGCATGCCTATTACCACAAGTTCGGCCCGGACAGAGCTGCGTATCTCAATGCGCTTGTGGAAAACATAGACTGGCAGAAAGCAGATGGCAAGTTCAAGCAATATATTTAATCGCATTGGTATTTAGTTTTTTAGATTCCTTCTTAACTGATTTAGATGCAACTGTATATTCTTAGGCTGGCCAGCCTTATTGTCATAGCATTAGTTTACATGCTTTTCGATGTATTCAACAAAAGGAACGTTCCTACGGTATTTGCCTATGCAACTCTTGCCTATGCGGCCATACTAACTGCACTTTACCTGAATTTTAACCTGATGCTTCAAAGCGGCGCAATTGCGCTTTTGGTATTAGGCATAGGATTCGTAGTATACAAGATAGGCCAGATTGGAGCTGCAGATGTTATTGAGTTTGCCGCTCTGTCGATGATATTGCCGATACAGCAGATGCCCATACTTTTCAGCAACTTGAACCAATTTTCGTTTCCTTTCATAATATCGCTGTTGATCAATACCGGGATTGTTGCGCTTGTGATTGTGCCGATTTATTATCTGCCCATGGCAAAGAGGAAATTGAAAAAGCCCATTACCTCTTTTGTGGAAAAAAGGAATGTGGTCCTTTCGGTATTCCTTGTTGCCGTTTATGTATTCTTCATAGTTTTTGCATACTATGTAGCTAGACTTAATTACACTGGGGTATTGATACTTCTCGTGATGATGATAAGCTCTGCACTTGTGATGCTATTTTCAATACCCATAACCTATTCCATGGTAAAGTATGTAGGTGTAGAGGAATTTGAGGAAGGTGACATAATAGCAATAAACCTGATGGAGCAGAAGGATTTGAAGAACATAAAAAGCAGGATAAAGAATTTTGACAGGCTTGTCACCAGTAATATCATAAGAAGCATAAAGGAAAAAAAGATAAAGGAGAAGTTTCCTCTTTACAAGGAAGCAATGCCCTTTGCGCTGCCGATATTCATTGCACTCATTGTATCGCTGCTTGCCGGCAATCTTATGCTGTTGATACTGCGTGTATAAATACAGAAAGGCATTTTAACCTTAACTGTTACTATTGATAGGTGAGATTGTGGACTATGTAAGGGAGCACATCAAAAGATACTGGGGAATCAGCTACAGGAGAACACTGGGCATTGCGCTGATAACATTGTCGGTTGCGCTTGCCATAGGGCTTACATTTACAATACTCACAGGAGCTCTTGCGCTTACCAATTATTACAGCTACATATTCTTCTGGATCATTCTGGTAATAATGATCATGTTCATATTCCTGTCTAATTTCATAAGCTCTCATGTCTCAACTGTCAAGTACATGAACGAGGAAGAGCACGAAAGCCACTCCAAGTACATGGCCGCATGGATGATCTCGCTTGTGGTTGGTATTATTGCATTCATGATACCTCTGCTTCTTGCGAAGTCTTACTACGAACCTATGCTGTTGCTGTTCAGCTTCGGAGGAGCATTCATGGTCATTTACGTTACTGTTGTGAGCATATTCAAGCACAGGTATGAAGAACTGGCAATAGGAGGCGTAGCATTCTGGATAATGTTCATTATTGGAATTACCGAATTATCTAGCAATTCCCAGCTTAACACTCTTACCAAGATGAGTTTCTCTCTATATTTTGCGGCAATGTGCATAACCATAATAACTGGCTTTGTAGGGCTTGCGCTTATTTTCAATTCATCAAAAGAATCGATGCACGAGTTCGTATCAAGCATGGAAAAGATCAGCGGCAAGGAAAAGAGGAAAGCACCGGCACGCAGAAGGAGAAGAAGATAATCAGGTAAATGTTGCTGTAATTACACTATTTGCCCTAAGCGTAAGAGTCGTATTCTGAGAAGCTGTATTTGCAGCATAGGAAGGCAGGTTAACATTCCAGGAAACAAAGCTCGCACTGCTGGGCGGACTGCCAAATATCACGTAATTTCCAGATGGAAAATAAGCAGTAATGCCATTGAAATAGGTTACTCCGTTAAGAACAATTGTTCCGCTGGGACTGGTTAGGAATTGAAGAGTGTAAAGGTTTACGGATGAGGGTGCAATTGCCTGGCTTGAGGTTCCTGACGACTTGTACAATCCGGGAGCACATGATAGGGAATTGCTTGTCTTGCATATGTTGTAGCTTATCTCAAACGAAACGCCCGTCTGCTGGCCAATACTTGGTTTCACATTCCCAGCTATGTTGACCTTGCAAAGCACCTGCGAACTTTCGCTTGCAAATGAAGGAGTGCAGTTTCCTATGAACTGGGCAATCCCGGAGCTTCCTATGTTTGTTGTTGTAATGTTTATTGCATTGGGAGGAAAATAGATCACGCTTCCCAATTCGTTGGTAAATACTAGATAGTATTGCAATGGTGTTATTGAATTATAGGTAAGAAGGCTTTCCTGGCAGGGGAACAATGGCTGTATGTTGCAAGATGAACCTAGAAAAGCCACAGGGGGCCTTGTATTTGATATCAATATAACAGAAGCAATGAAAATCCCTATTATAAGCAGTGCAATTGAATATGTTACCAGGAACTCTATAGCCGATTGCTGCTTCAATGCCATGAAAATGATTGGCAATATGCTTATTTATTAATTAACTTTGAATATTCGTTGATGGGAATTATAAAAGCGATAATAAAGCTCACAAGGATAGAGCACAGCATTATGCTGGTGATTGCCGTAATAGCCGCTGAACTGATAGCTGGGATATTACCATCACCGCTCATACTTGCGCTTAGCATAATCACTCCTATTTTCATAAGCATGGGCTCGTTCGCGATAAATGATTACTACGATGTTGAAAGCGACAGGGCAAACAAGAGAATAGACAGACCAATAGTCAACGGCTCCATAGGCAAGTCAAATGCGCTCAAAGTCGCGCTGCTGTGCTTCATAATCGGAGTATTGGCAAGCATATTCATAAATGCAATTGCATTTGCAATTGCGCTGATTTTTGCAATTCTTGCAATACTATACAGCTATAAAATGAAGGACATGGTTCTGCTGGGCAACATTTACATTGCCTTCTCAATGGTAATACCTTTCATCTACGGTGATTATGTCGTATCGAAAATGCTTGGGGTAAACATCATAATAATAAGCATCATAATCTTCCTTGCTGGGTTGGCTCGAGAGATACACGGCATGATAAGGGACTACAAAGGCGATTCAAAGGCGAGGAATTCAAAGAACCTTTTGAAATACGTAAGCAATGAAAGAGCAGCGCAACTTGCATTCATACTTTACATAGAAGCGATTCTGGTAAGCATATACGCATTCTTCTTCACAGCTCCGTTTGCATTCAATGCATTGTATGCTTTTCCAATAGCAATTGTTGACATAATACTTGCCTATTTCGCAGTGGGCCATTTGATCGGCAAGAAATCAACGCAATTCTACAAATCATCAAGGAATCTTACGCTTGCGGCAATGGGGCTTGCATTGCTTGCTTTTCTTATCTCTGCATTGTACTTCATAAGGATCTAAAAAGAGAAAGGAAGCATATAAATATTATATAAAACAGAGTTAAATGAGTGGTACAAATGGCAAGTCCTACTATAACTAAACCTGAGCATTCTGACAAAAACAGAAAAATAGAAATTGTTTATAAGAATCCTTATAATACTGGTTATAAACTAGTGTGTGTTAAAGATAGTTCAGTAGAAAGAGACACATTAAAATATACATTACATTTGACTAAAACAGTAGGGGAGGAGGGATGTACAAGCCAAGACACATATAAAATATGTGAATTGGAACTGTCATTGCGTGTTGGAAATAAGAGAGCTACTTCATCAGATTCGGATATGGTTCTCATATTATTTAAGTATTACGAATATGTAGGCTTGAATCAGAAAAAAGAAATAAAGATATATAATGAGGTTTATGAAGACAATGCAAGAAACCTAAGCTGTTTAACAGAATCCGGAAATTTAACAGAAGTATTTTACGATGTAGTTCATAAATTGACCTTAAAATTATGTAAGGAGGTAATTCAAAAAGATTTCTTTAGCATGAAAGATGGACTTGAAAAATTACAGCTAATACCTGAATTGCTACTTTTGATAGAGCGTGTTAAGCCTCTTCCATATTATGCATTGGGTGTTGTATAAATAAGTAAAAATTAGGCATGCATCTGCTTCAATTGAGGCTTTGATGCATCTACCTTTGCTTCGAAATCAGCTATTGTGTATTGGAATTCCTCGTTGCTTTTTATTGTTCCTCTTGCCTTGAGGGTTTCCCTTGCAAGCAGATAATAAATAAACGCAAGCGATCTTCTTCCTCTATTATTTGAAGGAATTACAAGATCTATGAATTTAGTTGAGTTGTCAGTATCGCTAAGTGCAATGATAGGCATGTTTACCTTGCTTGCCTCTTTTATTGCCTGCTTCTCGTTTCTTGAATCGCTAATTACTATCAATCTTGGCTCCATGAAGTCTTCCCTGTTTGGATTGGTGAATACTCCAGGCGTAACTCTTCCCTTTATGAATTTCGCTTCTATTATTTCTGAGAATTTCTGAGCGGCGACTATTGCGTATATTCTTGAAGCTGTTACTACTACCTCCTTTGGCTGATAGGTAGAAATCATCTTTGCTGCTAATCTTATGCGAGTATCTATTGTCTTCAAGTCAAGGAAATAAAGTCCGTCTTCCCTTACCTTGTAGATGAATTTCTTCATTCCTGGACTTTTCGTCTTTGTCGCAATGTGTATACCAGCTTCTAGATAATCGTTCTGATTTGCCAATAATTCTTCTTCGCTCATTTGAAACACCTTCGGGGCCGCTGAGATTTGAATACCTGAAGCTTTAGGCTTTCTCAGGTCGCTGGCACCCCATGCCAGAAGCCTACCAGGCTAGCCTACGGCCCCATGTAATTAACATTATTTCTTATTTAATTAAACCTCTTCCTAATTTTTCAATAACTGTTGTAATGTTTGGTATATAATCACTATTTTCATCCATTCTTCTAAGTTCTAATCTAACAAAAGCCACTGATTCTTTTAATTCTGATGGTGATTGTGTAACTTTCGCATGCTGTGCTAATGCAGTAGCAGATAAATCTACAAGTCTTTCAAGTTGTCTGTTGGATAATGTTATTGTCATTTTCTCCCAAATTGTATAAATTCATCTATTAATTCAACATTGCTTATGAACATTCTTCTGCAGCAGTATCTTTTCACTTCCAGGTCATCGAGCACTTTGTCCGCTTGCTCGTTGTCCTTGTTGACCCTCTTATCGTAGTCTTCCCACTTGTCAGCGACAACCGCACCGCAACTAAAACATCTAACCGGCATCATCATAGTATCATCTATAACTTTTCTGGAACCTTGCCCTTGCCTTTGGACCCTTGAATTTCTTTGGTTCCACTCTTCTTGCATCATCTATAATCATAAACCTGTCGTATCTAATGTATTCTTTCTTCAAAGAATCATTGCCGGAAGAGGCAACTATGCTTTTTGCTATTACTCCCCTTATGGCCTGTGCCTGGGAGCTCTGTCCTCCTCCGTAAACGTTTATCTTTATGTCAATTTTTTTGGCAACGTCTTGGGTAAGCTTTGAAACGTAAATGGGCTCCAGCATTATTCTCCTCAATTCTATTGGTTCTGTTATGTTGATATCGAATCCGTTTACCTTGATTTTTCCGGTTCCGCTTTTTGAGGAGCCTCTTGCAATGGCTCTCTTTCGCTTGCTTTTTACGAAGAAGATTTCCTCTGATTTCTTTGTGCTTTTCTTCCTTGGAGCTTTCTTGGCAGGAGCCTTTGCACTAGCTATTGTTGTTTTCTCTTCAACTATTTGAACTTCATCTGCCATTGATTCACTCTAATTCTTGACGTATCCAAGAGTCTTGGAAAGGTCTTTTATGTAAACATAACCAACATACATGCTCTTTGGGCTTTTTGTCTTTACTTCTATTGATTTTAAGCCATTTAACTCTTTTGGAGAGCCTACAAATACTCTAAGACGTTTGTATGCAGCTTTTCCTGATGGCTTCTTATGATAGGGCAACATTCCTCTTATTATTCTTCTCACAAGGAAGTCGGGCCTTCTCGACCAGTATGGTGAATGTTCAGGATTTTCCTTCTCCTGAAGATTAAGCCTTACTCTATATCTTTTGGCAATGTTAAGCCTATTACCGCTAATGAATGCCATTTCTGCGTTTATGACAGCTACCTTCTTTCCATTGAGAAGATCCTTTGCAACTGTGCTAGCCAATCTTCCGAGTACCTTGTCTTTAGCATCATAAACAATATAATCTTTGTATTCATCGATTGCCATAAAAAGCCCCTTTATACGATAATGTGTACTTTCTCTGCAGCAAGCATATCTTTCAGATCAACAATCTTGCAGTTAGCCTCTTTAAGATTCTTAAGCGCCGGTTCTGAGAATTCAATCGCTGCTATCTTTAGTTTGTGTGTTATAACTCCATTTGAAAGAACCTTTCCGGGCACTATTACATTGTCGCCATCTTTTGTGTACTTTTCAAGTTTTGTAAGGTTAACGACTTTTCTGGTTCTTGCAGGAACTGCAACAAGCCTATAAACTCTTTTCCAAAGCTTTGGGTATTTCTTGCCTCTAGAGGCTTCGCTAAGGAGTTCAAGCCATTGTTTTATTACTTGCTTTTCAGCGTTTATTTTCATTTATAAGACACCTGTATAAAGCATAGGATTCGAGGATCCTTTGCACATTAGCATCTAACTTGCATTATTTACAATCTATATTTGTACCAACTATTTATTTAACCCTTACTATAGGATAGAAAATAAATCAATTTGAATAAAACCTAAAATCAAAATCAGTTAATTATAAATATTATATTAATATTATCTTAAGTGGTGAAACAATGACCGAGATATCTGCTACTTCAAGGAAACTTCCAGAATATAAAGTAAAATTCATAAACGCACTTATAGATTCTGGCGCACTAAAACTTGGTGCAGATTATGCTTTGAAAAGCAAGAGAGAGGCACCATATTTTCTTAATATTGGAGGTTTTAATTCAGGCCAAACAACTTCTATTTTAGCAAATGCATATGCGGATG
>JBEKES010000040.1:0-8726 GCA_050013715.1 Candidatus Micrarchaeaceae archaeon
ATTTGAACCAGCATTATGCACCAGGAGGCTACGGCTGGGTATTCCCAAAAAGCAATGGCAAGGTCAACATAGGACTGGGTGTCCAAAAAAGAAGCCTTGAAATAAGGAACCAAAAGCTTGGGAAGAAAGACACACTTCATTCGCTTATAGATGAATACGTGAAAAGCAATCCCGTATTGAAGAATTTGAAGCTTTTCAATAAGGACAACAATGGAAAAGGCTACTGGTCCGTTGCCGTTAGAAGGCAAATGGCAAGCCTTGTATTCAACGGATACATGGGTGCAGGGGACAGCATGGCAATGCCAAATCCCATAAGCGCTGGAGGCATAGGACCAGCACTTGTTGCAGGAATATTGTCGGGGGAAAATGCCGCAAAGGCAATTCAAAACAACAATGTTACAACAAAAGGACTATGGCAATACAATCTTGACTTCAATAAAGAATACGGATACAAGACAGCAGGATTGGAAGTGTTCAGAATTTATCTGCAATCATTAAACAACGATCTTCTCAATTATGGAATGAAGACATTCGTAACCGCAAAGGAGGCAAGCGACCTGAGCTATGGAATGGTACCAGAATTGAGCATCGCAGGCAAATTCAAGATGATACTGCAGGGTGCACAAAACGTAAATGCTTTTTCAAACCTATTGTATGTGGTGAAAAAGATGAAAATACTTAACGAACTTTATTTGCAATACCCAACCTCAACTGATAACTTCACCAAATGGAGAGAATCTGTTGATAATCACATGGAGGAAGCAAAAGCAAAATTCCAGCCAAATCCTATTTAATTGAAAATTGATATACATGGAAGAATATACGCGTTTTGAAAAGGCAAGGGTTATCGGTGCAAGAGCCTTGCAATTGGCCTATGGTGCGCCACCACTTACAAAGGTCCCTGAAGGCATGATAAATCCGATAGATCTTGCAGAACTTGAATTCGACAAGGGTGTCATACCAATAACAATACTCAGGGAAGAGAGAACTAGCGCCTAAGGCTTACTCTCTGTCCAAGTGTATTATAGATTTCTGCATTTTTGCTGAATATTTTGCTGTTCAGCAAAGGGTTCATCCTGCTTGCTGATAATTTCTCTATTGTTGTTCCTATTATAAGATCGTTGAATGCAGGCATCGACACGAGCTTTATCTTCTCGTTGAATTTATCATAGCTTGATTTTGCCATTCTTTTGTTTATGCTGTATATGCCCCAGGCTTTTTGCTCGTATATTGCGCCATTCTTCTCCTTTATCCTAACGGCAAGATGGTCGTGCGCGCTTATTATGTAATCAAGCATCATAATGGATTGGTCGGGTTTCCTGTTGCCATGGAGGAATCCGAAGTTGCCAACAACAAGTTCCTTTACTACTTCATGATCTATCAGTTCCGCAAGGTGCGCGTCGTGGTTTCCCGCAACTATCTTGATTTCGAATTTGGACAGCGCATCAAAAAATTCCTTGAGAAGGCGAATCTCAGAAAATTCGGGATAGAGTATGCTGTTCTTGATGTCGCCCAGCATGATCATTTTGGTAAGAGAGAAGTCATTCATTATCTTGATTATTCGTTTCCCCATATTCTCGGTCGCACTGAAAAGGTGAACGCCCTTTTTTGAAAGCTCAAGCTCCATGCCTATGTGGAGATCCCCTATCACAAGATACTCCTCATTATCTGCATTGACAACCATTGCAGGTTCATCATAAACAAATTTTATGCCCCTATAAACCAAAACACCACGCTATAATTAATAAGATTAATGGAGCTAATATACATAAAACCAAGGTATTAGATGGCGGATTTCTCACCAACAATAGGAAAGATAGATGGAATACCAATACAGCTGCACTGGAGTTTCATACTGTTGCTGGTTTTCATACTTGTACTTACTAACCTGTATTTTTTTGTATTGTGGGTACTTCTTTTCGCCTGCGTTCTTATACATGAGCTTGTGCATTCGATAACTTCAAAAAGAAATTCCATAAAAGTAAAGAAAATTGTCTTATATCCTTTCGGCGGAGGCTCCATAATCGATTTCGAGAAAGTGAATCCAGAAACGGAATTCAGAATATCAATAGTGGGTCCATTATCAAGTTTGCTGCTTGCGGTTGCATTCGGAATAATAAACATTTTCACTCCAGCAGGAATTGTCGGGACTACAATACAGGAGCTTTTCATACTTAACGTATTTTTAGGTGTTTTCAACATATTGCCATGGCTGCCTCTTGACGGTGGAAGGGCGCTGAGAAGCTATCTTCAAAAGAAGATGAGCTATTGGGATGCGACACAAATAGCAGTAAAGGTAAGCAATGCGGTTACTGTTATTTTCATGATTGGAATAGTGATGTATGCGCTCCTGTATTCAGGCAATACTGTATTCTACAGGGAATTTCTAGTATTGTTTAGCTTATTGATAGCATTTTTTGTGTACAGCGGAGCTCAGGCTGAATACCAATCTGCTTATATAAAAGAAAACACAAAAAACCTGAAGGCAAGCGATGCAATAACAAGGAATTACATATTTGTAAGTCCGGATACGAAAATAAGCGAATTATACAATAAAATCATAAAAGAAAAAACGTACATGATAGTGTTTGAAAAGGACAAGGAATTTTACTTCCTCTCTAATGTGTCATTGCAAAAAGTACTCAAGAAGACAAGCGCATCGAGCAAAGTTGCGGATCTCGGCACAAGAATACAGTCAATACCCTACAACACGAATCTCTATACTGCTGTGGAAAGAATGAGGTTTGATGATCAAAATATAGCCGCGGTTGTAAGGCAAAATAAAATTATCGGAATCCTACTGATGCAGCACATAGAGTCAATAATCACATTGCATATATCTCAAAATAAGGGCTAAATTAAGCTCATGCAAACAAATAAATACTGTATATTATAATATTTATTGACGAACCAGGTGTACGGATGCAGTACATAGACAGTATAATAATTCATAATTTCAAGTCTTTCAAGCACGCAAACATAAAGTTCAGCAAGGGATTCAATTGCATTGTAGGGCCAAACGGATCAGGAAAGTCAAACATATGCGATTCCCTTCTCTTTGCGCTGGGCGAAAGCTCGCTTAAGAGAATGCGCGTGCCTAATACTGCACAGCTGATAAACAGCTTTGCAAAACCCAAAATGGAAGACGGACTCAAGAGAGCCTATGTAAAAATCAATCTTGGAGGCCAAAATGCAATGGAAGTTGCGCGAATCATAAAATCCAACAACAAAATAGGCTACAGGCTAAATTCTAAGAAAGTCACAAGGCAGGAACTCATTGATGTGCTGCGCAGCTGCAGGAGCGAAATAAATGACACGAACATAATCGCTCAGGGGGAAATCTCCTACATGGTCAATCTCAATCCAAAGGAGAGAAGAGAATTAATAGATGTTGCTGCTGGGATAAAGGAATTCAACGAAAAGAAAGACGTATCCATGAAAGAACTGGGCAAAGTGGAAGAAAAAATAAACTCTGCAAGAATAGTTCTCAATGAGAGAAAGGGATTTCTCGATCAATTGGAAAAGGAAAAGGAAGATGCAGAGACGTATCTCAAATTGACCGACACGATAAAACGAATAACCTACACAACGCTCAAGAACAGCGAAAAGCAAACTGAAACGGATTTCAATTCCACGATACAGCGCATAACCGTAGCAGATGAGCGCAAGAAGGATCTTACCATATCAATCAACGAAACGGATCTTATACTTGAAAAGCTTTCGAAGGACAAGGAAACGCTTGCAAAAACGCTTAATGAAAGATCAGTGGAACTGAGCGGAACCAACAAGATCCTTGAAAACATAAACAAGGAAATAGCTGTAAATGAAACGCAATCAAGGTCGCTCAAGGAGAAGGTTTCTGAGGCAGAGCAGCAGATTACGCAATCAAGCAAGGAAAAGAAGAAAATAAAGGACGAGCTTGCAGAAGTTCAGAAGCAGGTCGAATCGGATCAGAAGGAACTCGACGAAAAAGCAAAGCAGCTGAGCGCAAAAGAAGTATACGAAGCGGAAAGCAAGGACAATTCCCAAATAGGAAGGATAAGCACCAACCAGAAAAGGATAGACGAGCTCTATTCATTGGAGGAAAACCTTTCAAAGCAATACCTTCAATCGAAATTCGAGATTGAAAGCATAGAAAAATCGATCAAGGCTGCAAACCAGGAAATTGAATCGAAAAACAATGCTCATCAAAAGCTAACATTAGAAATAAAGGAAAAGAAAAGCGCGGTTTCCCAATTGGAGGCAAAGGCAGAAAAAGATACAAAATCACTTGATACTGAAAACGCGACGATCCAGAAGAAAAGGAAGGAATTGGACGACATTTATGTGGAAAGCGTTAACCTAAAGGAACAGATAGCAATGCTTGGCGGAGGCTCCGACAAGCTGAACAATCTCATCAAGAAAAACATCGAAAAAGGGTTCTATGGCAGGGCCTACGAGCTGTGCACCTACGAGCAGAAATACGAGCTAGCAATAAATGCAGCAGCGCTTAACCGATTGAGCTATTTCGTTGTGGAATCTGCAGAGGTTGCAGATGAAGCCATACAATTAATAAAATCAAGCCAGCTCGGAAGAGCATCATTCATTCCGATAAAGGATCTTACAACCAAATACAAGGACGAAAACGACAATCTGGATAAACTGATGGATCACGTTACGTTCGAAAAGAAATTCGAGAAGGCGTTCAGTTACATATTCGCCAATACCTATGTTGTGGAAAGCATTGAGAAGGCTAAGAAAATAGGTTTTGGAAAGGGAAGGTTCGTCACGCTTGACGGCGAAATAATAGAGCAATCCGGCGTAATTACTGGTGGTTCAAAGAAGCACCTGCAGAGCCCGATGATGCTGGAATCCAGATTAAAATTGCTGGAAAAGCAGAGAAGCGAAATAAGCGAAGAGGCGCAGGTTGTCAATTCAATAATAGAAAGCAAGAAGAAAGAAATCGCAATTTGCCAGACTCAAATACTGCAGCACAATTTCGAGCTGAATCATCTGGATAAGAATTTAGAGGCATTGAATTCGGAGCTGGAATCCGCAAGGCAGAAGGCAGAGTCGTTCAATTCCAAGCTCTCTGCAATAAAGAATTCGAATTCCAATATTGAAGAATCTCGCAACAAGCTGATAAAAGAGCTCACAGAACTAAAGAGCGAAAACGAGAAGATATATGCATCCAACGATTCTAATTCGTCAAAGACGAAATCAAAAGTTGACAAATCAGAAATAGAAAAGCTCAAGGCATTAAGGGAAGAGGTCAACCAATTGAAAGTAAGAATCGCAACGCTCTCCAAAGAGCAGGAGATGAAGAGCGCAAGATATGCTGAAATGGAAAACGAGATAAAACTCAAAAGCGATGACAACAAGGAAACGATGAAAAGATTGGCAATACTTGACAGCGAGCTCATGGACCTCAACAAGAAGAAGAAGGAACTGCAGGAAAAAGTGGGAAAATCGGATGCGCACTCGCAGGAGCTTTACAAAAAAATACAGCAGCAGGATGCTCAAATATCAAAGTTTGCTAATGATAAGGGAAGAAACCAGAGCGATCTGGAAAAAGTAAACAGAGAGCTCATAGAGCAGGAAACCAGAAAAGTCCAAATACAGACAAGAGTTAACGACATAAAGGCTGAGCTTCTCTCCTACCAGAATGTTGAAATAATAAAAGGCCAAACGGCAGAGGAATTAGATGCAAAGCGCACCATAGCCAAAAACGATCTTGAACGGCTTGGTGCTGTAAACCTGAAAGCTCCTGAAGTTTATGAAACAAAGAAAAAAGATGTTGAGGAAGCTGCATCCAAGCTTGATCTTCTGGGAAATGAAAAAGACTCAATAATAGCAATGATAAACGAAATAGAATCGAAGAAACTCAACATATTCAACGAAACGCTCAATGATGTGAATCAAAACTTCAGCAAATTATACAATTATGTGTTTGAGGGATCTGCATTCCTGAAGCTTGAGAACCAGAAAGATCCGTTCAATTCCGGTCTTTCCATAAGCATAAGCTCGCCGAAGAACAAGAACAGCACTGTGGATGCATTATCCGGAGGCGAGAAAATACTTGTAATGCTTATGCTGATATTCGCAATACAGACGCATGATCCAATGTCTTTCTACATATTCGACGAAATAGATATCTCTCTGGACAAGGAGAATTCAAAGAAGCTTTCAAGATTAATGAAAGAGATAAGCAAGAAATCTCAGGTCATAGTAATCAGCCACAACGATTCGCTAATAACTGCAGCTGATACTGCAATAGGTGTAGTCAATAGAAATAGGGAATCGAGAGTTGTTGGATTGCAATTGACACCCACTGAGATAAAAGCCAATTAGGTGCTTTGTTGGCTCAAAGGAAAAGCTCCTAGTTTAAATGAACCTGCTCCAACAAAAAGAAAAATATACAGTACTTAATTATTCAAACAATGATTGATTTATAAGCTTTTTGAGTGTAATAATTTTATGGTGAATAAAAAAATAAAAAAAGAATATTATATTCTATTTATTGTTTTAATTATTGTTATAATCTTAGTGGCATACTTTTATGTATCAGCATATGGAAAATTCAACTCTGAGCCAGTAGGATTACCGTCATGTATTGCTTTATCTGGCTATTTATGTCAAAATGCCACATATAATTATACTAATGGCAACATACTTGTTTGGCTAGGACAAGATACCAAACAGACTTGGTATTCTGCAAATTTTGTATTTGTGCCGCAAGGTACTACAACAAATACCTCTGGATTACCAATGATATCATTTAGTTCATCTCCAGCCAATACACTATACAACTCACTTGGTTTGAGCGTAAACAAAGTTGTAAATGTTTATTTGCCTGATACTGGACCAGTTAATCCTGGTCATACTACAGTAGGAACAATATGGGTACAGTACACAACACAACCAAGATCTAATCAAACTTCATATACAGAAATTGCAGAACTTAAACTAAATGCAAGTTAAACATTTATATTAATTGGTGGGACTACGGTACAAAAAAAGGAAATTCTTTTAGTCGTAATATGTTTTTTATTACTTTTTGGGATATTACAAACACATGCATCTTCTACAACTACAATAATTTATTCAAATTCAAATCTAGTATTTCAATCCACTAATTTTTCTGATCCATTCACAATAAGCAATGAATCTTCTATAAATATAACAAGTCCTAATACAAGTAGTCTTGCTATTTATCCAAATTATGCGGGATATGCAAAAGTTTTAGGTGCAAATGTTGTAAATAAAATCAATTATTCATGGGTTGTTGGAAATGTCTATTCAAGTTCTGCACAAGGGACTTTAGCTCAATGGATAGGTATAGGTGCGATTTCTGCATTAAGTTCTAATTTTATACAAGTAGGGACTCAGTCTTCTAAATCAAGTGGTTTTTGTGTAACTACATGTTATACTGCATGGTGGGAATATTGGACAGGTCCAAGTTCATCCGAAACAACAAATTCTCAAATTGCTATACATCCAGGAGATATAATTAAAGCTAGTATATATCTAGCTAGTAATACATTAACATCTCAAACATGGAATGTTATATTATTTGATACCAGTGAAAATCCCTCTATTGGGAACCCAAATAACTTCTCAGTGCTTGTAACTACATATAGTATATATAATTCTACTGCCGAAGTAATTGACGAAAGACCAACATTTTTAGGGAGTTTAACTCAATTACCTGATTTTGGTCTTTCGCATTTTGGTAATGACTTTACACATGTAGGGAGTTCTTTTATGGTAATTAATGGAATTAATACTAATATGGGTTCTGGCCTTTATTCACCACTTACAATGAATACTTTTAACAATGGTAAAACCGTAATAATTGAAGAACCAAATCCCATAACTCCAGATAATAGTAGTTTTGGTGATACTTATGATAATCTTTCCATAAATTTATTTCCTACAATATCAAACACAATATCCTATGGCAATATAATACGTCTTACTACAAGTGTGATAACTAATGTTAGTTCAAACAATCTTAATTATCAATGGTTTACAGCTAATAGAATTTTCAATTTAACACCTATAAAAAATAGCAGTGGTGGTAATATAATTAGCTCTAATCTTACTATAACAGTTAATTCAGTTACTACTTTTGTTTTATTAATAACGGATAATGGACTTACACCAAATCCTGTTGCTTATAATTGGACTTTAATAAAGGTGCTACCTCAATTAAGTGTAACTAATACTATGTATTTAGGACAGTCAAATACAATCCAAGCAACATGTTCTTTAAGAGATACTTGTGAAATACTGATAAACAATGCAATACAAACCACACAAATAACAACAGCTAATTATGTTTGGAAACCAACTGCAATAGGTACTTATCATATTAGTGCATATGATTCAAATTACAATCTATATAAGAATCAAACCGTAAATGTAATTGCTCCTAAAGTACCTCAAAATGTTACTTCTTATTTACCAATAACTTTCAATAATAATCAAAGTATAGGAACTGGATCAAACTTCCAGCAGATATTTTACCTAAATCCTAGTGCATATTCTAACTATCTTGATCCTAATTTGAATAATGTAGTTTTCTTTTATGGGAACGGTACTATTGTAAATTCCTGGCTTGAAGGGGGAAGTTGGCTAAATGGTCAAATTAATAAGACATCTAGAGAAGCAGATTACTGGTTAAAAATAAATCCTGGAATTCCTTCAAATTCAAACTATACTATTTATATGGGTTTTGCGCCCTT
>JBEKES010000041.1:0-8698 GCA_050013715.1 Candidatus Micrarchaeaceae archaeon
TGTAGTCGATTGGTAAGACGTCACGTTGACAACGTGAAGATACGGAGTCCGATTCTCCGCGGGCCCACATCAATGTTTTTATTGCTTATTAAACAAAATATATTATGGTAAAAGAAAAGCCACAAAAATTGAAATTGTTAGGTATTGGAAATAAAGACGCTTTCAATTTCTTTGTTGTAGCAAAAGAAAAGCATTTCTTTGATACATTTAATTCTGTAATTGCTAAAGCATTCCCTAAATTAAATATGTCAATATATAAGTTCGGATATCTTTCCGATAAACATGGTGAACCCACAATCAAAGTTAATGTTCCTAAATCTATAGACAAACACGAATCGATGGATTTTGGTAATTTTAGGATTGATGTGTTCCTGGGCACTAAAAAAGTATTTATAACTCTATACACAAAATCTGAAAATGTACGAAAAGAATTTGTAAAGGCCTTAAATACAGTCTTAAACTAAAGAAAAGAAGTAAGAGAAGCGAACTCAGATTATGCTGAACCGCAGGCCCATTAATTTGTGGTCACCTAAAAGGAAAGCTTTTTATATTTGTGGTCACCTAATTATATTATGTTCATAGAGATAAGAAGGGTGAAGAGCAGGAAAAAGTACTATTTAGTTCATTCTTATCGATCTGGCAGTCGTACTAGTAAGATAAGAGTTTATCTAGGTATGGACTTGAATAAAAGCGAACTAAAAAACAAAGAGGTTTTGGCTAGAGAAAGAATAAAAAAGATGGTTGAAGAAATTGGGAATATTGGAGATCCTTATAAAACTGTCTTGTCAGGAGCTGAACTAGAAAGTATCAAGAACCTAGATTCCCTAAGAAAAATAAAACTTCAACACCTTAGCGAAGAGGATTGGCTAAAATTTACCGAGGCATTTACATACGATACAAATGCAATCGAAGGTTCTACTGTTGAAAAAAGAGAAGTTGAAGATATATTAGAAAATAACGAATGGCCAGACAAATCAAAGTGGGAGATATCCGAGACATTTGGCGTTTCTGAGGCTGTTAAATATATAAGAACCACCAAGATACATATTTCGGTTAGATTAATAAAAGACTTACATATGGTTGTATTTAAGAATTCTAAGCCTTTTGCTGGCAAATTTAGAAAAATGGGCGAAGAAGTTGCAGTAATAGACGCCTATGGTAAGGTCATTCATAGGGGCGCTCCTTCAACAAAGGTAACGTCTCTGCTAAAGGAACTTTTAAAATGGTATAAAAATAATAAGAGGAAGTACCCTCCATTAGTTTTAGCTGCTGTGGTGCATAATCAATTTGAAAATATACACCCTTTTAGGGATGGAAACGGAAGAGTGGGAAGACTGCTTTTGATAAATATACTTTTAAAGCATAATTTGCCCCCAGTCAATATAGAACTTAAAAATAGGGTGGAATACTATGCCTCTCTGCAAAGCTATGAGAATGATGGTAATATAAGACCCACGTTGGATTTAATATTGAAAGAATATAAAAAATTGAGTAATGTTCTTAAAAGGTGACCACAAATATAAGTACCTGTGGTCACCTAAATGTTTAAATTTGAACTGATTTTATGACCTATTCTATAAGTAAATACAAGATAATATGCAGTTTTGTGCTCTTCCTGGTTTGCGTAATTACTGTACTTAGCGTCTATAATGTCAATGGCGTAGGGTGGGATTTCATCTCTCACTACTTGAATGCGAGAACAGTGGCAAGCAGCTACTTTTACTCGCATCTTTACGTATTCAATAATAGAGTTCCCATGCAGGTAAATGTTAATGGCGTCAATCGCACATATAATGATACATCTGCATTAGTGGTAAACAAGAACATTTACTTTGATGATGTCTGGGAACCGCTGCCCACAATAATAATGGGCACATTGATCCTGTTTTTTGATGGTTTTGCATTACCTGTTTATATTGTTTTGCTTATAGCCTTTCTTTTTGTGGCTTCCTACATAACTGCGAAAAATTTGGATGTGGATCCGTTATTGCTTTCCTCGGTTGTGGCAGGTCCTTTCATCATAAGTTATACTATATTGTATAACGGCAATGAGATTCTTGCATCAAGCTTTGTTTTGCTTACAATTGGATTCATAATAGCAAAGCAGAAAAAGGCAGGTATATTTGCTGGATTGATGGGACTTTCAAAATATGCCAGCCTATTCCTGTTGCCATTGATACTCTTTTTAAGAAAGCCCAAAGAGATACTAAAAGCAATTTTTCTTATTATTCTTGTTACCCTGCCGTGGCTTGTCTTCAATTATTTGGCCTATGGTAATCCCCTCAAAAGTTATTTTGTGCAATTGGCCGAAACGCAACCGCAGAGCAACACCATTGTAATGTTCCTTTCTACAGTATTTTCCATTATAAAGTATCCTCTTGCGATTCTAATTATTGGATTGATTATGATAACTTATCTGGAAACTTCTAGGAAAAGAAACAAAGAGCTGAAATTAACTCAAACCATTAAGGATTTTTTAAAGAGCCAGAAAGGCATGGTTACAATCTCATTCTTCATCCTTGCGCTTTTAGAATTTGGATTTGTATATAGTAAAACGCAAGGACCAATAAGGCTAGGATATATGCTATACCTGAGCACTGCAGTTATAGCAGTGGTTATAATTAGTGCTTCCTCACTGGGCAAACTAAATATAAATTTTTCAAGGAAACGCTACGAAATCAAGGATGTAATTCCCTATCTGGCATTTTCTACAAGCCTGATATTGATTCTAATGCTCTATTCAAGTTGGATGCAATTACATTTTAATATCATGGGCAATCTTGGATTCAAGAGCAATCAATATGTTCAGGCGGTCAGTGCTCTCAAAAGCCATAATCTAAGCGATTGTAGCATCGTATCTAACGCATGGCCGTATATGAACTATTATAACGTAACTGCATATTCTCCTTATTACTGCAATTCCACGGTTCTAAAAATGCCGGTTGTGGTATTTAACAATGAGGGAGTTTCAAACTATTGCATAGGCACAACAGCAAATATAACAAATATTTCTCAAACCTTCAGATACACAAATTTTTCAATATACCTGCCAGGTAATTACGCCTGTGTAAGGTAATAGAGACATAATACGTTGAACTATTGTACAGTGTTAAAGCCGGAAATATGTTCTTCTTTGAATCCTATCCAGACACATTTAAAAAGCTATAACAAACTAAAGAATACTATTAAATATTTGATTGAGTGTAGATTTCTATGGGGTATCTGCTTGAAAACTATACCACAAAATAGGATTCGAACAAATAAAGGGCATACAAAACCAACAACGTTAGTGAACATAAGAAGATTTACTGATACTGAAAATAGTTTTAATGTAGTATTTAGTGAAGATGAGGGTTCAGAAAGCCTTGATTGGGTTTTTTGTAGTGAAGAAGCGTTTTCCAATATAAATCGTATAAGAAGAAAATAAAAAAATAGAACCGAACATTTAGTTCGGCAAAGAAATCAGCGCTTTACGGTTTCCCATATGCCTACTAGATTTCCTTCTGTATCTTTTACATAGGCTATGTAGCCCATATCCATAACTTTTTGCTTTTTCATGGCTAGTTTTCCTCCTGCTTTCTTTACTCTTACCACTGCCTTGTCAATGTTTCCTACATCTACTGTAAGCGTAGGCGCCTTGAATACTCCTCCTTTCTTCATCATGCCTCCGTTTATGGCTCCTGGTTTCTTTGGCATTCTTGTTTTCTTGTCCACAGCAATTGTACGAACCATCGTATAGTTCATGCCTGGAACATCTTCCAATTCCCATTCAAAAACTGCACTGTAGAATTTCTTAGCGCGCGCTAAGTTCGTTGCCGGTACTTCAAAATGAACTACTTCATTCATCGATCCCACCTATAGGGTATTTTAAGGTTCAAAACATATAAGTATCTACATTAAAAATATGTATAGAATAGGTGATATCTTGAAAATAGGAATTATTGGCAGTGGGGATGTGGGCAAGGCTCTTGCTTCTGGGTTTGCTGCGTTGGGCAACGAAGTGGTAATAGGGTCAAGAGATCCAAATAACGAGAAAATAAAAACTGCAGTTGAAAAAATGGGAAAACTTGCCTGCTCTGGAACTTTTGAAGAGGCAGCAAAATTCGGAGATATTATTGTAATTGCAACATTATGGGTAGGAACTGAAAATGCGATAAAACTTGCGGATCAAAAGAACTTCTCTGGCAAGATAGTGATAGATGTTACTAATCCGCTTGATTTCTCTGAAGGTGCGCCAAAACTAATGCTTGGGCATAATAACTCTGCCGGAGAGCAAGTGCAAAAGTGGCTCCCTGAATCTCATGTTGTAAAAGCTTTCAATATAGTTGGCAATGCGCACATGTTCAAGCCCGAATTCAAGAATGGGCCTCCTGACATGTTCTACTGCGGCAATGATGAAAATGCAAAGAAGGAAATTGCAAAGATAATACATGAATTCGGCTGGGCAAATGCAATAGATTTGGGAGACATAAAAAGCTCACGCCTTCTGGAGCCATTGGCAATGGTGTGGATAACCTATGGATTAAGGACAAGCTCATGGAACCATGCGTTCAAATTATTACATAAATAATGGTTGTTGAATGAATACGCGAAACAATACTGTATTGATAACAGGTGGCGCAACAGGGATAGGCTTTGCTTTGGCAGAATCTTTCCTCAAGCTTGGCAACAAGGTAATAATATGCGGAAGGAGGGAGGACAAGCTTAAGGAGGCAGAACAGAAATGCCCTGATTTATATACCATAAGGTGCGACCTTTCAAGCAAAAAGGAATGCGAACTTCTCTATCAGCATATTGCACTTAAATTCGAGAATCTTAATATACTAGTCAACAATGCAGGCATACAAAAACGTGTGGATTTCACAAAGGGTGCACGAGACTTCGATGACGAAGATGAAATAGACATAAATTTGAAGGCACCCATATACCTTTCATCGTATTTTGTACCTTTGCTTTCAAAACACAAGGAATCTGCAATAATCAATGTCTCTTCCGGATTAGGGTTCGTGCCTTTGTCCTTTGTACCTGTTTATTCTGCTACAAAGGCAGCAATTCATTCCTTCACCATTTCACTAAGGCACCAGTTGAAAAGCACTTCAATAAAAGTGTTCGAGGTAATACCTCCAACTGTCGATACGGATCTGGATAGGGGCAGAAGGCCGCAGCGCACGGGCATACAGGCCAGCGAAGTTGCAGATGCAGCGCTGAAAGGGCTTGAAAGCAATGTGTATGAAATCACAGTTGGCGCTTCAGTAAATCTAAGGAACAGCACTCCAGCTGATTTCGACAATTATTTCAATAACATGAATCCTTAGGATTATTCTGTTTTTGAAAGGTATTCTTCTACGCTTATGATGTATTTGCTGTCAATGAGCACAATCTTCTTCTCGGTAGTTGTGATGTTGTTCTCTTCAAATTTCTTTACTTCGTATTCAAGTTTCAGGAAATCTCCGTCATATTCAAGCAATATGCCTATATATCCTCCTTCTACTTGGCTGTCTTTTGTGCCGTCGCCCAAATGCGTCTTTACAAGCACCGTCTTGCCGATAAGCTCGTGTATAACGTAAATGTTTGGCTCCATACGATCATTATATTATTGACTAGTCTATATAAAAATCCATTGCAACGCATTGGCAATTATCTTGATATTGTTATATTGCTTATAAGGACAGGGGAGTTTTTGCTGCTGTATATGAACAGCAACTCATTTCCCTGGGCTCCTGAAACCAACGGCACTGTTATCCTGTAACCTGTTGGCCTATTGGTTATGTTCATTTTTGCTATGGTCTGAGTTGAATTTGTCTGAGTTGGCTCTGCGATGTAAAGGTTTTGTGGAACATTTGAAAATGCGGTAAACGCTACCGTTGTGTTTATGTAGGAAGTGCCGCTGTATCTTGCCCTGCTTATGTTCTGATAGGGTGCATACACTGCTATTCCTCCGTAGTTTACCGGCGCCCAGAACTCCTGGTAAGTACCGTCAAGCAATATGCTTACAGGCTCCCATTCGCTAAGTATCGGATACTCTATAAAGCTTCTGAACACTGTCCTGTTTATCGCAGAAGTTGTAGAGAATACAATCGATGTGTTGTCATTGTAGACAGGGTTTCCAAATACTCCCAGAAGATAATTGCTAAATCCAAGGTATTCCTGTTGAGTATAGGCCTGCTTGTGAAGTATTATGAATTCTGTATTGTAATTGTAGAGCGTGAATATTGATTGATTGGTGTAATTTTCAATCACTGGCGATGGATAATAGGCAGAGCCGTTTTCCACAAGCGAAGTTGATTCGACTGCCAATGGGACATTATAAAGAAGCAAAGTGCTTGATACGTTCTGTGTTCGGCCCACATAACCTCCCACAATGGGTTTTTTGGTTATGGAAGTGTAGAATGTATCTTCACCAGGGTAAAGGTAGGGGCTTGCCGTGCCCAATGTCGGAAGCGTAGGCAATGGAAGTATTGAGAAGTTTCCAGATATGTTTGCAATTTGGGGATAAAGCTTTGGTATTTGTATTGGCGTTGTAAGTTGCAGGTTAGAACCCAACGGCATTCCGTTGTTCTCCACAAACATTATCAATAGGATAATGAATAAAACTGCATATATTCTCGGAATGCTCTGCTTGTGGGAACTTTGCTTCGAAAGGTGCTCGAACAATTCCTTTGATCCGAATGCAACAAGTATTGCAAAGAAAAGAGTGACAATGAGGTCAAATCTTCCCGGTTCCCTCACTACGTTCAATCCCGGAACATGCGAATACAAACTATACAGATGGAATGCTGGGCCAAGCGCAAGCAGTGCAAATAGTATTGCTCCAATGGCATAGGGAAGCATCTTCCTCCAGTTCTTGTATATTGCAAAGAGCGAGAGCGCAAGAACGGCATATCCTATGTATCCTACTTTCTCAACAGGATCTGCAGAGTAGAGTGAATTGAACAATGGCGAAGAGGGGCTTCCCACTACGTTATAGAAGAAGCCATTTACATAGCTTGGCACAAAGAAGGCAAGCGGCTGAACGCTCCACAGTTCATAGCTTTGCACTGTGTTCTCCGCATTGATAGAGCTCAATCCTCCGGATTTTGTGGCGAAGTTTATCAATGGAATGAAATTCCACAAGCCTATTAAAAATGCGAGAACAACAAAAAGAACAATTGCAACTATGAACTTTCTGCTTATGATCCTTTTCCTGCTTTCCTTGTAGAAAAGATATGCTATTAGGAGAAAGACAAAGGCAAGGGAAAGCATTAGGGTTTGCTCTATGTTGCCCAGAAGGGTTGTGAGCGCAAAGGATGCTGACATTCCGATTATGTTGCCATAGCTTCTTATGCTTCTGTAATTCATGTCCTCATGTATTATCTTAAGCAGGAAATATACAAACAAAGGTATGAATGCTATGTCTATGAAGTGTATGTGCGAATAAGCCTGTGCAATGTGGAATGCACTGAATGTAAATACAAATCCGGAAATCAGTGCAGCGTATTTGTTATCTGTCATATAATCGGCAAGTATGAACATTGCAAGCCCAGATATTATGAATCCAATGAAGAACATTACATTGTATTCAAAAACCGTGCTTATTGCTCCGAAGGGCGCAAATATTATTCCATTGAGGGGCGCAAGAGTTGATGACGCAAGACTGGCGCCAATCGGCCAGTAAAGCAGATTGGTATAGAATACATTTGTATGCAAATTGAAAACAGCGTACTTGACCCACCAGATGTCCCAAAGGTTCTGGTAGGTATCTGCTCCGGTTCCGGGCGCAACAGAATTAAGGTTTTTTGTCAAAGGATAAAACATTATAAGTGCTACAACAAGGTAAAACACCACAACAATTAAGTATTTAAGATATTTTTGAAGAAAATTCTCTTTTTTATGAGGCTCTGCATGATGAACATGCTCGTGGTGTGGAATCTCTTCATGCTTTGCGTGCTCGCTGTGCTGTTCATTTTTAGAAGAGATTGTTTCACCATCCATTAAACCATCAAATAGGGATAAATCTTTTATTAGATTGTTTTAACAAGTTATTTAATTCTTATCTAATACTTAGCTTTGCTAATTTATCTGCTAAAAAATCATAATTTATTAGCAGTATTGATAATTTATTAGCAAGCTGTTTAGATTACGGCAATTAACGACTGTGCTGTTAAGTATATATATTTCCCACATCATAATTATATCGTGATAAAAATGTCAGAACAAACAAGAGAAAAAAGACTTCAAAAAGCTGGAATAATTGGTATGGCAAAATATTCAGTAAGCGTTGCATTGATAGGTTGTGCATTAGGATTTACTCCATCAGTAGAACGTTTTGTATCAAAGCATCCTCTAATACATGCTGATATAGGTGGGCTTTTATGCGGAGCTGGTGCAATTGTAGGTCGGAGAATAGGTAGAGCACAGGAATCAAAAAAGTTGTTAAGAGAAGACATAGAAAAACACCACCCAATTATTATACGAAGTTAATATTTATTCCCAATTCATATATTGCACTAATCAGAACAGTTATATTGTATGCTATTAGTTTGCACAATACCTCATTTGTTTGAGACGTAAAAGTCTTGTTCTTTAGACAGTCTCCGAATTTGGTTTTGACTGCAAAGAATGTAGTCCCTATGTTGCTTCTGCTATGGTAGTGCATCAGAAAATCCTCTTGATTCAGCTTGAAGTAATAGAACATCTTTCTCCATAGTCTTGGCTTGTT
>JBEKES010000042.1:0-8620 GCA_050013715.1 Candidatus Micrarchaeaceae archaeon
GAAGAATTGTGGGATTCACAGATGCAAATGTCGGGTTTGCGCATCCCTATGTAATATCAGCAAGAAGAAGAAACTGTGATGGAGACGAAGATACCATGATGCTGCTGCTTGATGCTCTGATAAATTTCTCCAAAAGCTATCTACCAACTACCATAGGTGGCACAATGGACGCGCCGCTAATACTTACGGTAAAGGTAGATCCCAAGGAAGTAGATGATGAAGTCCACGAAATGGAAGTAACGGAAAAATACGGCATTGAATTCTACGACAAGACTTTTCTGTATCTTCCTCCTGGAGAAGTGAGCGTTGAAATCGTAAAGAACAGATTATCAGGAAAGGAAGAATATGAAAATTTGAAATTCACGCATTTGAGCAGTAAAATCTCCATTGCGGAATCGAACCACAAAAGCACTTACACAAAGCTCAACAGCATGAAGGAAAAGATAGAAGCCCAATTCAGGTTGATGGACATGCTCTGCAGCGTCGACAAGCCCGATACTGCAAAACGATTGATACTGAGCCATTTCATACCCGATCTAATAGGGAATATGCACTCCTTCTCAAGGCAGAGCTTCAGGTGCGTTGCCTGCAATGCAAAATACAGGAGAGTCCCATTGATAGGAAAATGCACAAGATGCAGCGGAAAGCTCGTTCTCACGATCTCGAAAGGCAGCATAGAAAAATATCTCAACATGGCAATAGATCTAGCCAATAGATACAATCTGGAGCCCTACATAAGGCAAAGGCTGTTGCTGATAAAGGAAGAGATAAACAACGTATTTGGAGGTGACATAGAAGTAAACGTTCCTACAAAGCAGTTCAGCCTTGCGAAGTTCATGTAAATTATTTCCATTTTCCGGAAAGCCTATCTACTGGAACTTTAAACGCGTCCCTAACGCTTATTGCATATCCCTTGAGTACATAAAATGCCACGATTAGCTTTTCTTTCACGATTTTAAATGTGCCAACTGCTGCAGCATACGCAATGCCTCCATAGGCCAATCCTTCCTCAGTGCGAAGCATATCGTTAGTGGGTTTGGCTACGTGGATATTTGTAAATGAGCCCAATATGTTTGGCGTTTTTAAATAATCGTTTATCGTTGATCCTAATATCTTGATGGGCTCGAAAATATCCCTAAGTAAGCCGTGCAGGTTAGTGTTTGCAATGGCATCTTGGACATATGGCATGCTAAGTCCTGCAACTACTCCTGCCAGAACCCCAGCCATGGCAACTCTCTCACTTTTTCTTAATAGGCTCATACTTGGTATGAATTTTCTCTTTATTGTATCCGGGGCAAACAAGCCCGCCTGTGAGGTTATGCAGTAGCATGCAATGCCAACAGTTACGGCAACTGAAAATTTATCAACTTTGTAGGGCTCATGCATCACATTGTTATTGAAATTAGTCATCAGGTCGTAGAATTTGGGTCCTGCCTCATGCGCAATTAAGGATATAGTACTTACTCTAGCGGCTGACCTGGCCATTGCTAATTTGTATCCCACTTTATCACACTAATATTATGGATTTTATAATATTTATACGTTGTTTTAATGTACGTCGTTTGCATTAGTCAAGCTCTTTCATTAGGTTTTTCAGGGAAAGCGTGTTTATTATTTTATCCCTAGTGAGCCAGCCCCTTCTTGCAGTTCCAACGCCGTATCTTAAGAAACTGAAATGCGATACTCTGTGTGCATCAGTTCCGATGGAGAATTTTATCTTGTATTTTGATGCTTTCATTATGTTGGTGTCGCTTAGATCCAATCTACTGGGAAATGAATTTATCTCAAGGGCGATCTTGTTGTGCTCTGCGGATTCGAACAGTTTTTCCATGTCTAATGGGTATTGATCTCTTGCATTCAATTCTCTTCCTGTGGGGTGTGCAAAGGCGTTAAGCAATCCAGTATCGAATGCCTTTGTGATGCGTTTTGTCATTTCCTCTTCGCTCATCTTGAAGTTTGAGTGTATTGCGCCCAAGGCCCAGTCCATTGATTTTATGCAATTGTCTGAAAGGTCAAGCGACCCGTCCTTGAGTATATCTATTTCAGCGCCTTTCAAAATTCTTATTTTTCCTTCAAGCAAATTGTTAAGCTTGTCCACTTTTTTGAAGTAAGTCTCGAACTGCTTCTCATTCATGCCCCTTGCAATTCCCAGGCTCTTTGTATGATTTGTAGTGGCAAAGTATTCATGGCCATACTTCATTGCCGCTTCTGCCATCTCCTCTATGGTATTTGCTCCATCTGTATCCGAGGTGTGCGTGTGCATGTCTCCTTTAATATCTTTTATATCAACTAAAACAGGTATCTTGTGCTCCTGGGCAAGCTTCACCTCGCCTCTTGCCTCTCTCATTTCCGGAGGCACGTACTGCATGCCTAACTTTTCGTAGATCTCTTCCTCGTTTTTAGTTGGTATTAATTTCTCCTTTTTGTCGAACAATCCATATTCGTTGAGCTTGTAGCCTTTGTTTACTGAAATTGTCCTGACCTGAACATTATGGTCTTTGCTGCCTGTGAAGTATTGTAGCGCTGCGCCGAAGCTCTCCGGACTTATCACTCTAAGATCGCAATTGATCCCTATTTTTAATAATACTGTTGTCTTTGTTGGCCCGCTCAGGTTTGTGCCGGAAACTTCAGACAATTTCGAAAAGAAATCCATGACTTCCTTGTTTTTATTTGAAAGGGCAAGTATGTCCAAATCTCCTACAGTTTCCCTCATTCTTCTTGCACTTCCGGCTATGACTGCCTTTTCAACCAAACCGCTTTTCATCAGTTTATCCATCATTGACTCGGCAACAGGAAGCGCATCTCCAAGAAGCAATCTTCCTTTATCGGATTCCAGTCTTTTGATGCCCTTTGCTATTACCTCTTCGCTGCGTTCCCCAAATCCAGCAAGTTTGCTTATTTTATGATTTTCTATTGCTTTCTTAAGGTCAGGAAGATTCTTGACACCTAATTCTCTATAGAGCACAATGGCCTTCTTTGCACCCAATCCCTCGATGCTTGTGAGCACTTTCATGTCAAAGGGATATTTTTTCTTCAATTCTTGATACTTTTTGATTTTTCCAGTTTGAATATACTCCTCTATCTTATCTGCGATGCCCTTACCAACACCTGCAAGATGCATTAGACCTTTCTTGCCTTCTTTTTTGTATATGTCTTCTACATCTTCCTGCAGTGTGCCTATGGTAAGCGCGGCTTTCTGATAGGCTCTTACCTCAAATATGCTCGTGGGCCTGTCTTCCTCTAGGCTAAGCATTGAAGCCATTTCATTGAACATGTCAGCAATAACCTTATTATCCAATTAGATCATCCTCTATCTAATTGGTCATAAAAAGATAAAAATTAGTAGCAAGCCAAGCGATTTATCAATCCGAAGAATATTAATGATAACTCTCAGTTATTGCTAAAGGACCTGTGAAGTTTTTGTTAGTGCTTACAAATTTTAAATCAAAATATATGTTCGAGTATGAATACAGTTCAGTTGGCATTGGCGGCTGTACAGAAACAATGCTGAATCCTGGTGTAGATGTATAAATATTTGTTATTGTCTCATTGCATCCTCCATCAGTAAATGTTATGTTCATAAGGAATTGCCCTGATGTGATTGTCCTTTGATAACCTATAACTTCTGTTTTGCTTGGGACGTTGCAATATACTCCCTGCTTCCTTGCAGGGCCCGAATAGTTCAATGTAAGGTCTATGTTGTCTATCTGTATTTTTGTAGGCACTGGTGGTGCAGGTATGCTTGTAGTCGCCTTGACCGTTGTTGCTGTAGAGCTTGTGCTAGTATTAGTTACTGTGTTTGAATTCTTAGGAGGCGTCAATACCGGGTTTTTGTTTGTAAACGAAAGTGATTTTAATACTCCGCTTGTGGTAATTAGAAATGCAGCTATTGCTATGATTGCAACAAGCGCTATTATGGGAAGCGCCTTTGACATCACATGCTGCCTTTCCCTTATCTGATATTTAAGTACATTTTCATTCTTCTCGTCGAAGAAGAAATCTGCATCGAACTGCTTGCCCTGCATAACTAGAGGAAGCCAGTACTTGTCGTCAGGCCACATGTCATAGTAGGGAATATCAGTAAATCCGAACCATTTTACTTCCCCGTCAGGGTTCGGTTTTATGTCTCCGGTTGCGTTCCTTGTTGAATATATGTGCAATTTATAACTCGCTTCATTCTTGCCATCTAGGAATAATCTTACGGTTCCGTTTTCCTGCACTTTCTCGCTGTACATTCCTGTCTGCTGATAAAGGTTCTTAACTGCGCACTTGTTCGGATGCTCGCCGTTGGCTATGTCGCCATTTGCAGCGTTCCATTTATTTTTGTTTATTCCAGTAGGTGACTTAACCAGTAGAAGACTTCCGTTTTTTATAACATGGCATAATGCCATTTCCTTTATCTGCGCCAATTTATCACGCTATAATTATGCACTAGGAAATATATATATGTTTTTATACCGCCGTAAAAACTGAATTATTCCGAATCTCTCAATAAATCTGATTCTGTTATAATAGGTACATTAAGATCAGGGAGCATGTCTTTTACCTCAATTGGTAGCACCCACAATATCAAAGATGCATTAGCCCTACCTATTTCAGTTCCCTCCCTAATGTTATAAAATATTTCTTTAGCTCTGTCAAAAATTAACATGTCTTTATTAAGCAACATTTTCGAAATCTTGGTAGCTGCATAGGAGCTAAGGCTGTTGTTCATTTTGCCCAATATCTGTACAAAAATGCCTCTGGATGTGCTAACCTGATCCGGCTTCGAATCCTTTGAGCGTAATATCGCCTCTGCGGCATCAATTTTCTGACGCATATCTGTCAATCCAGTACTCATTGTTGCCATATTATCACCTATCTATTCTGAATTTTCAAATATATATACGTTTTTTCATGCAAGTCAATTGACGAATACAATAAATACAAAGTATTTTATCTTTTTTAAGTGCAAATATATCGGTGCAGATGGGGCAGGATAGCTTAGGGGAGAAGGAGCAGAGGCTGAACCAGCTTTACCTTGCGATAATATCGCGCTACAAGGACTATATAGAAGATCAGGAAGGCCTTTCGGTTGCAGAGCTTCCAACTCTTGTTACTCCCAATGCCGATAGGGTAAGGGAAAAAGTTGAGGATATCAAGTCAAGTTTTCTCAATTACAATTATGACGAAAACTTCTATGAAGCAAGCGTAATTGCCTATGAGTTTGTGAAGAACGGCGTTGAGGAAGTTACACTTCCACTCCAATTCTGGCTTACTCCAGAGGAAACATTCGAGTTCATGATGGGCGACATAATGGACAAGAACATATTGCTTTGCAGCATGCTGGTGCGACTTGGAAACCCATCGGCAAAAGTTTTTGTAAAGATGTTCGAAAGCACAAGGGAAGTGTTTGTCTATTACGAATACAAGAACAGCTTATACTCATTCTACAAAGACAAGGTGAGCGAGTTTCCCAGCAAGGACGCCATGCTGAATACTCTTGATTTCAAGGACGAGACAATTGCCTACGAGTTCAACAACCAGATGTATGCGGATCTTTATTAATTCTTGGAATTGTTTTTCAGACGCTTCCTGTGCATTTTCCTTAGCCTTTTTATCTTCTGCTTTTTCCTGTACGCTTTTCCTATCTTCTTTTTGGATCTTTTTACGTTGACTTGCATATATGCACCATTTAAAGTATTCTTATTTTATTGTCATTTCCTTTATAATAACCTTTCTTGAGGTTTATCTCTAATACTCCATTATTGTAAATTGCATGCGAATAGGGCATGTCTATGTCTGCAGATAATATCACATCTCTGTTGTAATTCCTGGATGTTCCGCTCGCAGCTATGTTTAATTTTCCTTTCTCTAGAACCAGTTTTATGTTCGCTTTATCGACTCCTGGAACTTCGGCCATTATTACTATATAATCGTCCTTGTCTATTATATCAACAAGCGGCTCCCTGCTTTCCTCTAATTTATTGCTCTGTGGTTCCTTTTCATCCTTTTCAATGAGAGAGATGCCATTCCTGTCAACCCTTATGTTGAACCCGTAAACCAATGGATTGTTCTGCATTGCTTCTTGATTCAGAGTATTTGAGGCAATCATCTCCTTTACCAATTTTTGTATGAGTGTGTTTACCTCATCCATGTTGTTGAAGTTTATTTCTGCGCTCTCTTTTTTCTTTGCCATCCAAACACGGAAGTAATGCGTAAGCAAGTTATAAATAGCATTATCAAATATTGCGGTTAAAACCAGTTTCCTATGCCCTTCTGCCTTGCCTCTGTTTTGGTTTTTGCTATTCTTTCTATCACTTTTGAAATTCTTTCTTCAGAGAAATCGTGCTTTTTGCACATGAAATCAAGTATCATATCTTTGTCGTAATTTTTGCTTAGCAATGATGATAATGCCTTTTCATCCATGTCCTTCACTTCAGGATTCAGGAATAGGTCTTCCACTTCTTTGATGTCCAATTCAAACTCAACGTTGAATCTTTCCTTTACTGCTTTTTCAACATCTTCAATGCTTTTGCTCGCCTTTGCTATCTTGAGCGCGGTCTTTGGCCCTGCGCCCTTTATTCCATCGTCGAAGTCGGTTCCAAGCATTATGCCTATCCATATCAATTGCTTCTGGTTTATGTCCAATGACTTAAGAGTATCATTGAGATTTACCATCTCCGGTTCTACGTTTATGTATACATTCTTCCTTGGAAGCTTTCTCTTTCCGCTGAATGTAAGGTTCCTTACCACGTATTTCGAGCCAAATAGAAGAGTATCATAGTCCTGGCTTGCAGCGGCATATACCAATTGATTCTTTGACATGTAGCTGCACTGTGCCTCTCCTTCGCTTGGTGCATTTATGTATCCTATGCCCATGTAATCAAGCAATTCCTTGGCGCTTTCAACTATTTTCTTGTCCACCCTTGTTCCTGCCTGGGCATGAAGCCGCATTGCCTCATAATTACCCGCTTCCTTTGCCTCGGCATAGGCTTTGTTTGCCTCTTCCTTGTGCTTCAGCCTTGCCATTATGGTCTTTTGCTTGAGTATGGAAGGCAAACCATCAAACACATATACCGGCTTTATTCCATATTCTAGTATTTCAGTTGTTCGATAGAAAATACCTGATAAGTGGCTTGTAACGTTGCCATGCGAGTCCATGAGTGGTGTTCCGTCTGGCTGTCTTATTATAGTAAGAAATTGGTAAAGCACGTTGTATGCATCTATTGCTATCGACTTGCCGTGAAGCTCGTCAAACATGAGCTTCCTTTTAGATACTAGTTTGCTAAGGTCAACTGCCATGAATAATCACTTTTCTTATAAAAAGAAGACACATAATAACATATAAATATCTGAAAAGATATAAAACCTACTGATAAAGTGATAAAATGGCAATACAAGCAACACAAGAAAGGGAAACAAGAGTATCATTTAGAGAAATACCAATTTCAAGCACATCAATATTCATTTCTAATATTGGTGCAAACCATCAAAGTTCAATGGAGCATTTAGCAAAGCATAATTTAAGACCACTTACATACCAAGAAGCTCTAGTCAATTTAATGAAAAATCCAGAACTAAAGGAGCAATTAAAAGGAAAATGGTTCTATTTGGATGGTGTGGGTATCGATAAATCAGAATTGCATACAATTGATGAACAAAGAAATCTTGTCAAAGGAAAAGGAGCATCTCCAGAAGAAACTGTTCGTGTCTGGAAAGGACAAAATCCGTTGTCGCTCCTCGTCAACTCCGATGACTTCACTGCCGACAACGGCAGGCGTTTCTACCTCGATGCGGACTTCGAGCCTTCCAATGTTGCTCCGGTGGTGGTTGGCGTTAAAGTTGAACAAAAAGTTGGAGGATTGCAAACAGAGGTGAGCGATTTGCTTAGAGAAATAAAAGAACAAATGGAAGCTATGCATGTTAAATTCGAACGTCTTGAGAAGATGCTAAGATCAACAACAGAAAAATAGAGTATGATATTATGGAAGCAACAAAAACCAAAACAATGTTTGTGCCAAAAGTTCCTACAATGTCAAAGTATGGAGAATTTATACCAGTTGTAGGAAGCTCAGGCGCAGTATTGAATGTACTAAAGAAAGAAGCAGATCATTCTAGCTCAATGAAGCTTCTTGACGAAGCAGGCTTAAGGCCATTAACATATCAAGAGACAATTCATACACTGATGAATGATTCAGAGCTTAAAAATGCTTTAAAAGGAAATTGGTTCTATCTTCAAGGCAAAGGAACTGAAGAAGATGGATTTTATACTATAGATAATGAAGGAGAGCTTGTCAAAGGTAAAGGAGCATCTCCAGAAGAAACTGTTCGTGTCTGGAAAGGAGAAAATCCGTTGTCGCTCGACGTCGACTCCGATGACTACGCTGCCGACGACGGCGGGCGTTTCGGCCTCGTTGCGGACGGCGAGCCTTCCGTTGTTGCTCCGGTGGTGGTTGGCGTCCCGAAGGAAAACGGCGCGCAAGATGGTGACATAAAAGCAAGGATAGGTTTGCTTAGTGAATTAGGTAATTTGCGAGAAACAATAGATAGAAACTTTGAAGATTTTAGGGAAAAAGCTCTGCAACTTGATGGTTTACTAAGAAGAAAACAAATATAAACACTAAAAAACAAACTAATT
>JBEKES010000043.1:0-8178 GCA_050013715.1 Candidatus Micrarchaeaceae archaeon
TCGGATATTTCTTTTGTTGTCATTTTATCATCATATTCCATAGTGTAATAAGTTATTCTGGAATTTGTATTTTTATCGCTTTTACCTTAAGAGTCTATTATGGTTCCTAATACTTATAATTTTTGATATGAATGGATTTGATGCTCTTCTAAGAATCGCAAGAATATAATCAACATCAGCAACATGCACCATATACGGATTTCCGCTCGCTATTGCTGCATTTCTCATAAGAGTATTGGTTGTTCTAACGATTGTGTCACTAGTCCTAGATTTTTTGCCTATTTCAATTATCGTAAAGATCACTATTTTTTGTACTGGTAATGGCTTGTTACTTTTCCGAAGCTTCCGCCAAGCCTTGAGATGCATTTGCATATGTTGTCCTGTTGCTTATCTTCGGATGATTTTGCCTTGACTACAAAGCCATAATCCCCTTCAGTGACAAAGACTTCTTCCACATCCTTAATGTTTATCAATTTTCTTGCAAAGTTGTTTGCATCCATATTCTCAAATGGCTCTACAAAATAGAACCTGTAGTTCTTTTTCACATGCTTTGACTGCACATAAGTCAAAACTCTATTCTGGTTATGGTTATTCATGGCAAACACCTTAACATGATAGATAATCAGGAAAAGCGCTACAGCTAAGCATTTGATTTAAATAAGCAGAAAAAGGCGTATGGCATAAAGCCATACGCATTGGGTGATTTTGGTTGGGAATGTTATTGTAATTCTGTAAGAAATGGATTGTTGGATTATTGGGATTAATCATCCTACAACCAATTTAGTAATGATAAACACTTTCCAACTATATATGGATACCCGCATTAAGTAGGCAATTATTAAAGAGTATTATTCAGAAATTTTATATAATATCAATAATATCGCTAATATAATATATTTATACCATATGTTAATCCATAACTTTCCTCTAAAGAAAAAGGGGAATAGTAAGGTATTTATATTTTATTAATCAATATGTAATCCATATGATAAATTTACCATCGAGAGTAAAAGCAGAGTTTCTTAGGTTAAAAAAGAGGAATACATTATACTTAGAGATAAAACACATTAAGAATTATTATTTTGTATACCAATCAACAAGCAGATGGGATAAAGAGAAAAAGAAGCCGATAAAAATACCATCATATTTGGGAAGAATAACAAATGATGGTAAATTCATACAAGGAAAAAAGAAAAAACCAAAAGAGTTACCAAAAGAACTCATAAATACAATGCAATCAATTCAAGAAGAAAGACAAACAAAATTAGAAAGAATAGTAACAGACCCAAAAAAATATAAACATGAATCAAAAATTCTTACAGCTTTAAGTATGAATGGAAGGATTCCAATGTCAGTAATTGGAAAAATGATAGGTCTAAAAGAGACTGCAGTTTCTAATCAAGTAAAGAAACTTGAAAAAAAATATGATATAAAATACTTGGCAGAAATAGACACATCAAAATTAGGTTATTTGCAATTCTTAATCACAGTTAAATTTACAGAAAATTTTCCGAAAACAGAAGAATTGAATAATATTTTGTCAAAAGAACCTTTAATTCAGTTAGTTTTACTTACAAAAGGGACAAATTTTGATATCGCCATATGTGCCTTGGCAGAAAATAGTCACGAAATAGTTGCTTTGGTTTTTAAACTTAGAACAAAATTAAATTATAAAGCAATATGGGATACGGCACCAATTTTTGAAGATTATGGAACAATACAATTAAGAGAAGAATTTATTGAACTTTTAAGAAATAAATTATTAGTAAGGGAATATGCTGTACTAAAGGAACTTTCAAAAAATGGAAAGGTTGATTTTTCAGAGATAGATAGATTACATAACTTTGATAAAGGAAGATCACAATATTCTTATTATAGATTAAAAGAAAAGGGGATTATAAAAAGGGTTACAATATCTATACAAAATTTACCAATAAAGTATATCGCTATGATATTCGAAGATATTATAGATTTTAAATTATTTATAGAGCGTAAAGATAAAACACTAAAAGATATAATATCTGAGAGTAATACACAAATAAACAAATACTTGCTAGTTGATGATACAACAAGTCCTGCAGGTATAGTTTTATATTTTCCAGTTTTCAGAGATGGTGATTTAGAGGATACAATTGAACAAATAACTTCAATTAATTTAGGTGTAAATACAAGAACTTATATTATCACATCCATTTTACTAGGTAATTTTTGTTATAGAAACTTTGATAATTACTATTCTGTACAATACAAGACACTTGTTGATGATTATAGTGAAAAAGAAATAACAACAAAAACATATTATGAAGAAACAGGAAGGATTAAAAAAGAAAAAAATAAATATGCTACTGATATAAGAGGTTTAGATCGAAAATTTAAATGACATTCATTTAAATATTAATTTAACAAATTTTCGAGAAATTTTAAAACCTTTATTATAGTCGTCTCTAAATTTAATCTTATTTCCTAAATTTATTGCGCTTACTGTAGGGCAAGCACCCCCATTAGTTCCAGTAGCTACAAAAACTATCTTATTTTTATTATAATATACTCTTCCATTAGGTAATCTTTTGCTTCTTGTCATTTCAGTACCCACTTTAACACTTATTAATTTATACCTTTTTCCTTAAGCTTTAAAAGCATTCCGCTCAAGTTCTTTGAAAAACGTATATGCTTTTTAATTGTTTCTCCACATTTCCTCGAAATGCGTTTTCAGGCTATTTATCTTCTCTTTGTCTCTTATTATCTCTATGTGTTCCACGTTCTTGTGCATTCCTTTGTAGGTGAGGTTTGCGCTGCCTATTATTGCAGTATCTTTTGCTATGTACATCTTTTCATGAACGAACTTGTTCCTTATTACCTTTACCTGAAGATTCCTTTTCTGGTTTTTGTGCCTTAGATAGGAAAATAAGGATAGGATTAGTATTATTGCAGATAGTGCTATGGTTGTGTAGTTGAATTGGAGGTAAATAGATATTATATCAAGTATAATTAGAAATATTATCGCTTTTATGTAGCCTTTTATGCCGCTTACTACCAATTTGCTTAGCTTTGAGTCCCTGTAGCTCATGGAGCTTTCAGATGTTATTACCCTTATTCTCTTGCTGTTTGCCTGCTTCAACAGCATTCTGGTGTAATAGTTGCTTATGTAGGGAGAAATTATCATAAGTTCCTTGTCCTTGTTTTTTACTAGTTTGTCAACATATGTGTAGGAACTCTCTCCGCTATAGGAATCTTTGTTCTGGTCGAACATGATAATATTTCGCATTTAGAATAAATAGATTGTGTTTCATAGGCTAATTCAGTTAGTTAGCTATAAATATCAGTAGAATAACATCAGTGTGATAAAAATGCCAACAAAGCAGGCATTGCCTGAAAAATCCATATCCTGATCAGATTTCAGACAATATTACAAATGCGATGCGGAGATTTGATATATTAAGAACAGAAGTATTAGAAAGATATCAAAGCCCAAGGAGCAGATAAAATCATGCCTTGCTTAATCCTATCTCTAATTTTGCCCCAAGAATGTCCCAGTCCTTTTTGAATGATTCTCCAGGTATTTCGTGGTTTATTTTTATGTCCTTTGCCTTGACTACCTGTTTTATCTGAATCTTGTTCTTTTGCAATAATTCCTTCATTTCATTGTCGACGTTTGCATATACGATTATATTGTCCATTCTTGTTAGATTCATTTCCTTCCTCATCATTTGTATTCTTCTTATGAATTCCCTGGCCATGAGCTCTTCCTTCAATTCAATAGTCATTTCAGAGTTTATGCTTATGTATAATTCGGAATTGCCTGCCTTTGCGGTTGTTCCTGCTTCCGATGATGCCTTTTCAAGTATTGTGAATTGCTCTGCCTTTATCTCAAAGGTTCCCTTTGATGTGTTCAGCATGTAATGCCCATGCTGCTCTATTGCACTTTCAACTTCATCCGCATCTTGCTTCTTCAATTCATCTGCAACTTCCTGGGCATTCTGCTTGAATATGGGCCCCAGCTTATGGAAAATTGGTTTTATCTCTTTCCTTGACGCCTTTCCCTGTATTGTCTTTATTGACTTTGCATTTACGTACATGGAAAGCAGATTGTTTACCCTTTCCAATGAGCCTATGGCATGTGCATCGTTGGTTTCAACCATTGCCTCCTGAATTGGCCATCTAAGTTTTACGTTCTTCTGCTCTCTTAAGTATAATATTGCATTGGCAGTTTCCTTCAATACTTTGAAGTCGTTTTCCAATTCAGCATTTATTAATTTCTTCGATGATTTAGGCCACTCGCTTTCAAAGATGCTCTTTTTGTTGGTGCTGAACAATTCCTGGTAGATATTCTCGCAAACGAAGGGAGTTATTACAGATGCCATGATCAGCGTTTGGTGCAATACATATGCAGTTATGTTTGATAATTTTTTCAATTGAGACTTATTTGCAGTTTCTGCGCGCTGCTTTGCAAATTTAAGATAGAATCTGGAGAAGTCCTCGAGTATGAAGAATTTTATGTCATTTACAGCAACGTCAACATAGTAATTGTCCATATTCGCCGTTGTAGATTCTATTAGCGTATTGAGCCTTGACAATATCCATAATTCTTCTTTCTCAAGCTTTGAAAGTGATGGCTTCTTTACTGATTTTAGGTCATTAGCTGAAAGCTGTGCTAATTCCTTTACCAATTGAGATATGTTATACAATGTCATTAAATTGCTATCAGCTTCATTCAATTCCTGCTTCTTGAGCTTGAGTTCCAACCATCTAGGATGGCTTGCGCACCATAATCTATAGCCATCTGCTGTTGTTATTCCGAGCAATTCCTGTGCTGATATGGTATTGCCAAGGTGCCTGTGCATCTCCTGTCCCAGTTCGTCTTTTATCATGCCTCCGATGTTCACTCTCTTGAATGAGCTTTTGCCATATACGGCAACGCTTGTTCTTAACAGAACGGTAAACCAGCCCCTTATTTGATCCCTGCTTTCGGTTATCCAATCAGCCGGGAATAATTTCTTGAATTCCTCATCGCTCAAACTTGCAGTGTGCGAAATCCCAGAATCATACCAAACGTCGAAAATGTCCTTTACCCTGTGCATCTCGTTGCTGCATTTTCTGCATTTGAATGTGACTTTGTCAACATACGGTCTATGCAGATCGAAAAGCTCCTCGTTCAGCATTGCCCTTTCCTTCAATTCCTTTGATGAGCCGATGACTTCCATTTCCTTGCATGAGTCGCATACCCAAATGGGCAATGGAGCACCCCAGTACCTTTGCCTTGAGACGCACCAGTCTGGAGAGCTTTCAACTGCATCGGCAAACCAGTCAATGGCATTTGCCGGATGCCAGATTACCTTCCTGTTTTCGCTTAGCATTTTCTTTTTTATCTTTTGAACATTAACGAACCATTGCTCCGTTGCTCTGTATATTAATTTGCTGTGGCATCTCCAGCAGTGGGGATAGCTGTGCCTTATTGTTCCTTGGAATAATATGCTTCCATTTTCCTTGAGCTTTGCAAGCACAGCTTCGTTTGCCTCTTTAGGCACTTTCAATCCCTTGAATGAGCCTGCCTCTTCGGTATAATGCGCATGCTGGTCTATGGGAGAGAATATAGGCAGCTTGTTTTGAATGCCTAGCTTGTAGTCCTCAGGGCCGTGGCCTGGCGCAACATGAAGCACTCCAGTTCCTTCGCTTACAGTGACAAAGCTTTCGCTTAGCAATACTCTATGCGCATTGGCAAACTTCTTCTGGATTGGAACCTCCTTCTCCAATGGGCTTAGGTAATATACATCCTTTAATTCGCTGCCGTAGAATTCCGCATTGAGCACAGAGCTCATGTTTGCAGCTTCAACAAAGGAATCAAGACGTTCCTTTGCGAGTATGTAATGGTCGCTTCCTGACCTCATTATTACGTACAATTCCTTTGGATTTACAGCAATTGCGATATTAGACGGAAGAGTCCATGGGGTTGTTGTCCATACAACAAGGTAAGTGTTGTCTGGAATGTTTATCTTTGCGTTCTTGCTTTTCTGCTTGTCTATTTTGAATCTTACGAATATCGATGCATCAGTTTCATCTTCATATTCAACTTCAGGGCCTTGAGCAGAGAGAACCGTCTCGCACCTTGGGCAATAGGCAAGAGGAGTTAGCCCTTTGTACAGTAGTTTCTTCCTGTGAATTTCCTTGAAAATGTGCCAGCCCTTGCTTATGTAGTAATTCTCATAGGGCATGTAAACGGTATTGAAGTCAAGCGATGAGCCAAATCTTATAAAAGTTGAAATTGCGCTTCTTGATTGCTCCTTTGCATAGTCTTTGCAGGATATTACAAAGTTCTCAATTCCTATTCGCTGCTCTATGTCTATTTTTGAAGTCACATTGAGTATTTTTTCCACTTTGACTTCAATGGGAAGTCCATGAACGTCGAATCCTGCTCTGTCATGGACATTATAGCCTTTGTATCTTTTGTATCGCAGAACAAGATCTTTTATAGTTTCTACCCAGATATGATGGGCAGCAAGATCGCCAGTAACATAGGGAGGCCCATCAAGAAAGTAGAATTTCTTGCCGTTGCTGTTTTTCTGCTTTACCTTCTCGTTTGTATTGTTTTCCTCCCAATATTTGAGAACTTCCTGCTCCCTAGAATTCATATCAAGCATAAACAGCCCCTATATTATTGAGGTTATTCCCTAGCCTCAATAGTGCTTTTCAATTCAGATCTCTTGTTCTTGAATGCGGTCCTTTTCTTGACATTGGTCCAGCAATCCTTGCAGATTACCAGCCTTGTTACCTTCTGGACACGCATAGAGCTCTTGACGCAATCGTTGCATATCTTTCTGTTGCAATAGTTGCATGTCTCATTCTTGTAGATTTCGCGTTTGCACTTTTCACATAAAAATGTCATATAAGCTGCACCTTTTAACTTAACTCTTCTGTATTTATTAATTAAAAGCCTTTCGTATAATCATCAAACCAGAATATAATGGAATATTGCCATTCAACAAAAAGTATATATATTAAGAACTAATTAAATTTTGTGTGGTAAAATGGCAACTATGACAACTACAACCAGACTAAAGATTCATGAGACTGCTGTAGCAATAATAAGAATGAACTTTCCAGACGAAAAAATGCAGGATAAGATATTGAGGATTATATATGAAAGCGAGATTGTAAAATACCCGGCACTTACGGTAAAATTTGCGGATGCGATTTCAAGATATTCTGAAATACCAGAGGTACCGTTGATATTAGCTCGTCAGTTGACCGATAAAGATAGCTTATCTGGCATAGAAGAGCTAACAAGTTTTACAGAAACTGTAAGCAGAGATGATATTGTCAATCCGTTAAATCGTATAAAGAACATACATAAACCAGTTATAATTATATCAGATACTATGTTCCAACTTGCAGCTATTTGTGCATGGGACCCTGGAGAGAAAGAATGGTTAGATGATGCAGTAAAGATTCTGAACAACGAAAAAATCTTTCCAGCCCTTACTAAGTTACAGGATTTGGGAGTTTTATCTGATGAACGTATGGAAAATATAGGAGTAATGCATTCAAATATGTTACTTTCAGGAAGTCAGAAATCCGTTGAGGTAGTTACTCTCGGTATGACAATAATTCTGAAATTGGGTAGGCTCATAAAAGAAAATAATGAAAGAAAAGTTGAAGCGGCCTTAAGAACAGAGCAGCAGTAATAATTTACTGCTCTGTTTTAACAGCATGGCCTCCAAACTCATGTCTTAATGCAGCTAATACTCTTGCACTGTAATGGTTCTGGGACCTGCTGTGAAACCTTTCATATAACGATGATGTTATTACATTGAAAGGAACGTTGTATTCTATTGCTTCCTGGATTGCCCAGCGTCCTTCTCCTGTATCCTCAACATAAGGTGCAATCTTCGAAAGAGAATTGTCTGCCTTAAGCGCTCTTCCTGCCAATTCAACAAGATAGCTTCTCACAACTGAGCCGTTCTGCCACAGGTCGCATATCTCAAACATTGGAAGTTCCTTGTAGGGCCCTTCCTTCAATAGTTCTAATCCTTCTGCAATGGCCTGCATCATGCCATACTCGATTGCATTGTGCACCATCTTTACGAAATGCCCTGATCCTATTTCTCCAGTGTACAGCGATCCATTGGGAACGCTCACATCCTTGAATATGTTCTTTGTTACTTCAAATGCGTTTTTCTCTCC
>JBEKES010000044.1:0-8121 GCA_050013715.1 Candidatus Micrarchaeaceae archaeon
TGTAATCCTTTGAGTTGTATATGTCGTTCATTATAGCCGTGAAGCTGTCCTCAAGCTTTTGGCCGTATTCCTTGTTTTCTATGAATACGTTGCCTAGTCGGTATATTCCCATCTTGTGAAGCTCAACGTCATCCGCATTGAAAATACCTACGGAATATACACCTCCGAATGCCCTTGCTATGTCATGGTCGAGTGTTCCTCCTGTAGTTATTATCGCGTCGAAGTGCTTTACTGAACTGGCGATGACACCCCTCAATCCTGTTGATGTTATATCGGCAGGGAAAGACAGGAAATTGAACGAATCCTTGTCCTCAAGCATTTCCTTGATTATGTTTGTTCCGTTGGCCATGTGCTGTCCGGAGAATCCTCCCATTTCTTGCATTGCATCCATAAGCTCTGATGTCTTCATTCCTTTCTTCAATCTTATGTCCTTAACGGGCCTTTTCAACAATAGATCTTTGTTTGTCATAGCATCACGAAAAACAGTAATGTACATTACTTATTTTATTACATACATTTTTATCTTTTCGTATCGTTATAAGTAAAGACGATTAGTGTGATTTAATGGAAGCGTTGAGCCCAGATGATGAGGAGATTCTTAGATTTATTGAGGGAGCGAAGCCAAAGATTTATGTTGTTGGCACAGGCGGAAGCGGCAGCAATACGATAAACAGATTATTCAATGTTGGCGTTCAGGGTGCTACTCTAGTGGCAATGAATACCGATGCTGCACATCTTGTAAAGACAAAGGCAGAGCGCAAGCTTCTTCTGGGAAAGAAAATGACAAAGGGATTAGGAGCTGGTAGCGACATAAAAGTTGGCGAAGCTGCTGCATTGGAAAGCAAGGAGGAGATAAAGCACCTTTTCGGAGACACGAATTTGGTATTTGTAACATGCGGATTGGGTGGAGGAACTGGAACTGGTTCTATATCAGTTATAGCACAGCAGGCAAAGGATGCTGGAGCATTGGTAGTTGCGATTGCAACGCTTCCTTTCTCAAGCGAAGGCAAAACAAGAATGAGGAATGCGCTTGAAGGGCTTTCCAAATTGAGAAAAGTAACTGATACTACGATAATAATACATAACGATAAACTGCTTTCAGTGGCGCCTGACTTGCCTCTTAACATGGCATTCAGAGTATCGGATGAAGTGCTTGCCGGTGCAACAAAAGGAATTGTTGAAATGGTCACAAAGCCCGGATTAGTCAACATTGATTTTGCAGATCTTAAGACAGTATTAAGAGATTCAGGTTACGCAGTAATAGGAAGCGGAGAGGGCATGGCAACAAACGGAGGAACTAACAGGGCTGTTGTCGCATTGGAAAACGCGATAAAAAGCCCCATGCTTGATGCTGATCTAGGAAGCGCAAGAAGAGCATTGGTCAACATAGTAGGAGGAGACAGCCTTACACTTAGAGAAGCTGAGACAGTATTCCAGGATATTGCAGGAAGGATAAGCGGCGATGCAATGCTCAAATGGGGAGCAAGAATAGATACGGAGATGCAGAAGGATGCATTGAGAGTAATGCTGGTAATAACAGGAGTGGACTTCCCTGAATATACAGAAGAGGGCATCAAGAGAAGGGTCCAGAAATTAGAGGACATAGAAATCGAAGGATTAGGCTGATTACATCAGCTTAAATGATATTACTTTGCGCTGTTCCGCTAATGCCCTGACATACAAAAAGAATAAATAGCTACTTTAATATCAATTACTTCACCACCAATGTTTGACGACCTTGGTAAATGAGGTATTAATATGACGACAACAAAACGACTAGAAGGAAATGAGAATAAACCAAGTGACAAAAATGCAGTTGTAATGATTGGCAGAGATAAAACTTTGGCATCTTTGGAAAGAACTGATGGAAGAGATTCTTTATTGCCATTTATTGTTAAAAGAACAGAAAGGTTCCTAAGAAAACCTGTCGGAGATTTTAATATATAAATAAAAATCTGATAGATTTGAATTAAAATTACTTTAATTCCGCTAATCCGTTTTTTGCATCAGATATATATACCGTATTTGAGGTATGGTAACTACGACCAAGGTGAGTAAATGAGTGTAAATATTACAGTTGAATCTAAAAAGGAAAGTAAAGGACCAGAACCAAGTAAATTATTAAGAACATCAACAGAACCAGCGCCTGAAAAATTCAGACCATTATTAAGAGAAGTATATGGATTTGCTGCGTTGTCTGTAAGACCTGACGGAACTTGTTAAAAATAAATGAATTGATGGTTTTTACCATCAATTTCATCAGTGCACCAATGCATACATCACGATTACGCTTGCCAGAAGTATCGAGATTGTGCTGACTACTTTTATCATTGAGTTGAGTGCAGGTCCAGCTGTGTCTTTCAATGGATCTCCCAGTGTGTCACCAACAACAGCAGCTTTGTGAGCATCGCTTCCTTTGCCTCCAAGCTTTCCTGTTTCTATGTATTTCTTGGCGTTGTCCATTGCCGCACCGCTGTTTGCCATGAATAGTGCAAGCATCAAGCTAGCTGGAATCATTCCGACCAATAATCCTCCAAGTGCTGCAGGGCCTAGTATCAATCCAACCGCTATTGGAGTTACTATTGCAATCAATTCAGGAACCGCAAGGGATTTCAATGCATTAACTGTTGCGATGTCAACTGCACGCGCATAGTCCGGCTTTGCCTTGCCTGTCATTAATCCTTTTATTGTTCTTACTTGGCGTCTTACTTCCTCTACCATGAGGTTAGCCGCATGTCCAACAGCTTCCATGAGGAATGATGAGAACACAAAGGGCAATAATGCTCCTATGAATATTCCCACAGTTACGAATGGGCTGAGCGCATCTATTGAAGTAAGATGGACTGCCTGCGCGAACGCAACGAACAATGCGATTGCCGAAAGCGCTGCTCCTCCTATTGCAAATGCCTTTGTAGTTGCCTTTGTTGTATTGCCTAGCGCATCCAAATGGTCCGTTACCTTTCTTACAGAGCTGGGAAGTGCTGCCATTTCAGCAATTCCTCCTGCATTGTCAGTTATAGGACCAAACGAATCTATTGTGAGTATTGTTGCTGTCAATGAAAGCATTCCAACAGCGGCTAATCCGATGCCGTAAACTCCTCCGCTTACTGCACTTACTATTATTGCAGCAACTATGAAAAGGACTGGAAGCCATGTGCTTCTAAGTCCCACTGCCAATCCTGTTATTACATTAGTTCCTGCACCTCCAGTAGATGCATTCGCTATTTTTATCACGTATTTGCTCTTTCCTCCAGTGAAGTAATCTGCAACCCAGAACAGAAGGAATGCGAGCACCAATCCAGATAATACTGGTATGAAGAATTGTATTATGCTAACATGCAAGCCTATTGTCAATAATAGGTCAAGCAGCGCTGCAAGCAAAACCGCAACGCCTATGCCATAGTAAAGCGCCTTGTTCGGCGTTCTGCCGAATTGCTTTAGAACAGGAAGGCTTATCAGACTTGCAAAGAATCCTAGAACAGCAATATACAATGGATAGGAGAACGAATGTATAGATGCACCTGATAGTCCTATCGCAATAAGCAATGCTGCAACAAGAGTTACAGAGTAACTCTCGAAAACGTCTGCAGCCATGCCTGCACAGTCTCCCACTATGTCACCTACATTGTCAGCTATTACAGCCGGGTTTCTTGGGTCATCTTCTGGTAGATTTAATTCCGTCTTGCCAACTAAGTCAGCACCTACGTCAGCGGCCTTTGTGAATATTCCTCCGCCAACTCTTGCGAAAAGCGAAACGAGCGAAGCTCCGAATCCGAATCCGATCAATATTGCAATGCCTGAAACAGTAAGATATGCAAGTAGCACGCTAATTCCTATAAGCGAAAATCCAACAGCTGCGAATCCAGTAACTGAACCGCCTAATATTCCGGTCCAGAATGCGTCCTTCAATCCATTCTCTGCGCTCTTTGCTGTTCTTGCATTTGAGCGAGCAGCAATGTTCATGCCAAGATAAGCGGTAAGATATGATGCAACCGCTCCAACAACAAATGCAATTGCTATTTGATGTCCACCTGGAAGCAAAAAGAATATGATAACAGCAATGATTATTGCAAATATTGCAATTGTCTTAAGTTGTCGATTGAGATAGGCGTTTGCGCCTTCCCTTATGGCCTTGGATATTTCCTGCATCTTCGCTGTTCCTTCTGGCTTCTTCAGTATCTTCATTGCCATGACTAATGAAACAAGCAAAGAGAGAATTCCTGCTATTAGACTATAATAATAGAACTGCATAGTACCCCCGATTTCGTAGGATATACAAAAGAAAAGGTTATAAATATTTCCAATTTCTAATTAAAATGGATAAAATTGAAAACCAGGGGAAAAATAGAAAATTCTTTTAGTAATGGCATAAAAAGGGCCGAAACACTTTTAAGAAAGCCGCTTGATTCATATCGCATTTTAAGAGACTATTCTGTAGAAAATCCTATGGAATTTGGATTTTGTATCGGTGCATCAGGTTTAGCCATACTTATTTCTAGTGCAGGAGTGAATCTTATTCCCGATAATGAGAGACTGTTAAGCATAACTTCATGTGGGGTAAAAATTGGACAGAGTTTAACATTGGCTGGAGGCATGTACGTAGTTTTTGGCCTTATAAATGATTCTTGGTTCTAAAAAAGTATATTAACTTTTGAGCGATTCGTAAATTTCTGCTGCACCTCTTGCAACAATGAAAAGTACAAGCAATGCTATCAGAATATATCCAGGAACTATTGGATAACTTGCAACATACACAAGTATCAGATACGCGAAAGTGACAAATTTCAGAACGTTTATTGCACCTCTTGAAATGTTCGATGAGTATAATTTGCTTGCAATTCCTGTTTTCATCTTTGAGGAAGTTCCTTTTGAGCCAAGGAATGCATCCGCAAGCGAGTGCCTTATTATTACTATAATTAGTACAAAAAATGGAACAATATTAAGAACTGTGAAAAGGGCCCAGAAGGAATATTCTGCAATTCTATCAGCAGCAACATCAAATCTAGGGCCATACTTTGCTGTTTTTGCAGTGCTTTCTTTGAATGCCTTTATTTGCTTTGCATTTGTCTTATCTCCCAATGAGTAATTTATGTACATTGATAATGTTATTTTGCCTTTGCTTGTTTCGCGAAGCGCAAGATACCCATCAACACCATCAAGAAGAAACGCAACTGCAAGTAGTATTATTGAAATTGTGGCCGGGTACTTTATTATTATCAGATATATTACAAAAAGTACAAGTAGTATTCTCAGTATTGTACTTTGGTCAGCGCTTCTCAAGCTAATCATTTGTTTTTTATAATAAGAAATATTAGATAAATATTAGATGGTAGTATACCGCAGCGTTAAAACCGCGGCTCAGCCTACCACCAAGTGATAAAATGTAATAATACCGCTCAATTAAGGTATAAATACCTTTCGTTATGGTTGGCTTTGTCCTTTAATTCCAATAAAAAGACAAAAAGATGATTAAAACGACAAAAATTATACAACGATATATTTTTATAACTCTTGATAGTAGTTTAACTATGAAATTAGAGCCATTTAATGCAACTTTTCAACAAGAAGACGACTCGTGCTATGCAGTAACTTTAAAGGTTATATTAGACAAATTAGCTGTGGCACATAATAAATTAGAATTAAGAGGGATTAGTGTACATAAACTAAACAGTATTTGCGGATATAAAAAAGGGTTTGCCGTTATGGGCGATAGTGTAATTGGTTTGGATAGGTTATATAATAAGTACTTAAAGAAAAATGGATATACAATTAAGAGAGGAGACAATGGATTATTAGACTTAAATAATCTAATACCAATACTTAACAATAATAATTTTTCTCCTCCAATTGTTAGTGTGGGCGAAAAATATTATACAGAACATAATAAAGGTTATCATGTTTCTGAAGTTAATACACTTGAGTACCAACACCAGCTTATAGTTAATGATATTCATAAAGATACGGATGAAATAGAATTATTTGATCCAGATACACCAAGACTTAGACAACACAATGAATCAATAAACAAAAATGGGCTTGTTAAAATACCGATATCTCATTTTATTGATTACTGGGATAGCACAAAGCGAGATACAATTTGGATCACAAAAGGTAAAGAAGAACCAACACTTGAAGCTGGACAAAAGGGGTTAATAAAATGAAATTAGGAATAAATAACGAATATCAATTTGAAAGTAAATCACAGTTAGAACGTGATATAAAACACATAGTAAAACAGAGATTAGGTAATGGAGTTTATGTTTCTGGATATGCAAATAAAGAACAAAATAGTTTATTGTTGGGAGTATATGTTCCTAAAATAATAGACGATTCTAAAACATTTGAGAGGAGAATAAGATTTCTTAAATTTGATCCGATAGGGTTAATGGAAATAGAAAAAGATAATAATAAACTAAAGATAGTTTTACCTGATATAGAATTTCTAAAAGAAACTGTCGCAAATAAGATGTCTAAACTTGTTTTTAGTGTCGAGCGTTCATTATTGGAAAAAACATTCCATAATCTTGTTAGAATACCACTAATACAGTCAGCTCTTAACCCGCTTGGTGAAATTCTTATAGGTGTATATGATAGCTACAAAAATGAAATAGCCATAGAAAAATTCTTAAAATATAGGGAAGAATCAAAACTTAAAAGATATCTATCTTTTCTTGAGAAACTGGAACTAATAAGGGTTAGTAAGAATACTATAGTCTATGGAAATAGATTTGATGCAATTGAAGAAAAACTTAAAAAGAATAATGAAAATCAGGAAACAATATATAATGCACTATTAGCAGATGTATTAAGTGGTGGTTATAGGTATGTAAGTGAATATCTTAGACTTACTGCAATAAAGCCATTTTTAAGATGGTCTACCTCTTATTATTTACCCTCCCTAGAAAACGAAAAACTAATGTTATTAGATAAATTTGCATTAATAAAGAATTACAGAAATCTCTATAATAAACGTCCATTGGAAGCAAAAGCAACGAGTCAAATTAATCATTTGGTTGATGCAGAAATATTTGAAAGAGATGGAGACTATCTAAGAGGTACTAAAGAGATATATAAAGGTATAAAAGGATCTTTACTAACTTAATCTATTTTTCCATTTTTGCTCTTGTATAGCCATGTTCATTTAGAAATGCCTCTATGATACTTGCACATACTTTAGAGTCAGAATCGGTCTTATACACTTTATCTCTTAATTCAGAAATAATTTCATATATCCCTAAATCAAGTGTTACCTGAATTTTCTTCGAGCCTTTACTTTTCTTTTCCATAAAGATTCCTATTAGATTACTTAAACCTCTATTATATATTCTGAATAGATACCTTTATATATTAGTAGGTTCATATATATCTATATAGATTCTAAACAGAATCACAATAGGTGTATAAATGCAGATACAAGAACTTTTAAAAATAAGGAAACAAAAAGGCTATGAAATAGCTAAGACTAATAAGATAGTTCAAAAAGATAAGAAGTGGATTGTACCTTCGCAGACAAGTAATAAAAAGTATGAAGTTACATTATATTTAGATAAAAAGGTGTGCACATGTCTAGATTATACAGAAAGAGGAATGACCTGCAAACATATCTTTGCAGTAGAAATAACGATAACAAAAGAAGTCGACAATTACGGTAACGTTAAGGAAACGAAGATAGTAAGAAAAACATATCCTCAAGACTGGGCAAATTATAATAAAGCACAGATTAATCAGAAAGAATTGTTTTTAAAACTTCTTTTTGATCTCTGCAAATCAATACCACAAGAGCGTAAGCACTTAGGAAAAGGTAGACCTGAAATACCTATGAAGGATGTAGTTTTTAGCTCTGCATTAAAAATATTTACTACATTTAGTCTAAGGCGTTTTGGATCCGATATGAAAACTGCTAAAGAATTAGGTTATGTAGAAAAAGCACCTTATTTCAGCGTTGTTTCAAAATACATGCAAAAAGAGGAATTAACACCAATACTACAAGAACTTATTGCCTTATCTTCTATGCCTTTAAAATAAATAGAAACTAAATTTGCTATTGATAGTACAGGATTCAGAACTACAAAATTTACTGATTACTGCAAAGAAAAGCATAATATAGAAAAACAGCATGAG
>JBEKES010000045.1:0-7596 GCA_050013715.1 Candidatus Micrarchaeaceae archaeon
CTCGGATATATACATTATTTCACCATAAGAATGAAGTATAATGTTGTAAGGATAGGATTAAAAGTATAACATTTTAGCGGAATAGAGCCAAAAGCGACGAACGTCGTATTTGATAAAAGCATTTATATATTAGGAAAGGCGCAAATTATCTGTGATATAATGATTAGTAACACTAAAGAATTGAAAGCATTATCAATTACATTCACAGCCGGAGCCATACTTTTAGTAGGTATTGGTCATAGCATGGATAAGAGAATAAACCTTGAATATCCTAAACTCTTGGTAGTTGAAAGTGGAAAACCTTCCGTTATGTCTGATGTATGTAAAGTTCAAAATGCACAGATAAGAACAATGGAAAAAGATGCAGGGACTATCGCAGATTCTGCACGTTTGGATGCAAAAGCAACTTCATCACCAGAAAGCATAGAGGAGCACGATGAGATACAAGCAGAACTAAATGCAGCCAATACTTTGTTAAGACAAGCTGTAGAAGCTGGAAATAATATGTGCAAGAATAATGGAATAACATTTACAATAAAAGAAGAGTGATAAAATGGAAAACAAAAATAGAATAAGTCCGATAACAGATGAGGCAGAATCGTTGTCAAGGTCTAATTTGGGCATGGGAACTAAAGGCAGTAATCCTTTTGTGGTTTATTACGTCCGTATTACTAATATCTTGAGAGGAGCTGCAAACAAATACCTAAGAGGGTAATCATTCAACTTGTTTGAATATTTTCTCTGCTACTTCATTGCCGAGTAGAGATCTTACCTTTTCCCTGTTTTTTGGAATATCAGATACTTTTTCTATTCCGTTATTGTAGAGCATTCTTGCCCTTATTCTTCCTATTTGCTCCAATCTAACAAGGTCCAGAAGCTCTTCCTTGATGCCGTACCTCAATCTTACTCTTGCATTGACTAATCTGTGCTGCGATACTTTGAGGATTCTTGCTATTTCTGCTGATGCGTATATCAGCCAATCCGCATTTGTCATCTTTGCATATAATGCGCCAGGAGTAGTTGAGTATTTGCTGACTATTTCAGGTTCCTTTTTCTCATCTATCCAGTCTTTTAGCATAAGTGCTGTGCTGAATGCCCTTACTGGATTGTAATAATCGTTGTCCATGCTCAGATAGTCCTTTGATATCTTGCTCCTTCTGTTCATGAAAAGATAGGCTGCATATTCCTCCTCTGCCTCTTTTGTCGCTTTCACATAGGGACGCATTTCAAGAGTATTGGAGATCATGTATAGTATTCCAATAATATCCATTTCAGAGTTCATTGCATCGACAATCCATTTTGCTGACAATGGGTCTATGTACAATTCGCTTATTCGCTTTCCTAACTTTGTCGCCTTGTATTCCCTGTTTTCCGATTCTATGAATTCCCATTCATGCAGTTCGTTTATCACTTGATCAATTATGTTGTTTATGTGGTGCTGGTTCCCATATTGAAAACTATAGAAGCTTTTTGACATGAATTTCTGCATAGCCTTTTCGTTGTTGAGGAAATTCTCTGCGATGAACGCAAGTATGTGAGTCCTAAGCACTGGAACAACCCCCAATGCGGAATCTATTGATTCAGGATCCTTCTCTATGAACTTCCCTAACTCTTTTATTCGTTCCTTTGTGCTCGCAATAAGAAGTGCCCTACCTTCCTTATCGTATTTAGGTCGTCCTGCTCTGCCAAACAATTGGGTTATTTCATTTATTCCGATGCGTTCGCTGTAATTGTTGTCGAACCTTGTTATGTCTCTTATCAATACTGTATGCGCAGGCATATTCACACCATAACCAAGAGTTGTTGTGGAGCATATTGCTTTTATCTTGTTGCTCTTGAATGCGTTTTCTATCAATGTGCGCTGCTTGTTGAGAAGCCCCGAATGATGAAATGCAACGCCATTGCTAACAAGATCAGATAATTTTATGCATTGCTCGGTTGGCCTGTCAAGTGCATTAAGCACCTCTGCACTTATTGATTGAAGCTCTGCGATGTTCTCCCTTGAGAGCTTTTCCTTGACGTGGGGTGCAAGCTTAGTTGCACCGACTTCTGTGTTCTTCTTCGTTGAATAGAAAATCAGTATTTGCTTGTTTTGAGTTAATGTGTCCTGGGTAAGCCTTATCTCTGGTATTTTGTTGCTGCCAAGCAGTTGCACTTCCTTCTGCTCTTTTTCATAGTTGTAATAGGCTTTTTCATCATGGATAACTCCCTTTAATAATTTTACTGGACGATAGTCGCTTTCTACCAATTCCGCATTGAGCCATTTGGCTATTTCCTCGGGGTTTCCTATGGTTGCACTGAGCGCTATGATCTGCGCATCGCACATTATGGAAAGCTTTGTCATGAGTAATTCAAGAGTTGGCCCTCTTGATAGATCACCAAGCATATGCACTTCATCGAATACTATGCACCCTATGCTTTGTATCCAATCTATTCCATGTCTTAGCAAGCTGTCGAACTTCTCTGTAGAGAAAAACAACATGCTGTATTCCTTTAGCCAGGGATCATTCGAATCAAGATCGCCTATGGATATGGCTGACTTTATGTAAGGATATGCTTCCTTGAACTCGTTGAACTTCTCATTCGCAAGTGCCCGCATAGGAGCTATGTATATCGCGCGCTTTCCCTTTGAGAGTATTGCATTTACGCAGGCAATTTCAGCAACTAGAGTCTTGCCGCTTGCCGTGGGGCTTGCAACTACAATATTCTTGTACTTTAAAAGGCCCTTCTTTATCGAATCTTCCTGAGGAGGAGTTAGCTTTTTTATACCTCGCTCTTGAATTGATTCTATTATTTCATTTGGCAGAGTTCCTTTTAGGTCAGATATATCCATGATATATTTATGCAATTTAATCTTTAATTGTTTTAGTGTTAAATATTAATGGTAAAAATGGAGAATTTGATAGTAACAAGTTACGAGTATCCTGATTTGGACGGGGCAGCCTGCACCTATGCCTATTCGGAATTTCTCAATAAAAATGGGAATCATTCCATTGCAAAACTGTACGGAAAGCTAAATGAGGAAACAAATTTTGTTTTAGATTTCTTCAAGATAAAATTCAAACATAATAAAATGAATAAAAATTGTGATTTTGTGCTTGTGGATGCCAGCGATTTAATTCATTTGTCTAAAAAAGTAGAATCAAAGAGAGTAATTGAAATAATAGATCATAGGAAGGTAAATCAGATAGAGAAATTTCCCAATGCCAAAATACAGATGGAATTTGTAGGTGCAGCTGCAACGCTCGTCGCTGAACGCTTTTATTACAATAAAATTGCAATTTCTAGGGAATCTTCGGCTCTTTTATATTCTGCAATAATATCGAATACGATAAATTTCCATGCAAACGTAACAACAAAACGCGACACCAAGATGGCATTGTGGCTCAAGGCAAATCTGCATATTCCAAAAAATTACATACATAAGATGTTTGTTCATAAATCCACTTTCAATTCAATAGGATCGGCACTGGATGACCTAGGAATATCTGAAATGAATAAAAAACGTGTTGGAATAATTCAGCTTGAAATAGTAAATTTAAGAAAGTTCGTAAACAGCAATATTAAAGAGATAGAAAAAGAGCTTAGAAAGATTAAAATTTCACAAAAATTAGATTACCTATTCTTAACTTGCATAGATGTTGAGAAGTATTTCAACGAATTTGTCTGCGTTGATGAAAATACAAAAAAACTGCTTGAAGCTGCATTAAAAATAAGATTCAAGAACAGCAGTGCAACGCTGAACAGAATAATAATGAGAAAGGAAATTGCGCCAAAGCTGAAAAAGCTCATTTAGAGACAATAAATTGGCTATAAGTGCATCAGGATAGCTTATTTATTAATTCCTTTAGAATATAAGTAGATGCATATGGTTGAGGGGAGTGCCAAGAGTAAAGGCCAGATAGCACTTGAATTCCTGATTGTTTATTCTTTCGTGCTTGTGGTATTCATACTCATATTCTCAATAGTTACTACTCAAAGGGCAGTTAGCATACGCCAGCAGGAATATTCGCTTCTTCAATTACAAACACAGAACATAGCAAGCTACATAGACCAGGCGGTTAGCGCGGGCAACGGCTATGTCGTAACGGTTCCTCTTGTCACAGGGATTGTGCCCACTTACTATAACCTTTCCATATCCAGCACCGGAGTGATTATAGCACAAACGAAGACGGGAAGCCAGCCCATCACAACCTACGCTTTTAGCAATGCGAAAAGCATTGTTGTAAACGGCACTCAAGCGCTTTCAGGCAATGGGATTTCAGTGTATCAAATACAAACTGCAAAGGGAAGCATCATTATATATAATTCGAAAGGCATCATTTACATAAACCAACTGCCGACAAACATAGGAGCATTGCCGGGAAGCGCAATAGTCACGCAAGTGGCCAATGTGAAAGCCGTTACCTTCAACGACCTGCAAAGCTCATTCATAAAGGTGCCTGCCAATTCAGTAATACTTCGGAATGTTTTTTCCATTACATTCTGGTTTGATAACAATGCTGCAAGAAAAGGTTGCGATAGTCTTGTGGGTATGCCATCAAGCACCCAATTATTAATATATGAAGATTATGTATCAGACTCATGCTTGTCCCCGGGATATTATCCAATAAACAATCATCTTGTCTTCAAATATATCGACAGCGCAGGGGGAACAATTGATGGACAGGATTCCGGAGCATTTTCTTCTGATACTTGGACTTATGCAGTAGCCACATTCAATGGCATTTCTGGAAATTTAATATGGTACATAAACGGTATGAAATCATCTTCATATAATTCACTCCCTGCCATGTCGCAAGACAGCAATGCGTTAAATATAGGAATGGGCGACACTTTGTTAAATGGATCTGTATCAAATCTTCAGATTTACAATGGCATACTCACTGCGAACCAGGTCCTTAACAATTACAACAAAGGATTGGCAGGAACTCCTGCAAACCTGAGTCTTTTGGGCTGGTGGCCGCTCAACGGGAATCCAAACGACTACAGCGGAAACAACAATCAGGGAGTTCCGCAAAATGGTTTGCAATATCAAAGCGTAGTGCAGGTAAATGCAAAGGTTTTAACAAATGGAGGCAGCGCTTCATCAAATTCCCCGGTAGGCTTCGTGAGCAGCAAGGGCTTCATGAGCTATGCCGGAAATTCCATATCGGTATTTACAAATGGCAATGGGATTGCTGCAGGATTTGTCTCCTCCAACAATGCATACGGATCTGCAAATGTGGGCATTGATATTTTCAACGGAAACCAAAGCACAACCGCAAATCTCATTGGATGGTGGCCCATAGATACAGGTTACGGAAACGTAGTTTATGACCTTAGCCAGAATTATGATAATGGTAAATTCAGCCCGTATACCAATAGCCCTCCGTGGAGCCCATCCCCAAATGTAACAGAATTTACAGCGGCAGGCTTTCCAGGAAATCCACTTGGCCTTATTAACAGCAATACTCAAGACGGATTCATAGCAATAAACTCGTCACAATCACTTCTTGGAATTGTTGCAAACAACAGCTTCACTTCAGTTATGTGGATTTACTTTAGAGGAAGCAACTCAAATCATAATCAAGGATTGTTCGGCAATCTAAATACGTGCTCTCCTGGAAATTATGGTGCAGGATTCCAACTCCTCGCCTCTGCCTCTTTGCCAGGATTCCTTTGTGCATCTAACAATCCGCTCCTCATAATAAATAATTCCTATGTTCCGTTTCCAAACGGCCTGAGCTCGTTGCCCACAAACAGATGGGAGATGATAACTGCGGAATACAATGGGAGCACTGGCCTGGCTTCAGTGTACATCAACAACACGCTCTTCACATCGAATGTGCTTCCCAAGAACCTGGGATTACTGCAATTGTCTCCATACTATTTAGGAGCTGATGCATGGCAAAGTACTGGCGATGACACCTTCAATGGATTGATGACAAATGTTCAATTCTACAGCAAATATCTTACGCAGCAGCAGATAAGTGCCTTGTATAGGCAGGGCATAGGCTCGAACCCGCTGGGAAATTCAGGAATGATATCCTGGTGGCCTTTGGTAAACAACACAAAAGATTATTCCTACAACAACAATACCGGATTCATAAATTATAATGTTAGTTTTTCTAATTCAAACTATCAGAATGAAGTTGCATCTCAGGGCCAGACCTCCTATGCAAACCTCAACGGCTCAAACTGCTATAATATCACAGTTCCGTATTCTCAGGCCCTTGGAGCAACAGCAGGAAAATTCAGCGTTAATTTGTGGTTTAACAGTCAAATCAGTCCATATGTTCCATTTGGCCATGAATATTTTGTAGATTTATTTAACACCTCTTTTTCAGAAACACTGTACAACCCTGGCGATTATCTAGAAATACAACTTTACAGCAATCATAACCTGTTTAACGGTAATCCTGTACCACCAGGAATTTACGGCCAAGTAGGAAATGGCGCTTCGTGGCTGACATCAAATGTAGAATATTCGTATAATTTTGTACCTTATACGTGGTACAATCTTATCGAAACATTCAATACAACTTCATGGAAGATGTATTTAGATGGGAATAAAGTTGCATCCGGAAGCTATTCCGGAACACCCAAATTAATAAACTCTAATCCCAGCAGTGTAATAGGCATAGGAACCACTGATGGATTAGGAGGCTTCGGAAATTTCTGTATGGATTCACAATTGCAGATAGCAGACGTCCAGGTTTACAATTCAATGCTAACGCAGAACCAGGCAATGCAGCTGTACGCACAGGGCATTCCTCCGCATTACAATATGAACATATCACTGGGATGAATTGATGAATATAAAAGCGCAATTTTGGAGTTTTGACCTTATATTTGCAATAGTAATATTCAGCGTTGCAATTACAATATTAGGAGTTACCTGGTTCAACATAAACAATCAATTGTCAATAAACTACGGCAACGGAAGCGGCATAATGCAATTGCAATTACAATCGCTGAACCAGAACCTGTTCTCGCCAGGAAGCCAGAACTGGCAGAGCGCAGTAAACACCACAAATGTCAGCACATGGCAGGACATAGCTGTGGGTATTGCCCCTTCACAGGGAAGCGATTCGCTTTCCTCGAGCAAAGTGTATACTTTGCTGTCCATGGCAAATTACAATTACCCTGCAACAAAGCAATTGCTGGGAGTTGGATTCGATTATTATATAACAATAACCAGCGCATCAAGTGTGGGCAGCGGCATAAATATAAGCATAGGCAGCAATCCTTCCACTAAACAAGCGCTTACGGTTTACGTGAATAAAGGCAACTATGTAATGAACGGAGTTCCGGTAACTGTCACTACCATGCTCTGGACAAATACAACGCTAGGTGTGAGTTGATGAGTATTAGATACACGCGCAATTTGAAGGGATTCGTCTTCACTCTTGACGCTGTCTTTGCGCTTATTGTAGCTGCTGTTGGCGTTTCCATACTGCTCTATGTGGATTTCACGAACCCTGCATCGTATGCAAGCTCCACACTTCAGGCATATAACATACTTCAGAACATGATACAAACAACAACACTTTCGAATTATGGAGGCTCGCCATATCTTAGTGCGCTGGCGGTTTCCTACAACGGCACTGCCTA
>JBEKES010000046.1:0-7312 GCA_050013715.1 Candidatus Micrarchaeaceae archaeon
ATCATCGAATGCTCTTTTTTACCTTCAGAGTTAGTGTAAGTAACTTCGTATCTTTTACTGTTTTCATGGTCTAGCTGAACTGTTGATAGAGCTGTTGCTTTGTTCATAGAGTCAACAACGTTGAATTCAAACTTAGGATCGAAATACGCATATCTAAAGTTCCACATTTCTATCAAGGCTGGTTTCTTGAGTCTATTTTTGACCAAATCTAATACAAATTCCTTATTTTTAGACCAAAATTCTTCTGTAAACCTAATTGCGGCTTCATATTCTGACTCTTCTATTCCGATTTCTGCAAGAGACAACTGGCAAAGTTCAAATTGCTTTCTGAACTCGTCTTTTGCCTGATCTAGATCCTTGCAAACAGTGTGCATATCTGGCATAGTAAATGCACGTAGCCTTTTCAGACCAACAACTTCACCACTCTTTTCTCTCCTAAAGCTATAGTGGGTAAGTTCGTATACCTTGAACGGCAATTGCTTATACGATATTGTCGCATCGTGCATTATCAGAAATTGTCCAAAACAAGCTGAAAACCTTAGGAAGAAATCCTTATCATCAGATTTTATGACGTAGTGCCTTGCCGGAAATCTAGCCAAATAATCCTTAAATGCCGGATGTTCATAATCATACATTATAGGTGTTTCTACTTCTACCGCGCCATAATCAACGGTTTTATCAGTTACATATCTTTCAAGTAGACTTTTGATTAGTCTACCGTTTGGGTAATACCTCATATTGCCAGAATCAGAGCCCGGTTCGTAGTCGACTAGCTGTAGCTTTTTCATCAGCTTTATATGTTCTGGTATCTGCTCGTAGGCTCTTACCTTCTTTATCTCATAATCTGCAAATTTCTTAAGGTTCTTGTGTTTGTTAAAGTCGAAGTCCTTTGCTTCGGTAAGCTTCCCTTTAGTATCCAGTATATACCAGCTGGATTTCACTTTTTCCTCAGCTTTTAGCGCACTTGGTTCCATATTATAACCTTTTTGAATGTAGAGTTGACACTAACCTTGATAGGTTAGAATATATAAAAGAATTCGATTTCTTGGAAATTAGCTGCTTGGCTAGCAAAGGGGTAGAATTTCCTAAGACTATACTGTTTGGCAGTAACCACGCATCTAACTCACTGATAAATTCTTCATCCTTGTATTTATAATGCTTTTGTGTTAGGTTTTTATCGAGTGTTGTGATATTTTATTACACACTACTCTTTAATAGCTTTTTGAGAGTTTATTTAACCGTATGGCAAAAAATGAAACTATAATAAGAGTTGAAAATCTAAGAAAGGTTTTCGCCACAAAACAGAAGAAGTCAGGGCTTAGCGGTAGCATGCATTCTTTACTTAAGCCTAAAACTATTGACTCCGTGGCTGTGGATAACATATCTTTTGAAGTAAACAGAGGTGAAATATTAGGGTTTTTAGGACCTAATGGTGCAGGAAAAAGCACAACAATAAAGATGCTTGTCGGAATACTTTTTCCTACTTCTGGTCAGGCTGACGTTTTAGGATACACACCTTGGAAGCAAAGGCAGAAACTTGCAATGAAAATTGGTTCTGTATTTGGCCAAAAACCGCAATTGTGGTATCATTTACCACCCATTGACACATTTAATCTAATGTCAAAAATCTATGAAATGGATGAGAAAGAATACAAAAAAAGACTAAATTATTTGGTAGACAGATTTGAGATCGATTATCTTAATACACCAGTAAGAAGGCTCTCTTTAGGACAAAGAATGAGAGCCGAAGTAGTTGCATCACTCTTACATAAACCAGAGATAATATTCCTTGATGAACCAACAATAGGGTTAGATATAATAGCAAAACAGAAGATAAGAGACTTGATTCTTGAACTAAACAAAAAAGAGAATGTTACAGTATTCTTGACTTCACACGATATGGATGATGTAGAGAAACTGTGCAACCGGATAATTGTGATAAATCATGGAAAAATGGTGTTCAATAATACCTTGTCTAAATTGAAGAGCACATATGTTACTAGCAAGAATGTAGAAGTCAAATTTGAGAAATCTCCAAAAAAATTCACGTTTTCCGGTGCAAGAGTTTTGAAAAGAAGTAGTTATGACATGACAATACATCTTGATCAAAAGAAAAGAGACATCAAAGATCTTGTAGATTATCTGACTTCAAATTTTGAAGTATTGGACATAAACATAGCAGATCCAACAGTGGAAGAAATAATAGCCAAAATATATAAGAAGTGAACCTGTGTCCTATTCAAAATACTTTTTTATTGCTAAAATCGAAATATTAAGTGCGTTTGCTTATTATATCAACATATTATCAAGTTCAGTTTTCATAACTTTCCTATTATTCATTTTCTATAATCTTTGGAAAGCTGTTTATCTAGCATCTGCTGTCACTTCAATATCTGGATTCACTCTTGTTGGCTTACTATGGTATCTGACGCTTTCAGAATCAATTTGGAATAGCGGTAGTGGTAGAACTGCAGTAATAAAAATTTCAGATGATGTAAAATCAGGGAATATAGCATACTACTTAAATAAACCTTATAATTTTGTAGTATATCATTTCTCTTCAACAACTGGAACAGCAATTATAAGATCAGTCATAACTTTCGCATTTGCTGGTACTCTTATATATTTCTTAGTAGGTCCTCTGAAAATAACCTTATTTGAGATACCATTTGTACTGCTTTCTGTGCTTCTAGCAATTATTTTAGCCATATCTATGAATTTCTTAATAGGTGTAACTGCATTCTGGATCGAAGACATATCTGCATTTAGATGGATACAAGACAAACTTATATTTGTACTTGGAGGTATGCTAATACCATTAAGTTTTTTCCCGTTATTTCTTCAAAAAATAGCTTTAGTTCTTCCATTTAGTTATGTTGCATATGCACCAGCATACATGTTTGTTAATTTCAGCGTTAGTTTCTTTGTAGAGACTGTTCTGATACAGATTTTATGGATAACATTATTTGTAGCTGGAGCATCTCTGCTGTATAATTTAGGTGCTAAAAGGGTGTCAATAAATGGGGGTTAAAGGTTTTATAGAATTTATAGTTGCATACATGAAGGTTAACATACAGGCTGCAATGGAATATAGATCCAGCTTTATAATAAGAGCTGTTGGGATGTTCCTCAATGATGCAGTTTGGATAATATTTTGGGCGATAATATTCTTAAAATTTCAATCAATAAACGGATGGTCATTCAACGAAATACTACTTTTGTTTTCCTTTATAACCACTGGTTTCGGTTTTGCTACATTCTTCTTCGGTAACTGGCAAAAAATTGCAGATGTAATAATAAACGGAAAACTTGATTATTATTTAACATTACCAAAACCAATACTAGCGCATCTTCTTGTCAGTAGAAGCGAGATATCTGGTCTGGGTGATTTTGCCTTCGGTGTAATTCTTGCTTTATTTGTTCTACCGCATACGTTGTACGCTGTTGGGCTTTATATTTTACTTACTATTATGTCAATGATAATACTCGTAAGCGTAGGAGTAGCAATAGGGTCTTTAACTTTCTTTATAGGTGGAACTGGGGACCTACAAGACACTATTATTAATTCAGTTATAGCCATATCTACGTATCCATTCTCGATTTTTGAAGGATATTTAAGGATTATTTTGCTTACAGCAGTTCCTATAGGATTTCTTACAGGTATCCCTGTTGAAATATTACAAAGTTTCAATCCGACCCTCATATTTTATATGGTAATTGCAACGATAGCTGCAGTCATTGCTGCAATAACTATTTTCAAAATAGGTTTAAGAAGGTATGAATCAGGTAATCTAATAAATGTACAAGTCTAATTTATTTAGTTCATGTAGTTAGACTCAAAAATTAACAAAAGTGAAATAATGAAAAGAAAACTGCTTAACCCTAACCAAATACTTACCTTACGAGATTATCCTGTTCATAATGAGCAGATTTTAAAGATATATTTCAGAATGTATGATAAAGGGCAAAGAGACCTTGTACCACCAAGCCCAGTTATTCATAAAAACAAAGTAATTCATTTAATGAGCAGAAAGTTCAAAAAATATACACGTTTTATTAACCAACTTATAACTTTCTTGGATGCTAATCCAAAGATAGAATATTTCTTAATTGATGGTAGCCACAAAACATCTGCTGCAACACTGACGCATAAACCAATTTCTGTAGTAGTGATAGAAAATAATGATGATCTAAAAGCTTCTAAAAAATTAATCGAATCTGGAGAGATATTGGGGTGGTATAAGCCACCTAAAACAATAGACAATATTGTTATGGATTTGGTTAAACATCATTCCACTTCGAAGAATTTCTTAACGGTAGAAGATAAAGTAAATAGAATGATAAAAGATAGGATTTTGCCCAGGTATATAATAAAAGCATACAAAGCAGGGATGAAATGAAAGGACATTATGTAATAATTCGTGGGTCCTTGGGTGTTGGCAAAACAACAATATCTAAGGCTATATCAAAAAAGATCGGAGCAAAACACATCGCTATTGATAGGGTTCTTGATGAATTTAAGAAGGAATGGAAAAATGGATACATTTCTGAAAAGAGTTTTATAAAAGCAAATGAAATAGCTGCAAAGCAAGCAAAGACATTCCTTGATAAAGGGCAACCAGTGATATTTGATGGAAATTTCTACCATAATATCACAAATTAATTACAGCTTAGGAGATATATATAAGTTTCTAGTTAACAAAGCCACGCTACCGATTACCGCACACGGCTTAGGCACAGCGGGGTCGCAAGGCAGTTGTTGATCTTTTTCTTTGCTTTAGGTTATTTCTTGGAAGGTTTCTTTTTCAAGGCGGCAGTATTGAGGGCGATTGCCGAACTGATAAGATTTTTCAAGACGCGTTCGTTGATCTTGTCTTCTTCATGAAAGACTATGGCACGCATAACATTGCCCTCTAGACCGGAATTAAATATGTGTGAAGAATCATCCAGCGAGGCTCCCTTGGCGAATGTCATTCTTACGTGATTCTTGTAGGCCTCCCAGGTGCATATCAATCCATTCTGAGACCAGGTAGCTGTGCCAAGCGGATTGCTCGGCTTTATCCACTTTACTTCTTCAATGATTTTAGGATCTATCTGCTTCATCAAAACGCGAATTCTGGAAAGCATATCTCCTCTCCAGTCTCCTAGCTTCTGGACTCTTGTATCTATGAATCTCCCTGAGATTTTCTTTCTTATTTCTCTTTTGTACTCGGTTTGCCTCTTATTCATTACATCACAGTAAATATTTTTGAATTTTAGTTTTTTAATTGTGTAATCTATCCCAGGAATCCTCTTATCGATGCAGCTCTTATAATATTTTCATTTATTGGATTGGTGTTCTTTTTCGAATAATCTTCCATTATTATACTGGTTATCTTCTTGTGCTTCGCTTCAGTTTCATATTCGAACATGGATGCTGTTTTTAGGATATTCTTTTTTATTGTAATTGGAAAATAGGCAAGATTTTCCCTGTTCAAATATTTCAAAGAGTCCATCATGTCATTGTCAAACGCTGAGTCAATACTTCTCAGCGTTTCGAATTCCTTTGAATTAAGTGCGCTAATTCCTAACAATTCCGGGGGCAGACCCATGCTGTAGAGCGCAGCGCAGAATGTGATGGCCCGTGGCAGATGAACATTCCCAAGCTGCCTGGAATAGCCGAATAGTCCTATGTGCAATTTCCTTTTCCTTCTTGATGGTATGAATCGCGCAAACTCGTTTATCATCGGTGCAATTACTTTTATCTCTTTTTGATACTGAAGTGATAATTTCTCTGCCATTGCAATTGTTTTCTTTTCATCATCTATGTGAGTTGCATGAGATGTGCTGGTCTCTTCCATTTCCCTAACACTCTTGAATACTGTCTCTTCAGGATAGTCATACTTGAATGCGGATTGTATTGTAAATGTCTTGACGCTGGGATAGGACGCAAGCACATCTTTGTAGTTTGTCGGTTTCAAGTTACCTCTGAATGGTGCTGATCCTGTCCCAAGTATTGGAAATATTGGTATCGAGATTTCTTTTTCCAAATGTTCGAGCCTTTGCAATGCAACTTTCACAAGTAATGTTGCTGCGGCAGATCCGTAGTTAAGTGCGGGATCGCTTCTGGCAAGCCAGACTCTTTGGTACTCTGCTTTTTTTGATGCGCTAAGGTATTCGTTTACAGTTTTTGAAGCGTTTAGTATTCCTTCCATGTCCTCGAACAACGGTATTACGTTTATGTCCTTTGGGAAGAATTCTCCTATCCAATTTTTTATATTGACATCATCATCTGTTAGCTTTGTGTTCTCCTTGTTTACCACTATTTTCCTGTAGTATTCTCTTATCCTTATGAGCGATATGCTGTTTTTTGTCATTGGTTGCGCTACCTCGAATATTGGTCCTGTTGCATCGTCATAGGAGCCATAAAATACCTTTGCAACGTCGAAGCTTCTGGGTATGCTCTCCAGTGTTTCTATAAGTATTTTCGCTTCGTTCTTTTCATATTCTGGGTTTGGCACACGCAAAGTGAGGAAGAAATCCCTGCCTAGCTTGTTCCTTGAGAAGAAGTGCTCGTATCTTGTGAGCAATTTTTTCACTACATAATTGTCAACTTCCTTGCCTTCGAAGTCCCATAACTGTTCTCTGCTCTTTATGTGGCTGAAGGCGTAGAAAGCTTCCTTTATCTCGTCTTCGCCTTCGATTATGCTGTTGTCCGTGAAGAACGGCATGTGCACGTTATCAGGGTGCTGCGTGCTCATGGTTCTTGGTATTATCCTTGTTATTGAATTGCTTTTCATGAGAGAAACCTGCTTATCCTTTCCATTCCTTCTTTTATGGTATTATCATTCACTGCGTAGCTAATCCTTACGTGCTTATCTGATCCGAATGAAATGCCGGGTATTACTGCTACTTTCTCCTTTTCCAGCAATTGCTCTGCAAAGCTATCGCTCAAAGATTTGCTCTGTTTTCTTTGCCTTGCAAATGCTGTTTCTGAAATGTTCGGAAACGCATAGAATGCACCGCCAGGCTTTACCATGCTAATACCTTGCATTTTCGAGAATCCTTTTACTATTATGTCCCTTCTTCTTTTGAATGTGCTTCTCATTGCTGCTATGCCTCTGTTGTCCCTGAGCGCTTCAATGGCAGCATATTGCGTTATCGATGATATCGATGAAGTGGTATGGCTCTGTATTCTTGCCATCGCATTTGCAAGGTTCTCAGAACCTGCGGCATAGCCAATCCTGTATCCTGTCATTGAATGGCTTTTTGAAAGCCCGTTAATGGTTATGGTGCAATCCTTTGCTTCATTGCTGATGGATGCGATGCTCCT
>JBEKES010000047.1:0-6525 GCA_050013715.1 Candidatus Micrarchaeaceae archaeon
TTGCTGTGCTATCAAAACAGTTTTCCTATACTGCATTCAGCGCGAAATACCTTCTTGCGCCGTTGTACCTCTCAATAATAAGCATCGGAATACTACTGTGGGTCATTGCTACCTATACGGTAATGCTTTTGATTGCAGCAAACAAGACCAGGAAGTTGATGAAATACTCCATGGCAATTGCAATAATGGAAATAATACTCATGCTACTGCTTGTGCCCTGGCTTAGCGGCACAGGATTATTGCTCATACTTTTCATAATAAGCCCGACAGTTCTTTCAATTCTTTCCGTAAAGGCCATAAAAAGCGAACTCAATCTTGATTTTGACCTTGGGAAGATAGTCAGAATCGTAATTGCAGGAATCATAGGCGCAGCTTTTCTTGTTCCACTAATGCTAATATTATCAGAAAACTATATTCTGGTTTTAGCAATGGGTGCAGTAGTACAGATAGTAATCTATCCAGTAATACTTATGAAATTGAAAGGCGTTGTGAAAGAGGATTTGGATTCATTGAAGAATATTTCCAAGAAATTGCCCGTTGCAAACAAAGTAATAGAATTGTTTGTAAACTACTCCGAGCGCTTTATCTAATTATTCTTTCTTAAATTCTACTGCGCGCTTTATGAATTCCACAAAAAGAGGAGCCGGTCCTTCAGGCCTTGATTTCAGTTCAGGATGGGCCTGGGTTCCAAAGCCAAAAGAGCCCTTCCATTCTATTATCTCCACAAGCTTTCCATCGGGAGTTGTTGCACTTACCCGCAATCCCAGATTGTCGAAGCTTTCCTTGTAATGATTGTTGAATTCGTACCTGTGCCTGTGCCTCTCGTTTATGTTTTCGCTGCCATAGGCATCGAAGGCATAGGTTTCCTTGAGTATTTTTGCCGGCCATGAGCCAAGCCTCATGGTTCCCCCTTTCTTGTCTATGGTCTTTTGATCTTCCATTATGTCTATTATTTTGTCCTTGGCTGATGGATTGAACTCCGTTGAATCTGCACCAGCTAGATTTGCGACATTCCTTGCAAATTCTATGGCCATGAGCTGCATTCCAAGGCAAATCCCAAGATAGGGTATCTTGTTTTCCCTCGAGTATTTTATCGCATTTATCATTCCCTCTATGCCCCTTGATCCGAATCCCCCGGGAATTAGAATTCCATTAGAATCCCCAAGCAATTCCTTGAGCTTTTGGTCATTTCCTTCAAAAAGCTCAGACTCTATCCAGTTTATCTTTGCCTTTACGCCCAATGACGCAGAGGAATGCACCAGTGCCTCATTTATGCTGACATAGGAATCATGGAGATCGACATATTTTCCCACTACGCTTATCTTTACGGTTTTGCCGCTATTTTCCATGTTTGAAATGTATTTCTTCCAATCCTCAAGCTTTGTTTCATCTATAATTCTGTCCTTAAGATCAAGCTCGGACAGAAGCTGATTGCCGAAACCTTCCTTTATGAATTTGATTGGAATCCCGTAAATATTGCTGGTATCGCAATTGTCTATTATCTTATCTGGAGACAGATTGGCGAAAAGAGCTATCTTGTCCTTTGTTCTATTAAGGAGAGGATTTTCGGACCTTGTAACTATGAAGTTGGGCTGTATACCTATCTGCATGAGCGAACGCAGTGCAAGCTGTGTCGGCTTTGTCTTTTGCTCGCCGACAACGTTCAGTTCAGGTATATAGGTCAATGAGATGAATATGACTTTGTTAGAGATAGCAAGCTGCCTTAGCGCTTCTATGAAATAGCTGTTTTCTATGTCTCCCACTGTGCCCCCAACTTCTATTAATAGCACATCAAGGTTGTTCTCCTTTGCAACATGCTCCAGTTTTTTTGTTATCATGGTTGTGAGATGCGGTGTTATCTGCACATCGCTTCCCAGGAAGTCGCCTTTTCTCTCCTTTTCTATTATTTCGCTGAATAGCTTTCCGCCAGTAAGCGAAAACGAATCGTTAAGGCTTTTGTTGATAAAGCGCTCATAGGTTCCGAAGTCCATGTCCACTTCGCTTTTGTCATCGAGAACGAATACCTCCCCATGCTTCAACGGGTTCATTGTGCCGCAATCATAGTTCAGATAACCGTCGAACTTTAAAGGCATTACATTTAATCCATACAGGGAAAGCATTTTTACAATGGAAGAAGAGACTATGCCCTTTCCTATTCCGCTCAGAAGTGAACCTAAAACTACAACATAACGGGTGGACATGCAGGCACATATTTATTCTGCTATGTCCTTTAAATATCTTATGTAAAACTTTTGTATTTTTTAATCCCTAATGTTTACCAAATTGACTTAAACTGATTGAATGGAAAAAACAGAAAGCAATACCACAAGAGCATTCATCTGCATAGAAATTCCAGAGGAAATAAAGAGCAATTTATCAAAACTGGAAAAGGATTTTCCAAAGGGCAATGCAAGATTCGTATCAAGGGAGAATGTGCACATAACTCTTTTCTTTCTGGGAAATATAACAAATGAAAAAATAGAAAAAGTCAAGGAAATCCTTGCCCGTATAAATCAATCGGCATTTTATTGCGGTGTGGAAGGATTATCTTCTTTTTCAATGGACAGGCCACATGTGGTATTTGCAGATATATCAGAAGGAAGAGACAAAATAACAGATATATACAATTCCATCTACGATGATATCAAAGATTTAGGGATTAAAACAGATGACAGAAAATACACGCCCCACATAACAATAGCAAGAACTGCACATACAAAAGATGATGAAAAGGTAATTTATGCAATAGAAAAAAATTCTGAAATTAAATTCGGAAGATTTCTATGCAACTCAATAAAGCTAAAAAAGAGCACACTTGTACCAAAAGGAGCAATCCATTCGGATTTATACGAGATAAAATTAAAGTGAAATAGTTAATCCTTTAACTTTTCCTTTGCAATATTGTCTATGTCTTCCAGGCTCGTTTCCTTCCTCAAGGAAGCCTCAAAATTTTCAACAGTAATCTCATTTGTAAGCTCTCCCGGACGATAGAGCCTGTCTTCCATTAGTATATTAAAGCTCATTCCCAGCTTTGAATCTATTGCTATGTGCCTTTTCTCATTTCCAAAAAGGTCAGCTTCCACAAGCCTTATCTTGTATTTGGAAAAGAAGTCTATCAGTTCCTCTGCGACTATGTAATAGTCCTGATTGTTGTTAAGGCCTATTATCCTTGCCTCAAGGTTGTGCCTTGCTCCTTTCAAGGACTTGAAATACTTGGCAAACACAACATCTAAGCTTTCGGGGAACTTGAAGAACCTGTAAATTGCAAGGTTCCTGGTATTGACGTCATATATACTCATGAGGAAATCATAGCTCAGATTGGTAGCTGCTATGTACCTTGTTGAAAGCTCATCAGAATATTCCATATTCTTAATTTCGTTTGTCTTTATGTAAATCGCATTTGAGAACTCGTCAAGCTTTGATTTTGAGATGTGGGGGCGCTCCTTTGATACTAGCTTATACTCGCTTTTGTTGATCTCTTTCTTAAAGTCCTTTTCCAGTATAGATTCGAAGCTCAATGGATGCACCCCAGGAAACCATAATGATTATAAACCTAATCATACATAATTCTTAACGTTATATATTTAGCTCTGTTTATTTAGCTATTTCCATCTAAGCCTTTTTAAGTGAATAAATGAAGATAGAAAACCTAGAAGAGAAAAACAATGTATTGAAGTTTACGCTGAAAGACGCAACTAACAGCCAGGCAAATGCATTGAGAAGGATTGCCACAAACCACGTGAAATCATTTGCGATAAATACAGTCACATTCTACGAGAATTCAAGTGCGATCTTTGACGAATACATAGCCCATAGAATAGGATTGGTGCCCATAAAAACACCAAGCACAGGCTATTCCGATGAGGATGAAATACTCTTCACACTGGAAGCTGAAGGACCTAGAATAGTATATTCAAAGGAGCTGGAATCAAGGGACAAGGAAGTCAAGGTAGCAAACGATGCAATTCCCATAATAAAGCTTGCGGCAGAACAAAAGATAAGGATAGACTGCAAGGCAATAATGGGCAACGGTGCAACTCATGCAAAGTTCCAGCCAGGCTTGATCACCTATGATCAAATAGATGACAGCACATTCAATTTCTATGTCGAAACTTTCGGCCAGATGCCACCCAAAGAAATAATTAATAAAGCGTTCAGCGCAATAAAGGATGAATTAAAGGAAGTTGAAAAGGAAGTCAAGAAGTTATAATGCTAAATGCGGGGGTGGCAGAGCCCGGCCAAATGCGCTGGCTTGAGGGGTCAGTATCTTAGAGATTGCGCGAGTTCAAATCTCGTCCCCCGCAGAATTCGACGTGTTGCAGTCGAAATGCTTGAAGCTCTGTATTGAACAATCTTAATTCTCGATAGAAAGTCTTTTATATTTATTCATACAAAGTATATATTGGTGATTTGTATGAATATAACAATAAGAGGTCTTCAAGAAACGATATTTAGAAAATTCAAATCAAAAGCAGCAGAAGAAGACATGAAGCTTGGAGAAGCGCTTACAAAAGCAATGGAACTTTGGATAAAAGAAGGAAAAAATAGGCCCAAAGCCAAATTTACTGATGTACCAACATTCAACTGGGGTAAAGGGACAGAGAAAAGCAGTGTGGAAATTGATAAAATTTTATATGGTTAATGTATGATCTTTCTTGATTCCAGTTTCATAATCGCTTATGCCAATGAGCAGGATAGCCTGCATGACAAGGCACTTAGTATTGCTACCGATTTAGATAACGGAAAATACGGAACACCAGTAATAACCGATTATGTTTTTGATGAAGTTATAACTACAATTTTGGTAAGAACAAAAAACCTTAAAAAAGTAATGGAAATAGGAGAGAAATTACTTGATACTACGTTGATGTTGAGAATCGATGTTAACCTATTTGATGAAACATGGAGGAATTTTAAAGATCAAAAAGAGGCTAAATTAAGTTTTACAGATTGCAGTATAATTGTCGCATGCAAGGCAAACGGCATAGCAACATTGGCAACTTTCGATTCTGACCTGAAAAAATTGAGTAAACTTTCAGTTATCGATTGAAAGGTTATTTTCTTCAGAGAATTGAACTTAAACACAAAATCTCGTCCCCCGCAATGATAGTTAACATCTAGGGCAAGTTCATATCTCTTTCTACATACTTTCCACAAAGGATTAAATATTTGAATAAACTTATAACATTTAGTGAGGAAATGACAACAGAAACAAAAGAGAAAACAGGAACTGAAATAGTAAGAAAGCTAATTAGAGAGCATAATGTTAATGAAAGGTATCATGATATTGCAAGGGCAGCAATTGAAAATATAAGAACTTCAGCAGGAATAGTAAGGTTCTTTGATTCTCTTGTAGCTTATTTGCAAGAAAAGGCTCCACATACATTACCAAAAGATATAGAAATTGAAGCTCATGTTATATTAGATGTGCAATTGCAAAAATTTCCTAAAGAGACTCGTGAAAAATGGTTTTATATTCTGAGAGATATTGAAGATTCGGAATTCAAACCATCTGAAATGCTTAGAACAAAGGAAATTTAATGACAAAACAACTAACAAAACCAGATTTAATAAAACTAGCACCATATGGATTTCCTACATTGCAGGAACTTGTTGTAATTCAAAAATTACCTTCCAAAAACCTAGAAGAGTATAAAGAGTTTCTTCGGAAACTAGAAAGAACAACTTTATTCAGGCCAACTGGGAATCCAAGTTCTAATTGGAAAGTTTTCCATGGAAAATCCTGGGCAGAGGCATTAGATAAAGGAGCAAAGGAAATGGCAACTGTTGTTAATAAAGGTTTAGATCATGATGAGGTATTGAAGATTTTATATGGAACCATTGAAAAACATAAAACACGCCAAAAAATTGCAGGGATTATCTGTCCTATAATAATTTCAAATTTGGATCATTTGTTTGAAGCTACACAAAGAGGAACCAGTCACGTATTGGAAAGAAGCCCTACTTTGGAAGAATTAACATTGGCAAGACATTATTTTGTATTGATTGGAACTGTAATTACTCTTAGAGACTTAGAATTTAAAGGAAAGAATCAGGCAATAGAATATGTTGAAAATAGTGTTAATGTGTGGCTAAAGGGCTATGGCTGCATTGGCACCAGAAATGGAATTAATTATGTCTATTGCAAAAGTGAGCCAAATCTAGAGAAGCTCAACAAATGATTAATGATAAATTTGCTAAAAATCACTTGGCTATCTTTTTAGGATTCAATTTAATCTCTGTCATATTCTCGACTGTATAATATATGAGACATTTATCTTAATAGTTGTTCAATAAGCTCTTCTGCTGCTCTTCTGAAATTGCCGTTTTCAGCTTTTAATATTTGTCTGCCTACAATTGGATTCCAAGCTTTACCCAAAATTTTCTTAACTTCATCTACATTGCCACCTTGTGAACTACCAAAACCTGGCGCATGAAATGTTGGAAATATTCCTTGTTCTTCTATTATATCTCTTGCAGTTTTTATCAGGTCTGGCTTGGTTCCAGGAACTACGAAATTCGTAA
>JBEKES010000048.1:0-6251 GCA_050013715.1 Candidatus Micrarchaeaceae archaeon
TATGCGAAATAAGAGAAAGTATTAAAAGCTATTCTGCATATATACATTAAAGGCGACATAACTAGGTGAAAAGATGAGCATTTTTGAGAAACTTGGAAAAAGTTTAGGCGTTTCATCGAAAGGAATCGATGTTGAAGAGTATATGAATGCAGCTGAAATGGATGAAGTAGACGTCATGCATGAGCCTGCAGATCATTACATAAAGCCTGTTGCATTGCAACAGCAAACGGATGTTGAACTTATCAAGAAAGAGCTAAGTTCCAACAACATAATACTGATGAACATATCAGAGATGGCAAAGAGGCCAAATACCTTGAAGGCTGTCATCGATGACTTGAAAATATATGTTGACAAGATGCAGGGAGACATAGCAAGGATCGACCAGGACAAGATATTGTTGACTCCTGCAAAGATAAGAATTATAAAGTCGAAAAAGCCTGTCACAAAGGACAGATAATTATCGGCTTGCCTAGTTTCTCATCTTTTTCTCTTTTTCTTTATTTAATGCAATAGCGTAAGCCATTTTCCATCGTGGAAGATAGGTATATATATTTGGATCAATAGATTAAATTTGTGATCATATGACCAGTGCTCAAAGATATGGTGATCTTAAACAAAAACAGATAGATATCATATTATCTAATCTTGACAGTAGCGTATATTCTGATTTGGTGAAATGCCTTAAAGTTTTTGAAAAACATGAAAATAGATATCCAGGCATACAATTAGAGTTATTTAAAAGTCTTAGACACATATCAGCAAATATCAATGATATACCACTTTTTGTAAGATTAGTGGATAACATTTGTATTTTAGGTGAACATGCGCCCCAAACAGCAATTATTGTTTTGAACGGGCTTGCACATGCAGCTGACGCTTTGCCTTATGATGCTGCATGGAATAAGATAAATGATTTTACACAAGAGTCTCTAATGCTTAGAAGCGCCTATCTTAGTATAAGGAAGTAATACTATTTCTTTTGATTATTTAATGCAATGGCCAGTGCGTTTATCTCCTTTTTTGTAGGGTTTGAGCGCTTTATTATGTGGTTGAAGGCAAGAATAACTGATTTCTTGTCCCTTATCTTGCTGTTCGATTTTACCAATCGCGTAAAAAGATCTGAAATTAGCTTGTAGTCCTTTTGATTTGCGTACAACTTTTCCATGAAACTGTATTCCTTGCCTTCTGATGCAAATGCTTGAAGAATTATTGCAAGCGCATGAGAAATATTAAGTATGGGATAATTTTTGCTTGTTTCTATGAATATTGTTGCATCGCATTGCTTGAGCTCCTCCCTGGACAATCCGGTATCGTCCCTTCCTAGCAATATTGTCACGTCCTTGCCTGAATTCTTCAGGAATTTCTTAACCTGGCTTATTTTGTAGACATTGTAGTAAGATGCGTTTGTCTTGTGCCATACTCCTGTTGTTCCTATCAGCATATCATGCTTTATGCTTTTGAGGCTTTTTACTATATTTGCGCTTTCAAGCAGATCTCGAGCATGCTTTGAGTATTTTATTGCTTCTTTGCCTTTGTAGTTGCATCTAGGATTTATTAGTATTAGTTTCTCAACTCCGAAGTTCTTTGACACTCTTGCTATGTAGCCAAGATTCTGCTGGTACTTAGGCTCCATGACTGCAACTGTTATTCTATTCATTTCAGACGCCTTTGCACCGCACTGCTTTTTAATTCCCTTAACGCATCTGCAGCTATCCATTTTGCACTTTTTGAGTTCCTATTCTTCAGCGACTCTCCGCATTCTATCGCGTATTTATTGAGCGCTTTGTTTCTTTTTCCTATTTGTCTCAAAGCCCAGTTTACCGCCTTTTTCACAAAATTCCTGTCATCATCACTCCATTTCTCGATTATAGGAAAGAATTTGAGGAAATCTTTGTCATTCATTTTCTTATCATGAACAGCAAGACAGGCCATCAGTACGAATCCTGCCCTTCTTGTGTATTCTACATCGCTTTTTGGCCATTCCAGTGCCTTCTGGTAGGCGAATTCTGTCTTGTCGAACAGATTGCCGCAGCATTGGTCGCACATGTCCCAGGAGTTGAAATCTTTTACCCAATCATCCATCTGCTTCTTGCTTACCAGCAATGGATCATCAATCATTGAGGCAAGTATTCTTGCCTCATGTATGTTTGTATTCCATAACTGCAGCGCAAGCTCGTGCTGCTTCCCGAGCTTTTTTGCCATGGATCTTAATGTTGGTATTGAAACCCCAAGAGCATATTTCGTAGTTATGCCAAATCTGGACATGCCTTCAATGTATTCCTTTGGCTTTGCACTGGCTTTCAATTCCTTTACAACAATTGATACATCTTGTTTCTTCATTGAATCAATTCTTTGATTACAAATGTATTAGGGGTATTAGCATGCCAACAGAAATGAATGAGATTATGGCAAGGAAATTGACCAGCATGTGTGCCATTATGCTTGGGTACAATGATTTTGTCTTCACGAACACATAGCCAGCCAAAAGTCCGAAGATGAATGCCGCAAGGAATTCGGATATTGAGAGATAGCTCAAATGCAATATGCTGAATATTATCGCGCTTGCAATAACTCCGGACCATAATGCAAGAGCATTATTAGTTACTTTCTTCTTTGAGAATGACTTGAAAAAGTTAGAGAATCCGTTTATGAGAAATCCTCTAAAGAAGATTTCCTCATCGATTGGAGCTATAAGAAAGGTAAATGCAAGGAAATAGATTGGCGTTCCAGTAAGAACGCTGGATACATTTGTAGGCAATTGTATGTTTGTAATAGAGGAAAATGCAGCAAATCCCAGTTCCAGTGCAAGTATGCCCAGAAAGAGCGCTATGCCTGCAATTATTATCTTAAAGGTAAATTTGTCTTTTGAGAGATTGAGCGTTTCTATTATCTGCTTTAGATTCAGTCCTTTCCATAGCAAATATGAGAACACTATGGAAGGGAAGAACAACGAGAATGCTATTGAGCCGTTGGATTCAAACGCTATTTTGCTTATTTTGTTGTTTGCATAAAGAGAGCCGTAGTAGAATATTAGGATTATGATAAATACTGATATAAAATAAGACAGATATCTTATGCTGGCATGCTCTTTTTTGCTCCCCAACTTTTTTCTTCTTGGTATTTTAACACTCTAATTATTTCTTCTGCTTGAATTCAGTGTAGCCGCATTTACCACAGGTGAATCTGTCTGCGTGGTCTGCCATTCTTGAATCGCACTTGGGACATTGCCTTCCTGGCTTGTATGATTGTATTTTCTTTGTTTTTTCCTTCTTTTCTGCCATTTAATCATTACTCTGTTTTTTCCTCCTGCTTTGGTTCTTCCTTCTTCTCGGATTTAGCTGCCTTCTTTGCTATTCTTGCCTGCAATCTTTTCGATTCGTATTTTTCAAGCAATTCCTTTGTTTCGTAGGAATGGGCAATGCCTGAACTTTCCTTCGTTCCGAATCCCTGGTCTATCCTTACTACAATAGTATTTTCAGGGCTTAGGTTCAGTTTCTTGCAGATTTCTTTCTTGATATCCTCTTTTCTTACAGTACTGCTGTCCTGCAATACCCAGAACTTTATCTCCTTTCTGTTAAGTAGCTTGTTTTCGTTGTTTGACAGTATTTTCATTTCCATTCTATCACAAATTTAACCATTAAGAACTCTTGCCAATGCCTTTCTTCCCATTGCCTCCATTACCTCAACTTCAGCTCCAGGATTTAGCTTGCCCTTGAATTCATCTGTTACTTTTAATTCATATACTTCATAAGTTTCGGAATCCATAAGCTGAGCAGTATCATCTCCAACAGATACTACTTGAGCCTTTCTTTTCTTTATGACTGGCACTTCAATATCTGCATGGCTTGGTTGCAGAAGCGTTTTCTTCTGGCCATCGAATATGCCTATTGCTGTAACTCTCATCTTTGCGTGGCCGTGCTTGCCCGGAGAGCTTGTCTCGATATCTACTACTTTGCAGGGCACTCCGTCAATTAGTATGAATCGACCTACCTTTATCTCCTTCATGGATGCATATGCAATTTCATCTTCTCCCATAGTATCAACTAAAGCTATATAGAACACAATAATTCGTTAGAAAAAATATATAAAGGTATGGCAGTAAAATCAAATTTGGAAACTGCCTAAAAATAAGCTTTAGTGTCTGAAACTAATGAAACACGTGCAAATTGGTAGTTTACAGCATAACATTATACTGATGCTGATTCCCTTAAATGGGTTGGAAGTTCCAATAATACTGGAAGAGCGTATTTCGGGAAATCTTCTGGCAGTTTTAATGCTGTAATTAATTCTGTCGGAGTTTTAAACCTATTATTTTTCAAACTTATTGCTTCGCTCGCCATTTCAGGTGCTATTACTTTAATTATATCATCAAAGATTCCATACGCTTGTATAGTGTTAAGCGGAGCCAAATTTCCTTTGCTAGCTGTTTCAAACCAGGTATCTACCAAACTAGTAGCTGTCTTAGAAGTGCTAGCTATAACTTTAAAATAATCCAAATAAAGACTTTCAACTTTAGGATATCTTTCAAAAAGTCTTGTTTTTGTATATACTCGCGCAAGAATAATATTCATAGAGGGTAAATTTGCAGCTCTAGATACCTCTCCTGGTCTTGTTGTGTCCATAATATCACTTATCTGTTTTTTTATAAACATCCAACTATATAAGACAATAGGTAACTAAAATGACACTTGAAGCTTGCGTTGATCTAATTGTAAATCCCTAATTAATTTTAGAAGAAAGGCCCCATAAACGCAGGACAAATAACTATAAATATTTGAAGAATCAAGTTAATATTGTGATAAATATGTCAATTATGGATTTAGTGAGAAGACAACCAAGAGAGAGAGTATTTATAGAAGCAAGATATAGTGGTTTAATTGAACCTTATGGAATATGTCGAAATGTTACAAAAATACCTGTAGATGCAAACGTTTTAGATATCAATGCCTTTGGTGGCAGACTTAAACTTGTTGGTAACTACGATGATCAAAGACGTACTTGGAATACAGTTGAATCTAAAACTGAATCAAATGCAACTGTTCTAATTGGAAATATTCATGATATGCTACCTCGTATTTTAATTACAGAAGATGGTAGAATATTTGTAGCAGAATCTATATGCGCAATACCCAGTCTTTTAAAAGAGGAGGTGGACGGTACAATTGGTTATCTTACCAGAGATTTTGATGGAAGTTTTGATGCTTTATATAGTAAATTCGATGGGAAAAGTAGGGCAAAGAGCAGAAGCACATAATAAGAATTAATGCATCTATAGCTCAAGCCCAACTATTCTACACATTAGGATAGCAATGACTCAGATGAGAAATTTACAATTTCTCATCAATTACATCATTTGAAGGCTCGATACGAACTGCGAATCATGCTGCTTTTCTCCAAGCAAATTCGATGCTGTTCCGAACTTCGGCTTTACTCCAGTTACTATTGACATTACACGTATTTGGTCCTTGAATTGAGGTTCAAGCCTTGATCCGAAGATTACGTTTGCGTTGTCAGCCAATCCTGCAGTTACACCTTCTCCTACGCTCGTTGCCTCGCTTATTGTAAGTGCATCTCCTCCGATTACATGAACTAATGCACTCTTTGCTCCTTCTAATTCTACATCAAGCAATGGATGTGCAATGGTAGAATGTATTGCCTTTTCAACCTTGTCATTTCCTGAGCCATAGCCGATGTTTATCATTGCCAATCCGGCTGAACCCATGATTGTGCGAACGTCTGCAAAGTCAAGATTTATCAGGCTTGGCATAGTTATTGTATCAGCGATTCCCTTTACTGCATTTGAGGCAATGCTGTCTATCAAGTCGAATGCCTTTTCCATTGGAAGGTTTGGCGCATAGCTGAGAAGTCTGTCATTCTCTATTATTACTGTTGTATCTGCTTGCTTGCTGAGCTGTTCGATTCCCCAGTCTGCTTTTTTCCTTCTTGATCTTTCCAATGCAAATGGGTAAGTTACAAATGCAACAACTAATGCACCCTCTTCGCGTGCAACTTCTGCAATTACAGGAGCTGATCCTCCTCCAGTTCCTCCACCCATACCAGCTGCTACGAATACAAGATTGTATCCACTTATCATTTTCCTTATCTCGTCTTTGCTGGCTTCAGCGGCCTTGTATCCAACTTCCGGAAAACCACCTGCACCCAATCCTCTTGTAAGTTGCTTTCCTATAAGTAGCTTATGATGTGCCTTTACGATGTTAAGATGATTTGCATCGGTATTTAGAGCTATTGTC
>JBEKES010000049.1:0-5915 GCA_050013715.1 Candidatus Micrarchaeaceae archaeon
AAATAGCCGGTTTCATAGGAAGATCCTCTGCAACCATGGGTAGACTGAGGTCCTTCGTTTAGGCACATGAATAAATTACTTTTCATCGCTATTAATAGGATCTAGATGAACCCAAAAGTACTAATCTTCATGGCCTTCATGTTTGTTTCGCTCATGTTCCTAGGGCTAACTGTTGTATTGCCACAGGGAATCATTTTCGTAATACCTAAATTAATATTCCTTATACTTGCCGTATTTTTCGACGTGCTGGCATTTGCATCCAGATACTATACCTATCTGATTGTGCCCCTTGCAAAGCAGAGAAGCAAGAACGTAATAATAAGCGACCAAAGCCCCTACTGGCTTGCAAGCACAGGCGAGTGCATACTAAGGAAAGAGGGCGATGATTTTATCGCAACTGCATACATAAACATACCATTGTATGTATCTGCCAGCGAGATGACCGATGAGGAAAAAGAAAGATTCACAAATCAGGTTAGCAGATTAGTCGGCATAAGCAAGGAGCCAGTGCGATTCACAAGCGAATTGTATCTGATGAACAAAGACGATTACATACAGAAATTGAAGGAGACGATAAACCTCATAAATAACGAGGAGGCGCAGATAATAGAGAAAAAAGGATCGGAGCAGGAATTGGAGCACGTTAGGGGAAAATTATCCATGTGGAAGAAAATGCTCGACAATGTTAGCAAAGGCACTTCCTACGAATTGGGTTCCTTTGCAACTGTCTCTGCGAAAGGCAGCAAGGAATTCGAGGCAATAACCCTGGTGCAGCAAAAGGCAAGGGAATTGATGGGAGGCATTGCAGCTACTCTGAACGTGCCGCCGAGCATCGCAGTGGGGAACGAGCTTCTGAAATACGTAGAACCAGAATACCTTATACCGTATTCGACGATAACCGAGCAGATAAGCAGGAATATACAACAAGAGGTCTCATGAGATGGATGAAGAAGGAATAATGTATCTTGCATTCTGCCTTGTAATAATGATAGTTGCGCTTTCGATTGTATCCTATATAAGCAAAGGCATCATCACGATACTTGCATTATTGATAGTAATAGCTGGAGTGGTGGTAATACTAATACTTAATTTTGCAGATTATCTTTTCGTTTCATTTGTTTTCGGATTTCTTGGAATAACATTCGAGCCCGCACAGGGCTACAAGATAACAAAGGAGCAAAATGCAGTTGTGAAGAACGTGAATGGGCTTTTCTACGCAACTGGTTTTGTATCCGCGAATCTTTTTGCGTACTCATTCAAGCAGGAAACTGCAGAGGACGAGACAGATGTCAAGCTCATAAACGCACCGGAGAACTGGGAGCGCGCCGTAATGAACATAGGATTTCCTTTCAAGTACCACGTACTTGCAATGGGCCTCGACGTGCAGAAAGTGAGAGATGAATTCGAGGGAAAGCGATCCTATCAGGAATTCCAGATGTCAAGAGCGCTGCAGAGCACATCCTCAAACGAGGTAACAATAACAAACATACAAAGGAACATAAACGTAATACAAAGGAAAATAGACAGGATATCGCAGGGAGAGAAACCCATTGCAACTGTAATGTACATAGAGACAACTGCAATAGGCGTCAGCGAAAAAGCATCGCTTGATTCTCTTTCGCAGCAAATAGAAAACATTCAAATATCTTTCAGCTCCATGGACGTTGACCTTTCAAGGATAATAGGCCGTGAATTATATACACTTTTCAGGTTCAATTATTCGCTGCCAATATCTCTGGAAGAGGCAAATCAATTCTTCGACATGCAAAGTTAATGATAGATTATTAATGATTTGATGGGATAAAATAGTGAGACCATGACGCTTCTGAAACTTCAGCACATAATGAGCAATGAAATCGCAAAGAGGGCGTTCCTCTCAAGGCCGCCCGAGCCTCCAGCAGGAATATTAATGAATGATCCTTTCCAGTCAATATACATAGGAACCACTAAAATATTCAAGGTCCCGTTTGCATGGTCCTATATTAACATTACAAATCCGCACATAGTTGTAGTTGGAATTACAGGAGCTGGAAAGAGCTATTTCGTAAAGACTCTTCTTGTAAGGGCGAGCTATGTCTGGAATACCAATGCGATAATAATAGATTTTGCAGGAGAGTACAAAAACTGGGTAAAGCAAAGCGGAGGCACAGTGGTATCATTGGGAAAAGGCGATTACCTTAACATAATGGACCTTTCGACAATGAAGCCATTGGACCGAACAAAGCAGATAATGACATCCTTTGAAATATTAACCGATATATCGAATTATCCTGAGCAAAGGCGAATAACTGAAGAGGCAATAGAGCAAGCCTATGTAAATTCAGGATTCGAATTGGCAGAAAGGGCACCGGCAAGCAAGGACCCTCCGACACTAAAGGATGTAATTGCATTATTGCAGGAAAAATTACAGGATGGGACATACCAATACCCTGCGGAACTGGAAAATGCAGTATACAGACTACGCCAGTTTGCGCGTGAGGGCGAAGATTATTTTGCGAAGAAAAGCACCCTTGACATAGGAAAAATATCCTCTTCGGGGCTTGTGTCCATTGACTTATCGGGAATGGGAGACGACAAATTCAGGGCATTGGCTGCGCTGTTCATACTCCAAACGCTGAAGGAAATAATGAGGGCAGAATCCTGGAGCGAGTCAAAGGGTTTGAAAACTCTTGTGGTTCTTGATGAAGCATGGAAGGTCGCAAGCGACGAGAAGAGCGATGCAATATTAATAGTAAGAGAAGGAAGAAAATACCAGTTCGGGCTCATTGTAGCATCGCAAAACCCAACTGACGTAAACGAGGCGATATTCTCAAATGCTGGTACTACGTTCATATTAAGGACAAAATTTGAAAAGTTCATGAATTATCTGCAGGGCTCGCTCAACTTCTCGGATTTCATAAAAACAGAAATAGGTAAATTCGGAGTAGGACAAGCTGCTGTTGACATGGCCTTCCAAACAGCAATAAGGTTCCCGGAAGTATTTATTCTTGACAAGATATATGGTGAAGAGCCGTTGTATGTATATACCATAGATTTGTCTGACATACTAACTCAAAGCGAGATATCTGCAAATGTTCTTCAGAAAGACTACGAATTCGAAAAGGAAGAACTGAGGACCAATCTTATTGAATACAATGTTGACATACAGTCCATAACTGACATATTCAAGACAATGGACAATCAGGACAGAAGGATGTTATTGCTCGAGTTCGTGAGAATGCTCAAGAAGAGCGGCATAAGCACCTCAAACATGGTGATGTTCCTGAAGAGTTTAAGCATAGACGACCAGTTAATAACAAGAATAATAACAAATGTGGGTGGTGACATTGGCTAAGCAAGACACATATATTGTTTCAAGATTGGAACTGAGGCAAATACTCATCGCATTGGGAATCAACCAAAAGAACATAGCTGCACTGCTCAGCGCCATAGACAAGACACACAGGCACACAAACATAATAATTTTTGCGAATTTGCTGGAAAAGATGGGAGTAGATAGGGACAAAATGGGAAATATATTCAGAAGGATGGGAATGGACGATGTAACCATAAGCAACGCATTCAGGATGGTAGACGAGAACAAGATAAGCGCCGAAACGGGGAAAATATACGAGGCAAATATAGATTTTACGTGATGCTATGAAAAAAGATGCTTGCATAATATGCGGGAAGGAAAAACCCGGATTGGAAGTAAAGGACGATTACATGATAGATGCAGTTAGATGGATAAAGCTAAAGATATTCAAAAGCAAGCCGAAGAACTTCAGGCTTGTGGTTTGCAAGGATGATTTCCTAAAATACAAGAAGCAAAGGGACAGGTACGAAAGAAACCAAATGCTTTACGTTGCGATAGGGATAATATTCCTTGCAATGCTGCTGGTGTTTTCAAATGGGAGAGTTCTGGGTGCAATATTCTACGGTGCATTGGTAATACTATTCATGTACCTTGTTGCGCAATTGGGATACATACCTGCGGTTGACATCCCAGAAGACAAAAAGAAAAAGGCATAGATAAATTAATTATTTTTATGTAACAAGATGGTGTTACAATTATGCAAGGAAAGTGATATAATTGAAAAATAAATACAAAGGAACTATTGTTGAAGAAAGTCTGAAAGATAACAGAGCGTTAAACAATTTTGAAATAGTGGGTTTTGAGATAACTAAGAACAAGAATCCTATTAATCGTTGGCATCTTTACAATGTCAATATATCAAAAAAAGATATTGAAAAAATATCTAAAAACCTCAAATCAAATAAATGGTATGCTCATTTCTGGAAAGGCAAAGAGGTAATTGCAGTTTTCAAAAACAAAACATTTATTTTCAATTATGACAAGAAAGAAACTTGGAAACCTGTCATTGAATATGGCTTATCAATCGGCATTCCAAGAAAACAGCTTGATTTTCCCATAAATTAAGTATGTACCAAATTCCTGTTCTATGATATTCAGGCAGCTGTTTTAAGGACCTGATCCTGAAACTTTGTATTGCGCGGTTTCGGTTAACGGACCATTCATTATTACAACAGCGGAAGGTTGATTCCCTGTGTAGCTGCCAGTTCCTGAGCCTGTCCATCCGTTGAATGTCCATGCCGAATTCGCAGTTTCTGATATGGTTACGGAAGACGATGCATTGAGATACTCGCTTCCTCCAGGCACTGCTGCTCCTCCTACATTGGGATTTGCAGATTCTATGAGCAAATATTGAGTATAATAATTGAAAGGTATTGTCGTGTTCTGAGACGCAACAAAAGTTCCCGACAGCGTTCTATAGGGTATTCCCTGTATTGTCAGATTGTTGAATGCTACACGAGTGCCTATTGCAGGAGAAATAAAGCCAGTGAAAGAGTATGTGTGCTTCGATCCTTTTGTGAATGAGAACTGTTTTCCTGACAACTGCGAGCATGTATAAGGTACATTGTCAATCGATGCGGTGCTTGCAGCAGTTGAACAGTCAGTGAAATTATTTGCAACAAAAGTTATGGCAATGGGATTTCCTACAAATGATATTACAACATTGCTGGTAAGCTGGCCATAGGATGCAACCACATAAACATTTGTATTTGTGCTACCGTATATCGAGCTTATTGCATCGCTTTGATTGTTGGTCAGTGCAAGTCTGGGGTTTATTACGAAGTTTATGTTGTTTGAAGTGAAATTAACCGTTGCGCCTTTCAATGGTATTCCAAAAAGCATAACGCTTGCTGTCAATTGATCTGGGTTGTTGTTCGCATTTTGAGTGTAATTCTGTGCAGTTAGGGAAATGGATTCCTGCAAGGAACTAAACGGCTGCAGATGCCCTACAAAACTTCCGCTATAGGTTTGGTACAATCCTCCGGTGCAGTTGTTTGAATTATGCACATGCGTTGAAAGCCCGCAGTAGGTCACATTGAGGTACGTGCTTCCTGAAAGAAGCGAGCCTACAGCCAATTTTTCAGGCAAGCCTGCGGTGCAAACTATAGATCCGCCTGCAAGCACAAAATTTGGAGTACACTGGGCACTTACGTTTTTGTTATTAAATTGCACATACGCTACAGGATTTTTAATGGGAGCATCTTGCGCATTGGTAAAAATAAATGCCACAGTGGTAGCATTAGCTTCCGCAGATCCTCCTCCTGCCATAATTACAACGTCCTGGCAGGAAACACCGCTGGCAAAACTGCAGGTATTCGAAGGTACCTGCGTCGGAGAGGATATGAAAATGTAGAGTCCAGCGGCAACTATGCAGATTATTACTATGGCCCAGGAATATGTTGTTATGTATTCAATTGCACTCTGGGCTGTAAAAACATTGAAGTATTTTCTTGTTTTCTGGCGCATAAGATAATAGAATATTATGACTCCGAGTATGAAGCACAGGAAATTCAATACTATCAGAGTAAGTATAAGTGCTATTGACACTATTATGCCAAGC
>JBEKES010000050.1:0-5576 GCA_050013715.1 Candidatus Micrarchaeaceae archaeon
GTGGTGCAGGATGCAACATAGTAAACAGACTTGTAAAACTAGGAGTGAAAGGAACGGAATTTGTAGCAGTAAATACTGATTCCTTACACTTCAAGATAATTGACGACCGAATAAAGAAAGTACTGATAGGAAGATCTCTTACAAGAGGTTTAGGTGCAGGAGGAGACCCTACAGTTGGGGCAAAGGCAGCAGAGGTTGACAAACCATTACTGGAAGCTGTATTCAATAATACACAACTTGTATTCCTATGCTGCGGAATGGGAGGAGGCACAGGAACAGGCTCAATAACAGTTGCTGCAAAAATAGCAAAAGAGCAGGGTGCAATTGTAGTTGCATTCGTAACTTATCCATTCGACCTTGAAAGAGTAAGAAAGGTAAAAGCAGAGCAGGGAATCCAGGAATTGAGGAAATATGCAGACAGCGTCATAATACTTGACAACAACAGATTGGTAAAATTAGTTCCAAACCTTCCAATGAACGATGCATTTTCACTTGCAGACGAAGTTCTTGGAAAGGCAATCGGCGGATTAGTATGGACAATAACACAGCCAAGTTTGATCAACATAGACTTTGCTGACGTTCGCGCAATCATGGGCAACGGAGATGTAGGAATGATTGCAGTAGGTTCAGGAAGAGGAGCAAACAAGGTAGACGCTGCAGCTGATGGAGTAACAAAGAACAAGCTGCTTGATGTAGATCTTGAAGGTGCAAGCGGTGCATTGATCCACATATCTGGAGGCGCTTCATTGACCATAGGAGATGCAATAAGGGCAGGAGAAAAGATAACGGAACAAATGAGCGATGTTGCAAACGTAAAATGGGGAGCAAGATTGATGCCTGGCTACGAAGACCAAATAGAGATCGTCGCCATAATAACAGGGGTCAAAGGATCAAGCATAGTAGGCAATATGGAAGAAAAAAAGAAGGACACATCATACAGCGGTATTGAAATGGTAGGTTAACAGCCTACCTCTTATTTTTAATTTAAGATTTACTTGAAAATGTAAAAATAATATAATGAGATATTATGAAATATTTATTTGACGAGCCCCTTGAGGAAGGATTGATAAAATCCAGGCCAAACAGGTTCATAATGAATGTTTGGATTAATGAAAAACTTGAAACTTGCCATTGCCCTTCAACGGGAAGGATAGGAAGCATAAGATTTGAGGACATTCCATGCCTTGTATCAAGAAGCAAAAATTTGAACAGAAAAACAAAGTATACCGTAGAAGCATTTTCGCTTGATGATTTACGCAAATCGAAAAAGACTTGGATAGGCATAAACCAGACCAAGGCAAACGAATACGTGGAGTTCTTCATAAGATCCGGATTGCTTAGGAAAATGTTAGGGAACGTAAAAGAGCTAAAAAGAGAGGTAAAACTTGGCAGGTCGAGGATAGACTTTTTAGTGAACGGAAAGGATTATTTAGAGGTCAAAACTCCGTTGATGCTAATTCCAACTGAAGGCCACAAAAACCACAAAACCAACAATGCACCATTTACCAGCTTTGATAGAATGATAAGGCATTTTGAGGATGTCTCAAAATCGATTAAAAATGATTCTCGCGCCATAATCCTGCTTTGCAACCTATACGATGCAGAACCATTCAAAGTTCCAAAGCCAAATGCCTCAGAAATTAGGATAGTAAAAGCGGCAAGAAAAGCTGCATCTAGAGGCTTGGAAAACTGGCAGATAAACCTAAATGTAGAAAAAGAAGGGATAGAATTGATAAATTGCTTCAGATTGAAACTGTTCTAATGTTTGAACGAATATCCGATGCTTAGGTAAATCAATTTGGCTGCAAGATAATTAGGCGCATTGAACCCGGGTATCGGATTCAGTTCGACAAAATCCATGCCTATTACCTTTTTTTCCTTTGTAATTCCTTTTATTATTTCCTTCAATTGGTAGAAGCTAATACCGTCAGGTTCCGGAGTTCCAACACTGGGCATTTCTGTAGGATCAAGCACATCCAAATCAACAGTAAGATAAATCTTCTTTTTGGTGTTCTTCACTATAGATTTTATTATTTCGCTTGTTTCCATTTCGTGCATATCTTTCATGTACAAGATGCTTTTGCTCCTCTTTGCGCTTTGCTCATCGATGCTCCTTACTCCGACGCTGTAGGAGTTGCAGAAATCATGTGCCCTGGCGATTATACATGCATGGCAGTATTTTGATCCGGAAAAACTGTCCCTTGAATCGGAATGTGCATCAAAATGCAATAGAGTAAAATCATCTTCCTTGTCTGCAATGGCCATCAAACTTCCCAATGAGATTGTGTGCTCTCCCCCAAGCAATAATGGAATTTTGTTGTCGTTAAGTATGGGTTTTATTTCGCTGCATATTCTTTTTACCATGTTTTCCGGTGAGCTGAAGTCTGGCGCTATTTCCTCTGTTGTATAGATTCCTATCTTGCTTATATCCTTGTTTAATTCTTCATTGAAAAGTTCTATGTTTCTGCTTGCCTCTATGATCGCCCTCGGCCCTTCCCTTGTTCCTGACTTGTAGGTTGTTGTTGAGTCATAGGGTATTGGAACTGCAACTACCTTTGCGCTTTCGTAACTTTGCTCTTCGATGCCGAAAAGATTGTATGGAGGCAGCGAGTTTAGAATTTTCATTGTTTATCACTTATCTTCCTGAAAAGATTCGAATAAAATGCATTTACATTCGAAATGGAGAATGTCTTCAATTTCTCTTTGTTTTTGATGTATTTACTTTTATCCTTTGAATTAAGTATTTCAACAATCGCATCGGAAATGCTTATCTCATCTTTAACAATGCACATTTCCTTTACTTCTTTAGGTATTGGGGAATAATCCGGAAGAAGCACCGGCGTTCCGAGCGCAAGGCTCTCCAGCACTATTATGCTTAATCCTTCTCTTTCCGACATTTGGAGTAGCAGCTTTGATTCTTTTATTTTTTTATAGAGATCTATTTTGTCTTCAGTGGCATAGAATTCTCTTAGTTCTACTGTTTTGCTCAGATGCAGTTTCTCTATCATTTTGCTTATACTTGATTTCTCAGGCCCTTTGCCTATTATTATTCCCTTTATTTGGTTTATTTTTCTGCTTGCATTTTTTACTGCGATAAGCCATTTGTCGATCCTTTTCTCTTTTATTAATCGCGTAGGGAGTATTACTGTTTTTGTCTCTTTTTTTACTTCTATGCTGTTAAGTTTTTCATCATTTATTACTGGAGAGAATACATAGATTCTTTCTTCAGGAACACCCAAATTTGCAAGTTTCTCCGCAGTAACGCTTGAGTTTGATATGTATGCATCGGCATTGTTTATCGCCCATGAGGCAAAGGAATTTGCCAATACTCCCCATATATTGCCAATATAGCTTATCCAGTATTCCCTGTCCCATACCTCGTGCATGTCAAGTATGAGCTTGCATCCTGTAAGCTTGCAGTATATTTTAAGCAGAGGAATATGTATTATGGGAAACTCGTTTGACTGTATGTAATCAAATCTATAGAATAGAAGCCTGCCAAGGCCGATTGTATATGCGATTGCTTCCCTTATGGATCTTCTGCCATGCCTGTAAAATTCATCTACAGTTATGTCGTGCAACGTATGATAAGAGATATTGTTTTGCGTGAAATCCTTTTTCATGCCGGGCCATCTTAACGAGAAGAAATGAACCTCGTGGTTTTTTGCTAGCTCTATGGCTTCTGTGCTCTCCAGGCTTTCTAGTCCTCCTATGTTCCACGGGTAAACCGCATCTGAAAGGAATGCTATGCGCATAATCTCAATCTCTAATAGTATATATTAATAAAGGTAACATTTTATAAGTATTCAAATGGCGATCAAATGAAGGAAGAGCGAGAAACCTTAGGAAATAACGTAATGCCAATAAATTACGACATAAATTTCGAACCTGATCTTAAGACATTCAAGTACAAATGCAGGGAAGCAATTTCAGTGAAGATACTTAAAAGTACAAAAATCATAAAAATAAATTCATTAAATCTAAAAATCAAAAAAGCGTTAGTGATAAAAAACAAAGAGACGCTAAGTGCAAAAGTAAAGACAGATGAGAAATTGGGTCAGATAGCTCTTATGCTTAATAGTTCTGTTTCAGGAAATGCTGAGATAGTCATGGAATGCGAAGGCTGCAATTGGGAAAAACTTAGCGGATTCTACAGAAGCACATTCAAGCTAAATGGAAAGGACCATTATTGGCTTACATCACAATTCGAACCTGCAGATGCAAGAAGGGCATTCCCATGCTTTGACGAGCCAGCATTCAAGGCGACTTTCAACATTTCATTCCTAATTGATAAGAAACTTAATGCACTTTCAAACATGCCGGAAAAGTTTGTCAAGGATTTGGGCAGCAAAAAGCTGGTTACATTCAAAACAACCCCAAAAATGTCTTCGTACCTTGTATATTTGTGCGTGGGCGAATTTAAAGTATTGAAAGGCACCTACGGCAAGATAAAAATAAACGTGGTAACAACCTCAGATAAGATAGCTCTTGCAGAAACAGCACTGGATTATGGAAAAAAGTTCCTCAAGTATTATGATGACTACTTTGGCGTAAAATACCCCCTCCCGAAGATGGACTTTATTGCGGTGCCTGATTTCGCCATAGGAGGCATGGAGAACTGGGGTGCGATAACCTATTCAGAAATAGGATTGCTTGTGGATAAGAAAGCGATATCCGTAGGAGCAAAGCAGCGCATTGCCGAGTTGACCTCGCACGAATTGGCGCACCAGTGGTTTGGCGATCTTGTTACGATGAAGTGGTGGGACAATCTTTGGCTCAACGAGAGTTTTGCCACATTTATGTCCTATAAAGCAATGAAAAAGGTATTCCCTGAATGGAACATAGACATACAAGCAATACTTTCAAGGACTGCCGGTGCTTTGGGTGCTGACCAGTTGAGATCCACTCAACCCATAGGAGTAAAAGTAAATAGCGTGAATGACATGGCTGAGGCATTTGATTCTTCTATAACGTACAGCAAGGGCGCAGCAGTGCTTGCCATGCTTGAGGATTACATGGGTGCAGATGCGTTTAGGAACGGCATAAGACATTACATAAAGAAATATTCCTATACCAATGCAACGGAGCACGATCTTTGGAATGCTCTCGGAAAAGTAGCAAAAAATGGATCTAAGTTTGACAGCCTTGCAAGTTACTGGATAAACACACCAGGATATCCAATGATTGAAGTGAAATATGACAATAAAGAGATTGAATTAAGCCAGAGGCGCTTTTTCCTTATAGATAAAGAAGATTCAAGCCTGTGGCCGGTGCCTATGCATTATATTAAAAAAGATAAAGCAGGAAAGAAGGAAGGACTTCTGCTTCTCGATAAAAGGAAATTAAAAATTCGGGAGAAGGATCTTGATTATATAAAATTAAACTATGGGCAGAAAGGATTCTATAGGGTTAAATATCCCAACGCGATTCTTGACAAATTAGGCAAATTAGTAAAGGATAAAGGCATTAGCGGATTAGATGCCTGGGGCATTGAGAGCGACCTTTACAGCATTGCAAGAGCAAGCAGGATAAAAGCCAGTGTTTATCTAGATTTTGTGGAAAAATATTGCATGAAT
>JBEKES010000051.1:0-5574 GCA_050013715.1 Candidatus Micrarchaeaceae archaeon
TCACGTTGTCAACGTGACGTCTTACCAATCGACTACAGGCCCCTAAAGGTTTATTATCATTCCATCTTTTGCTACTTCTGAATTTTTAAACTTTCTCTTTGCGTCTTTTAGCAAAGAGCTTGTATCCTTGTATCTTGCGCTTATGTGCGTAAGGACTAATCTTTTAACTTTTGCCGCTTTTGCCGCAGTTGCAGCCTCAAGGGAGGTAGAATGATACCTTTCTTTTGCAAGTTCTTTTTCGGAATCAGCATAGGTAGATTCATGTATCAATAGATCTGAACCTAAAGAAGCACTGACAGTTTCCTTTGTTGGTCTTGTGTCTGTTGCATAGGTTATCTTCTTGCCCTTTACCGCAAATGTGACATCGCTCAATTTTATTGTCCTGCCTTTAAGCTTTATGGATTTGTTCTTCAATAATTCTTTGAACATAGTTCCTTTTATGTTCAATTTCTTTATCTTTTGCTTTATGAATTTAATTTTGTCTTCTTCCCTGAAGACCAGCCCATAGGTAGGTATTGTGTGCATCAGCTTGAATGCAGATACGGTGTAATTTTTGCCAGAGTATATAATTCCTGTCTTGATTGGCTTTACTATTATCTTGTAGTTCATTATTGCATTGTCGAATTTTATTATGTCCCATATTTGCTTCTCATGGCCTTTTGGTATGAATATGTATAACGGCTCTGTTCTTCTGTTGAGTGCTAGCGTTCTTACCAATCCTGCAATTCCTATGGTATGATCACCGTGTATATGGGTAAGAAAAACTGCCTTTATCTTTGATATGTTGATAGAATAGTACATCATCTGCCTTTGGGTGCCTTCGCCGCAATCAAATAGTAATAATTCTCCATTGTATTCCAGTGCCAATCCAGGAAGCCCTCTGAATTTTGTAGGTGTTGAACCTGCGGTTCCAAGGAACGTGATTTTAAGCATCAGAATCATCTTTTATTTTTATCTTCATACTTTTATTCTTCATGTTAATACTTAATACTTCTATGTTATTGGCTATCGATTGCAATTCCTCTGGTTTTGGGTTCTTTTTGGACCTTGCCTCTTGTACAAGCTTGTTTATCTCGTGCATGTTGTTTATCAGATAGGTTCCTGCCCTCTTGTTTTCTGCTATCTCTTTATCTATGTCCTTTAGGAACTCTTTCTGTTTTTCTATGCTTGCTTTTGTTTTTTCCGCTTCCTCATTTTTCTCTTCTACTATTATTTCCGCATTTTGATACCCGATATCAAGAATGCTTTCGAATGAATTGAACTCCTCAGTTTCAATGCCAGAATGTTTGCTTGTTCTGCATAGTGAAAAATCAAAAATTGTGCTTTCTTTTTTGTAGGCCAGAAATATCGGTTTGTTTAGGCATTCGTTTATAATCTCATTTATCGAATTTGCCAATGAATCTAATTCTTTATCATTTAGTTCATTCACCTTTGTTGATTGCCCAAATCCTGCTCTGCTTAATGCCTCTTCTATGTATATCGAACCAATGCCTATCCTTTTCACAAGATATGCAGCTACATTTGTTTGGATGTCCTTGCCTTTCATGCCTTTTACTACAGATTCAACGCTTTTCCTGTCAAGTATATTAACAGATGAGCTTTTGGGTTGCATGTATGTTGCATTCGGTTTCACAGATCTGTCCTTGAATTCGTGCACTTTGTAGGCAAGAAGTATTTTCATTTCATTGTCAGTTAATACCAGGTTACCTTTTCCGAACATCTCAAATATAATATTTATTTTCAATTCCCCCTTTTCCAGATTAATTAGTATTATCCTGTCGTTGTTGAACTGGCTTATCTTTTTTATTTTATAGCCGTTTATCCTGTTTCTTACAGCAATTGAGAAGTTGGATGCGCTTTCCTTTATTTCCAATACTTCGGTTCTGTACAATGCGATTGGGAGTATGCACTGCATGTTTGCCTTCTCCCCTTTTTTGCTGAGCTTGAACCTGAACTTATTCTCATCTACTTGGTAGAATTGGTCTATGTAGAACTCCTCAATGACGCCTAGCTCCTTTATGAGACAGATGAGCTCCAGCGAATTCATTTCGCGCATGACTATCGCGATGTTTTCTTTTTCTTGAGCCCTTCTTCCTTTGTTATCTTTGAGAATAATGCTATTTTCTTATAGGATTGGGAAGGATCCTGGAATGCAGTTCCTACTTGGATTGCATCGGCTCCGCTTGAATATGCGTCTTTCAGCTGCTCCCCTGTCATTATTCCTCCTGCAACTATGTAGGGAACTGTTGTAACTGATCTAACGGCTCTTATCATTTCCTTTGGAACAGGCCCCGAATTCTGAAGGCTTGGGTTTGATCCAGTATCAGTAATTATGAACCTGTTGCCAAGGAACTCCCCAGCTATTGCAAGCGCAGCAGCTATTTTCGGCTTTTCCCTGGGTACGAAATTCGCATCGCCTACCCAGCCCACAGTCCCTCCAGGATGTATTACAATATAACCAACGGGCAAAGGCTCTATGTTATAGGCTTTTATTATTGGCGCGGCAAGCATTTGCGCCTGCGTTATCCAGTAGGGGTTCCTTGCGTTTAGAAGTGACATGAAGTATATTGCGTCTGAATGCTTTGATATCGTTGCTATGTTTCCGGGAAACAGTACAAGAGGTATGTCTATTACCTCCTTGATTTTCAATGCAACGTTGTCCAATAATTCTCCCTGCGCTCCGGTGCTGCCTCCGAGAAGCACGATGTCCGCACCTCCCTTTGCCATTTCCTTTGCTGTCTTTATTGCTAGGTCTTCTGACTTGAAGTCCACAGGGTCTATGAGGCTGAAGAGCATTGCCCCCTTCCTTTCCAATGTTTCGTGTATGTATAATTCTACTTTTCCTATTTTCATGAAATCACAAATTGCTGTGTTTTTTCAAAAATTCCTGTGCAAGCACCTTTCCTGCAATGTCTATGCTTACCGATGGCTTGAATCCAAGCTCCTTTTTTATTTTGTCTATGCTTACAATCCTGTCACTAACAAGAAATCTTAATTGGTCCAGATTGATTTCCCTATGCCTTGCAATGACTCTTGCAAGGAAAGGATGTATGTTTTCAGTTGGCGCCTCCACATTTAGGAATTTGGCAGCCTTTTTGAAGAGTTCCTTTTGAGTATAGGGCACTCCATCCGTAAGATTATATATTTTATTGATGCTTTTGCTGTTTTCCATTGGAATTAGCAATGCCTTTACCACATCATCAACATTTATAAGCGTAAGATGGTTTTCTCCGTTTCCTATGTATCTGAGCGTTTGCTCCTTTATGCGCTTGAATATCCTGAAGAAATTATACTCGTATCTTTTGCCGTATATTACACCAATTCTGAATATGGTGTAATTCAACCGCTTGTTTGCGGTTGCAAATGCCTTTATTACCTGCTCGGCCATGTACTTGCTTTCGGAATAGGCGCTTCTTGGCATTGGCTCGGATTCTTCGGTTAGTGTTTCGTCCTTTCGCTTGTAGCCGTATATGGCAATGCTGCTCGTGTAAATGAAATGCATCTTCATGTCTGAATCGGCATTAGCGTCAAAATAGGCCTTTATGATGTTTTCTGTGCCTATTACGTTTGTGTTTATCAAATCGTTGTACCTATTATTGTAATTGGATGTCGAAGCAGCAAGATGGAATATTATGCTAACATTTTTGCAGGCTTCGGCCATTGCCTTTTTGCTCTGGTCATCGCTGAGCCTTATGTCAGCAACATAAACCTTCACCCCTTTTGGGAGATATTTCCATTCAGGATTCTGGTTGGGGTGCTCCATCAGTATTACCCTTACCTCATAGTTCATTTGCAATAGCTTCTCGGTAAGCAAACCTCCGATTCCGCTTGTGGCACCGGTAACAAGTATTATCTTCTTTTTACTTGCTTGTTTTTCTATTTTCTTTGGCATTTTCCTTTGCACCAGTTTTTTCCCCGTTAAGAAGCGCAATTGCGATCCTTTTTACCCTTCCCTCAGCAAGCCTGTTTATGAAATAGGGAATCCAATCTTTTCCATAGGGCACGTAGACGCTAATGTTAAGCTTGCTCTTCTGAAGCTTGCCCAGGCGTTTATTGTCATATCCTAATGGAATCTCAAATATTAAATTCCTTTTGTAGCCTTTGCCCGCGCCTATTATTTTCTCCAGGAGCTTGGAATCGTTGTCAAGTATTGTAAGGCTCACGTTCCTTTCCATCAATGCATCTATGTAATTCTTATAGAGATTCATGCGGTCGATCTTCTCCTCTGATTCCTCTTTCTTTATTACTTGGTACTTCAGCTTGACTATGTCTTTCTTTGATATCAGTCCATTGAGCGAAGGATTGTTGTTCTTGCTACTTACTGGTGTCAATTCTATTCCTATCTTTTCGTAGCTTTTCTTTAATTCCTTGTACAAAGGAGCAATCTCACTTGTTTCTATGTTGGGCTCGCTCTCGATCCACAGCATTTGATCATAGGAATTTGAAACCTCCATTATGCTTCTGATATTTTTCTCCAATAGATCCTTGTCGACCCAATAACCTATTTGGCTCAGTCTTATGGATATGTCAGAATTCAGATTTAATCTGGAAACTTGCTTTACAAACTGTATGTATGCATTGGTATTGTATCTCGCTTTTGTCTGGTCATCAACATGATCATTGAGAAGGGTTACAGTCGCATGGAGCCCGTTCTTGTTAAGATCCCGCACAACATTGAGAACAGATGCGCTTGTGGGCCCGGCAATGTGTTTTTTAACAAGTCTAAAAACTAGTTTCCTTACCAAATTGCTTTGCTCTTCCAAAGATACCACTCGAGCCGTAAAAACTTTCCGCTAATATAGAATCAATCAACAGAATTATCTAACTAATTCTTTTTATTATGGCTTTAATAAGTTATCTGTTAATTTAATTATAAGAAGTGAAATCATGTCAAAAGAGACAACAGATTTATCATTGGACGGCCTTTTTGGCAAGCTGCACAGCCTAATGGTCAATCTTGTAAGAGATGTGGACAGCGTAATAGAAGACAACGAATCTGTAAGCATGAATGATGTTCGGGAATTAAGGCAGAACATAAGCTCAAGGCTTACGAAAAAGGAAGAGATAAAAGACAACGAGAAAATACTGAAACTGTTGAACCTCTTCTCGGAAGACAAAGCGGTTCTTGAAATCATAAGGGAAGATGCTGAGGAATGGGTAGAATTACTGGAAGCAATAGAAGAGAGCATAACCGAAAGAGGCAACCTCACTAGCAAGGAGAAAAATGAAATAGAAGAAATCAACAGGCTTACGGGCCAGATAAAAAACCTAATAAGAAAGGATTAGGAATTACCTATTTGCTCTATTTCTTCTTTAATGTCCTTAGATATTGGCTTGTCAACATTTGGCATTGGATCCTTTTCAGTGCAAGGCGCAATCAATGGTGGAGGAGCCATTGGTACGATTTTGTCCTCTGGCAGTTTTTCATCGTCTATTATTTTATCTTTCCAGGCCTGGTAGGCAATTCCATACATGAACTCCCACATACCTTTATTTTCTGAATAATTTCCTGCCTTGTCGCAGTGCATCATTTCGTTATAATAACTAAAGAACTTGAGTATCGTTGGATCCGCT
>JBEKES010000052.1:0-5574 GCA_050013715.1 Candidatus Micrarchaeaceae archaeon
ATTACTGCAAAGAAAAGCATAATATAGAAAAACAGCATGAGTGGATTAAGGCTCATATATGTACTGGTGTAAAAACCAATATAGTAACGGCAGTACAAGTAGATACAGGTACACATAATCAAAGTGCAGATGATCCTCAATTTATACCTCTCTTAAAAGAAACACATGACAACGGCTTCGTAGTAGATGAAGCAAGTGCCGATAAGGCTTATAGTTCAAGGCATAATCATAACTTTGTACGTTCAATAGGTGGAACTCCATTTATTGCCTTTAGAAGTAATGCTACTGGTAATTCAAGCGGTAGCTATACTTGGATGAGAATGTATAGATATTTCACTTACAACAGAGAGGAATTCCTACAACATTATCATAATCGCAGTAATGTAGAAACTACTGTTTTCATGGTAAAATCTAAGTTTACAGATTTGGTAAGAAGCAAAGACGAGACAGCACAGTTGAATGAAGTCCTTTTAAAGTTTCTCTGTCATAATATATGTGTTCTTATTCAAGAGAGTTTTGAGTTAGGTATAGAGCCTAATTTTATAAGTGGTGTATAAATGGAAACAACTCACAAAATTATATTTGGCGACTGCTTAGAAAAGTTAAAGCAGATTCCTAGCGAATCAATAGACTTAGTGTTTGCAGATCCACCTTACAATATCTCAAAGAAAAAGGGCTTAGGATGGAAATTTAGCAACCATATAACCATGCAAGAAGCATGGGATATATTTAGTAAGGATGACTTTTTCGAGTTTAATCTAAAATGGGTATCTGAATGTTTTAGGATTCTAAAGCATGGCGGTAGCTTATGGGTATCTGGTTCTTTTCACAATATTTATCAGCTTGGTTTTATCATACAAAATTTACCAGATATAAAGATAAACAATAGCGTAGTATGGTTTAAACCTAATGCACAACCTAATATAACTTGCAGATTCTTTACAGAGAGTACAGAACATTTGATATGGGCTTCTAAAAATGGAAAAAATAAGAAATGGAAGTTTAACTATGAATTAACAAAAAGTGATATATTCGACGATATAAACCCTAAAGGAAAACAAACAAGAAACGTATGGTCTATATCATTAACACCACCAAGCGAAAAAACTGCTGGAAGTCATCCAACACAAAAGCCGATAGAATTACTTAAAAGAATAATAATCTCTTGTACTGACAAAGGAGATACAATATTAGATCCTTTTGCAGGAAGCGGAACTACTAACTTAGTGGCTTTACAATATCAGAGAAACAGTATAGGAATAGAAAAAGATAAAAAATATATAGAACTGATAAAAAAACGTCTTGAGAGAGAAGCTAATAGTAAGTTATTCAAAGAAGCAAAACTTACTTTTGAGTAGTCAAATACCATAATGGTTTTAGATTCTTTTGAAACTTTTTACCTTTTTGATTTTCTAAATCTGTATATTTTGCTAAGGGTGGTTGTCCATTAGCTTCACTCATACATAAATTATCTATCTCTTTTGGATTGTCTATAAATTCTCTTACCCATCCTTGAAAGAATAATGTCGGTGGCATAAAATTGCTCGGCTTATTGTAATTATATTCCTGTTCTATAATGAATAATTGAGCTAAGATTCCAATGACTGTTATATGGTTTAAAGAGTGGTCAAATTTCTCTTTTGCCAATAACTTAAGCTCTTTTTCTGGATCTTTACCATAAAAGATATTATCAAAAGCTGTAAGTAGTTCCTTTTTAAGTTTTGGTCTGCTTCTAACTCTAAGGTTTAGATCTATGAATATCCTCATATGATTAGGTTTAAACTGCCTTTCTCCCTCTTTTAACCATATTTGAAAGTTCTTTTTGAGATTATAACCTTTGAATCTGCTCGATAGTTTAGAAGGTCTAAAGATGTAAAGGGAAAGATTAGCTTCTTTATACAATATCTTTTCTTTATCAAAAGGCAATTTCTTTACTATCTGAAACATATCAGCTTTATTCATGCTAAACTAAGGATGAGAATTAATAAAAAGACAGAATAAGTATTAAAAAGACAGATTTTCATTTAAAAGACAAAGCCGTTATGGTTAGTCTTGTTTAAAAATTAGTAATTTATAAACAGTTTTCATAATTTTAAACAAAATTATATCAATGAATAGCTCTTTAAACACACTAATAAGTTATTTATATCTAAGATATTATAAAAGTATTACAACAATCTGGTGTAAATATGGTAGAAATGGATAGAAAACCTGTAAATAGAAATATACAAAAAGAAGCGACAGTAGAAACAACAACTACACAAACCAGAAGTAGATTAACTGAACATTTAGCAACAAAACAACAGACTGAAGTGGAAACATTGAAAAAAAGTGTATCAAAAGAACTATCCAAATTAAGAAAGGCGGCGGCTTTCTACACAATGAGTACATTCGTTGGGGGTGGAATAGCAGCCACGTCGGGATTTATATCACTGACAGCTGCAATTGCAGCAGATCCAATAGTTTTGGCTACCTCATTTGGAATTGGATTAGTTATTACTGTTGGTTCTGCTTTGGGACTTAGTTCTGCTATTGAAAAAATAGAAAATTTAGTTGAATTAAATAAAGAAGAATAGACAAACGTATTATATAAATTCAGGTTCAATTCCAAATTCATTCGCAGATATTTTTACCTAATTGCAAAGATAGGTTTATAAGTTTTAAAGATAGATATAGTAATATCTAATTTTGGGGTAATGACATGGTTTTAGGATTGATAATCGCGGCAATAGTTGTAGTGATACTTATACTCATCGTAATACTCACTTACAATGGATTGATAAGCAAAAGGAACAGGGTGCAGGACGCATCTGCTCAGATCGACGTTCAATTGAAGAGAAGATACGACCTGATACCAAACCTGGTAAGCACTGTAAAAGGCTACATGAAGTATGAAAAGCAGGTGCTTACAAAAGTGACAAGTCTCAGAAGCTCGATAGTAAACGGAACTATGGAGGACAAAGCTCAGGCAAACAACCAGCTTAGTCAAGCATTGAAGACAATCTTTGCCGTTGCAGAAAACTATCCAGATTTAAAAGCATCAGAAAACTTCAAGAAACTGCAGGATGAACTGGAAAACACAGAAGATAGAATCTCATATGTAAGAACATCATACAACGATTATGTTCTTGATTACAACAATGCAATAATGACATTCCCAGGAAGCTCATTTGCAAACTGGTTCCATTTCCAGAAGGCTGACTTCTTCCAGGCACCGGATGAAGAGAAGCAGGTAGTGAAAGTAGATTTCAGCGATGTGAACAGCGAACAATCTGTTCCATCGGCATCAACCAGCAAAACAGCAAGCACACCAGCAAAGGCGAAGAAAACAGCATCAAAAGGCGCAAAGAAGAAAAAGCAGCAATAGAGTGATATTAAATGGCAAGTTTCTTTGACCAGATAAGCAAGAATAGAATAGGTTCAATCGTACTAATGCTTCTCTTTGGAGCATTGTTCGCATTCATAATATACCTAGTCGTAGCGCTATTGGGAGGAGGGCTTATTGGACTATTCATAGGAATTGTGATAGTTCTGATCTATGCCATTGTTGTCTACACTTACGGAAGCAAGATGGTATTGAAGATGTCAAAGGCGCAGCTTGCAGACAGGAAGCAATACCCGCAATTATACAATATAGTTGAGGAATTGGCGCTTGCATCGCAATTGCCCATGCCAACAGTTTACATAGTAAATGACCCAAGCCCCAATGCATTTGCAACGGGAAAGAACAAGAAGAGCGCATCCATTGCAGTTACTACAGGATTGCTGGCAATGATGAACAAGAACGAATTGGAAGGTGTTCTTGCACATGAAATGTCGCACATATACAACAATGACATACAGTTCATGCTCTATGCTGTTGTGTTTGCAGGTGCAATAGGAATATTAGCTGCGATAATAAGAAGCATATTCTTCTTCGGAGTTATTGGTGGAGAAAGGAACAACGGAGGGCTTTTCGTAATAATAGGATTAATCATAGGATTGCTGGCACCTTTGTTTGCGTTGCTGATAAGACTTGCGATCTCAAGGAAAAGGGAATACATGGCAGATGCCAACGGTGCACGAGTCACAAGAGCACCTAGCTATCTTGCAAGCGCATTGAAAAAGATACAGAGCTATGAGCAAAAGCCAGCAGCTGCGCCGGTAAAAAATGCAAACGAGATGACAGCTCCATTATACTTTGAGAATCCTTTGAGCAAAAAATCATTCATGAATCTTTTCTCAACGCATCCGCCAATAGAAGACAGGATAGAAAAGCTGGAGCATATGTATTGATTCTTTAATCCTGATCAGCAGGACGGTCAAGAAACTTGTTCTTTGACAGTTGCTCCTGCATTTCCTTAATTTTCCTTTCCTTTTCAATTTGAATGCTGTCTCTTTTCCTTCGCCTTGATGCAGCCATTCTAGACAACATGAACAATACCGCCAGTATTATTACAACGATGATTATGTAGTATGCGTTTTTGGATATTATATTAGTAAATGAGCTTTGTCCAGTTGAATTCGTGCTATTCTGTATTATTGTAGATTTTATGGAAGTGGTAAACGGTATTGTTGTGGAGCGTGTCGTCCTTGCAATGCTGGATGTGGATGTTGTGGAAGTTGTTGATGCTGTTGTAGAGGTATTTGAAGAAGGATATAGTGCAGTTATGTTTATTGCCGTTGTTTTGGCTATTGGAATATATGATATGTTTATCAATTGCAGATAATAGTCGAATCCATCGTAATTGGTAAATTGATTCGTCTGATTATTCAGGCTTACATTATACTCTTTCCCGTTTATCGTGTATCCAGCACTGGTAGGGGTCACATAATTTTCAGTAACTATCAGATTCAGATTTTGAATAGTAACGTTGAAATTATTTAATTGGGCGATGTTGCTTATCCTGTAGCCGTTGCTTATGAGAGTTATTATCGGCTTTGAGCTTCCGCCTCCTCCACCTCCGCCGCCACCGCCCCCGCCTCCACCTCCTCCAATAGTTGATGTTGGTTGTGAAGTTGTTGTTGGAACAGATGTGCTGGTGCTTCCGATTGTGGATATTGTGCTTGTTCCCGAAATGGTTGTTGTATGGGAGATTGTACTTGTGGTACCTGAAGTTGAGGTTGTGCTTGTTGTATGAGAAGTGGAAGTAGTACCTGATGTTGAGGTTCCTGTGGTTGTACCTGAAGTTGTAGTGGTTGTGTGCACTGTTGAGGTTCCTGTGGTTGTTCCTACAGTTGATGTTGTTGTATGAACTGTAGAAGTTGAGGTTCCTGTGGTTGTTCCTGAAGAAGATGTTGTAGTGTGCAGGGTTGATGTTGAAGCAGATGTTGAAACCGTTGTTGTATGAACCGTTGAAGTTGTGGGTATTGTTGAAGTTGTATGAATTGATGTTGTGGTTGTGAATATGGTAGTTACTGATGAGATGGAAACGGAAAATATTGGATTCATCCTATGGAAAAAGCCATAGGTAGCCAATTGGATTACTGCAACTGCAAGAATTATCACTACCAATGCGATTAAAAAAATATGTAATTTAGAAATTGACTTTACCATAAGAGACTTTCACCGCTAATGTTTAAAAATACTTCTTA
>JBEKES010000053.1:0-5476 GCA_050013715.1 Candidatus Micrarchaeaceae archaeon
TTGGACTTTTTCACTGTAAATAACAGAAGTGAACTGTACAAAAGGTGAACTTTGACGAGGGTACTTTTTATTGGAATGTACAGTTGAACTGTACTTTTATTGGCCAGGTTGACTTGTATCTCGAAAACAAAAAGGTCAAATGAATAATAGTTAGTGTTTCAAGAGATATGATCTGATAAAAGAGGGTACCGCAACTACAACATCTGCTATTTTATGACGGAGTGGTTTCTCTGGTTTTGATTGTGGAGAATTGATGTAGAGATTCTCTATATATATAGAGGGAGAGTTCACTCTGACTGAATTCTTATTAGTAGCAAACTTTTGTTGCTTCTTAATGGAGTGCTGCTTCATCTACGCACCAATAAGCTTATATACTTTAAGTTATATATGTACTATGATGTATATACGTTTTATGAAAAAGCGCTATACGCGTATATAGTTGATTTGATGGATACATTCGAGATACCTAGGGCATTGATGAGAGAAAATACTGTGATGGCAAAGGTTTATTTCCTACTGCTTCAAAAACCTCGAACAGTCACTGAACTTTCAAGGATACTTTACTGCAATAAGATTCAACTTAATAGGATCGGTGATGCAAAAAAAATATTAGAAAAGCATGGTGCAATAGTCAGGGTAAATCCTAAAATATATGAACTAGAGAAAAGAGGAGAAGATGTAAGACTTCAATATTGGAAAGCTACTTATAAGCCATTTATTGAGTATTGTAAGATGAAATTAAAGGAAAGGCCATCTAGGTATAAAGATAAAAAAGGAGAGCCTGTAAAAAGAGAACTAAGTGAAGAAGACATCAAGGTACTTGAATTAATGTTCAATTCAAAATGGTTTAACAACTTCTTGACTGGAGAGTATGTTAAATATGAATTGGGGAGAGAGGGAAAGCTTGTTTGGGAGCTGCTAGAAGAAAAACGTATAAGGGATGATGAAGATGAAGAACTTACAACCGCTTTGTGGCCTTATGAGTTGCGAGATCGTTCAGAACAGCTTGGAGAATACAATGGAGGAGCAATAATATTTCCGGATCCATTGAAGAGTCTCTCATATCTCTTAGAAGAGCTTTGTGCTATTCGAATGACCTACAGTTTTTACAGGGGGATTCTCCATGACTTGTCAGGCATAAAGACCACAAATGAAGAGATCATTAAAGCAGGTAATTGGGACAAATTTATAGAACAGAAATCTGCACTCTTGAACGAAGATGCGAAGGCAACTATAAGAAACATATTGAAAATTGGCAAAAAGAATCTTGGGGAAGATATGTACGAGTCTGTTCGAGTACAGTTTGATATAATGTTTGGTAATTATGGATTACTTTTTATTCCACTTGAATTAGCAGATAAGTTGCAAACCGTTGGTAGGGTTCCTCTTACTGTTTTCCTGTGTTTTGAAAACGCTGTTGAACATATTGAATATAATGAAAAGAAAGAAACGAGAAAATTGTTAAAATCTTTCAAAAAAACAAAAACATGAATCCTTTTTTACATAGTGCGAATGTTTGAAATAATTAAAGATAAGTTTAAATAACTTACCAGTCTTGATTTATCATGGGATGGGGGTCTCATAAGCTATTGCTAATCCTAATTCTGGCGATTGTAGTATTGCTCAGCGCTAATTTCATGCGAAGCCCAAACGGGCAGAATACACTAAGCTTCTTAAGTAGCAATGATATAAATGCGACGACATCAACAACCACAACAAGCATAACTCTTAACTCGACAATTCTAAATACTAGCACATCAACTAGCTCATTCATAAGTTCGATAAATGCAACAACCAGCCTTAATACAACATCAAGTCCTACAACAAGCAGCATCATTACAACAACCACAAACACTACATCATCTACAACATCAGAGCAAACAACCTCTATCAATACCACAACGATACCATCTCCTCCAACACAGGGAACAGTTAGCATATTGTCAAATACAACCGGAATAAACCTGACAAATACCTCTACATTATCAAAAGGTGCACCTATAAAATTCTTCAATGGAACAATAGAGCTGGTAAACGTGACAACAACCTATCAAGCTCCAAATGTCGGCAACATACATTCATATGCGACTTCAAATTGGACTGCAACAACATTCATACAGCTTAACTCAACATTTGTGCAACCCATATTTCTTAACAACTCATTTTTCAAGGCCCTAAACATCAATCCAAGCAAAGTGCAGGTATATGAATATGTGACTGAATTGGAGCCAGTAAATATAACCGTAGACAACACAGTTCCTGTATTTCTTAATTACACCTGTCAACCAATAGCAGGAAACACTGTAGTATTGTCTTTTACAGGTTCAAACTTTACATGTTACAACAACAGGGCAAGGTTCACTGCAAGTTACATAAGTTCAAATGTGGTTCCACCACTGGGCAATTCCATACTGACAAATACTGCATATAATTTAACTTATTCTAGAAACGTAACAACAATGAATATCACTCAAGAACTAGAAAATGTTAGTTTTTGGCAACCTCTTAATGGCAACATAACAATAATTGCACAGGGAACAAACAAGTTCAAGATTGTGGGCCAAGGGATTCCAAGCAAGACTTATGACTGGGAATATCTTTTAACAACTGCAAATGCTACATCCTATCAAAATGAAAACTTGTCCTTGAATGGAACAAACCAATCAAACTATACTCTTTCAAGAAGGCATCATTCGATGGGCACGAACCAATCAAATAATAATTTCACTGAAATCCAAAATCTCCCCATAACATCAATAAACATAGATCCTACATGGATCATACCAAGCAATGTGAATTACATAGTGAATATAAGTCTAGATAATGCACAAACAGCAGCAATTGCTGCTGGCGTACCTGTATTCATTGGGGTCAATATGATTAACTATACTCAATACGCCAGTGGATCTAATCATAATTGGGAGTTATTTAACGGGTTAACTGGAAATATCCTTTACCAATGGGATATTGGAAATATTGCAAACCAATTGCAAGCCTCATCTACAAATACAACATCAAATTGGGGAATATGGGTTGTATTGCCTGCTCAAATAGCAGCATCTACAAATGCAGTAAATGTAATATCACTTGGTTTCCTACCAATGGGATCATCGTCTCTTAACGGAAACAATGTAGGACTTGCACCTCAACTTTTCTGTGCCTCTAGTTGTCTTTCTTCAAGTTACGGACAATATGATAACGGAGCTAATGTATATACTGTAGAATATCAGAACTTTGCAGGCACATCCTGCCCATCAGGATGGAGTTGTAGTGGTAGTCTATATTCAATAAATAACGGTGCTCAAATCTCAAGTGGCACTGGTTCTACAAGTATTGTAACAACATCAGACTTTGGAACTGGAACAATGCTAGATACTCTTGCAAAGAATCTGGGTACACCACCATCTGATGTGAATCTAGAGTTGGGGTATGGAATTTCGAGCAGAGGATCTGGAGGATTAATTGATTTAGATGGTGCTGGCAGTAGTATTGGTTGTTCCAACAATAATAATGCGGCAACAGCTTTTTCCCCTGCACCACCAAATGATAAGTTAACAATATTCACAGTAAACTTTACACCTTCAACAATAACTTGTTACTATAATTACACCAATTCGCTTCAAATTTCAACTGCTTCCAGTTCCTCTGATGTTGTCGGCATTTCTAAAAATAATCCATATACTATAGGTGGGTTTGTGCAATGGTTTGGGATAAGAAATCCAACACCAAACAATGTTCAACCTACTGCAGTTTTTGAACCTGTTCAAGTAACTGGTGGCAGTGTTATTCCATCACTAACTGCAAGCATAACGCCAATTATTGCTTCAAACAGAAAGGAAACATTTACTGCAACAGTATATAGTAGCAATTCACCATACACTTACAATTATCTGGTAATAAATTCAGTGACAAACGCAATCATTGCAAATATGCTAGTAACAAACGCACTTACTTCGAATACATGGATATGGCATATACCAGCAAACTTAACTGGAAATACCGTGAAGGCAAATGTTATAGTTACGAATTCAAATACGATTCCAGTTGTAGCTAATTCTTTATATACTCCAATTATATCAATAGCTTTCTCACCATCTCCAGGATCACATATAATTAATATAAGCTTGAGCAACCAGCAAACAAGTCAAATAAATGCTGGAACAACTATCCTTTTGCCATTCAACGGTTTGAATTATTCGCAATATTTCAATGGAAATACAATAAATTTAGAGATATTTAACAGCATTACAGGAAACATATTATATACATGGTTTGGTGGAAATTATCTTAATCCATCGCAAGTGGCAGGATTCAATACTGTAGCAAACATCCTCTTAGAGTTTACACTGCCTTCAAAAATAGCTGCAAGCAATAATGCAGTAAATGTTATTAGTATAGACTTAATTAGCATGTCTTCTACAGCTCTCAATGGCAATAATGTAGGATTGGCGCCACAAATATATTGTGCATCAGGTTGTCCTGCAACGACTTATGGGGAATATGATAACGGGGCAAATGTATATACAGTTGAATACCAGAATTTCGAAGGATCATCATGCCCAACTGGATGGAGCTGCAGTGGTAGTCTATATTCAGTAAGCAATGGAGTTCAAATATCAAGCGGAACAGGTTCAACAAGTGTTGTTACAACTGCCTCAGATTTTGGCACAGGTACTATATTAGATACTCTAGCAAAGAATCTGGGTACTCCTCCATCTGATGTAAACCTTGAATTAGGTTACGGAATTTCAAGCAGAGGATCTGGAGGAGAAATAGATCTGGATGGTGCAGGAAGCAGCAGCATAGGTTGCTCGAACAATAATTACGCAACAACATTTTCTACTGCACCACCAAACGATCAAATGATGATTTTCACAGTAAATTTCACTCCTGCAACAATCACATGCACTTACAATTATACACATTCAGTTCAAATGTCAACAGTTTCAAGTTCAGCTGATGTTGTAGGAATATCTAAAAATAATCCATATACAATAGGTGGATATGTTCAATGGCTTGGAATAAGGATGCCGCCTCCAAACAATATACAGCCAACTATGGTTTCTGGTCCATTACAAGAAGTAACAGGACCAATACCAACACTTACGGCAAGCAACACAATAACAGTAGCACCAGGCGGATATGAACTATTTACTGCAAACATAATCGGAGAAACAAGTCCTTACACATATAATTACCAAGTAATCAACACAGTAACTGGCATAACTATAGCTAATATGTTGGTAACAAATTCATACACATCGAATACATGGCTCTGGAATGTCCCATCAAATGATGTTGGCAATACAATAGAAGCAAATATTATAATAACTGATTCATTCCCAGTAACTATTAATTCATTATATACTTCAGCCATAACAATACAAAATAACCTTCCCTTATACTATTTTGTAAATGTAAGCTTATATAATCATCAATCTTCTGCAATATCAGCGGGAACTGCAATAATGCTCCC
>JBEKES010000054.1:0-5330 GCA_050013715.1 Candidatus Micrarchaeaceae archaeon
GTAAACGTGCCTTGCACCGTTCATTGCATAGTATATGGAGGTATCGGCAACATACGCGCCCACATCAACAACATCTTTGTTCTTTACATTTATTCTTCCGCTTTCCTCATTGATGAACTCGTCGCGGATCATTCCAACAGTTTCAAGCATGCGCTTCCTTGAATTGTAGTAGAATTTCAAATTCTTTCTCTTGTAATTAAAGGAGAGAAACCCGTTCTTCGATCCGTTGCTCGTTATGTTGCTTACTTTTGTACCATTTACAATTACCGATGAGCTGCTTTGGAACTGCGATGCGATTTTCCGGTTCTTCATTATGTTGGATAGATCACCAGCATGTACAAATGGCATGAATACGTTGCTGAGCGCATCCTCAGTGCTAGATATGTTTTTTGGCATAGTAGGATTTCGAAAACACATATAAAATACTTTCCAATTTATTCGTCATACTTAAATGTTTTTTCATCCCATCTTCAAACATGAGCCTAGCCAGTTTCATCATTTCAATAATAGTAGATACTTCTTTTTCCTGGGTTAGGATGCTCATTGCGCTCTTCATTTCAATCATAATAAGCCTTTTTGTGGGCATATACGCAGCGACATCAAAAGGTGCCGAGAAAATAATAATACCGATACTTGACATATTCCAGACACTTCCGATCCTTGCATTTTTCCCATTCGTGATACTGGTTGTTGTGGCTACGCTTCCTGGATACATAGGCATAAACGCAGCAGTTATTTTCCTCATTGTGACAAGCATGATCTGGAACATAACATTTGGCGTTTATGAATCGATAAAAACAATACCTAATGAATTCTTCGAGCTTGGAAAAATATTCAATCAAACACCTATTCAAAGATTTACCAAGATATTAATACCTGCAAGCATGCCAAGAGTTGTTGAGCAGTCAATTCTATCCTGGTCGATAGGACTGTTCTACCTGGTTACTAGCGAAATTTTTTCCACTGGCAATTCGGCATATACAGTAAAATACGGGATTGGTGTTGCTTTGACAAACCTCGCCTTTTCCGGGAACTTTTTTGAGTATTTTGTTGGCATAGGCGTTTTCATCTGCTTTGTAATAGCAACAAGATTGCTACTTTTCGGGTATCTGAAAAGGAAGTTCACACGACATACGTTACAGGAGAGACATACGGCAGATGAATCGAACAAATCTTACATCTCAAAAGCGTTAAACAGGATAAGCCCATTCAACAAGGTTCATCTTGATGTGATAAACAAGAACATAATAAGCATAAGGAACAGGTTCATAAAACCGGTTAATGTAATTAACAAAAAGGCCATGAAAAAGCCCGAGAAACCAAAAACCAAATTTGATTGGACGCGCTACAGGAATCTTGTTTATACAGCAATTGCTTTGCTGGTAATATATGTGCTCTACAATTACAGAGCCTATGCAGCTACCTATGCCTCCTATGAGTACCAGATACTTATAGCACTTGGAGCCACTTTGGCAAGGATATGGTTTGCATTTCTTGTCATATTCGCAATTTCACTTCCACTGGGAGTTTACCTTGTATTCATTTCCAAGAAGAGCGACTTTTATCTTCTCTTTTTCCAGATTATTGCATCAATACCTGCCACTATACTTCTCCCTGCCATAGTCGTAAGCCTCAAAAATGCACCATACCACAACGAGCTTGTGGCATTTGTTGTCTTTTTCCTTAGCGGCATATGGTACATGGTATTCAGCATAATGTCCAACAAGAATACAATATCACCTTCGGTTTACGAAGTGAAGAGCATATTCGGAGTAAAGGGCAGGAAGGCCTGGAAGGATATTTACATAAAAGCTATTCTCCCTGGAGTTATAACTGGAGCCATAACCGCAATAGCTGCAGAATGGAATGCAAGCATTGTGGCGGAAAGGTTTACCACAAACGCCATTGGAAACGGAAACGTTATAACTTCGGTCAATGTCGGACTTGGAAAGCTTCTTGATGTTGCACTTGCAAACGGTAATCTCCCATTGATGATATTAGGTTTAATAAATCTAACAATTGTTATAATACTTGTAAATAAGTTCTTCTGGAAAAAGATGTACAACAAGGTGCTTACGCCCTATAGATGATCGAATGGATGTTATCAAGGTTCAAAACATAAGCTATGCGATAGATGACATAGACATAATGAGCGAGATATCCTTCTCTGCAAAGAAGAACGAGTTCATATCCATAATAGGACCATCGGGTTGCGGCAAGAGCACGTTGCTTAGAATAATAGTCGGCATACTTGCACCAAAAAGCGGAAAGGTTTTTTATATGAACAGAGAGGTTACCTCTCCTAGAAAGGAAATCTCATTTGTCTTCCAGGACTTCGGGCTTCTTCCTTGGCTCACGAACATTGAGAATGTAAAAATGGGGCTTTCATATTTTGATATATCAAACGAGGAAAAGGAGAAAACGGCAAAGGAATTGCTTACTAGATTCGGGCTTGACGGGTTTGAGTACTCTTACCCTAATGTCCTTAGCGGAGGAATGAAGCAAAGAGTGGGAATCGCACGCGCGATTGCATCAGAGCCTTTTGTATTGCTTATGGACGAACCATTCAGTGCATTGGATGAGCTTACCGCAAATACGCTAAGATCAGATATACTCAACATGCTCAAGAACACAGAGATACCTGTTAATTCCGTAATATTGGTAACGCACAACGTCGAAGAAGCGGTTGAATTGTCGAACAAGGTCGTTGTGCTTTCTAACAAGCCTTCCCGCGTCAAGGAAATTGTTGAAATAGATATGGATTATCCAAGAAACAAAAGAAGCAAGAAGTTCTCGGACAAAGTAGATTATATATACAAAGTGCTTACTGGCTAGCTTCCACCGACCACATATCCGAGCTGTTATTATAGACAAGCAGCTTGTTCTCAACGCCCCATTTCAACAGCAAATTCTTCAATAATTCTATATCGGTAATCTGGTCGCTGTTGAAGAATATTCCTTTATTGTACAGCATATTCTCCAGTTCCTTGGTGCTCAGTTCCTTCTTTCTTTTAAGAAGCGCAATTGCGCTCTTGAATGGCTCAACTTTCGTGAGCGCCTTTGAGAATACCTCCCTTTTGTTGTGGGTTGCAAGCTCTATGCCCTTTTTCGTAAGCTTGACAATTCCGTTCTTTACTGTGCACATCTTCAATAATACGCAAGTATCTATCAACGGGAATAGTGAGTCTATTTCATCGTTTGTGATTTCCGCAAGCTTCGAAACTTCTATGGAGTTCTTGTTCTCCTTTATTATGTCTATTATGCCGCGTATCTGGCTTACTCCAGTATTCAAAGGAAAGAGCTTCATGCAATTCTCTAGTATTACTCAAACAAGACTTTTAAAGCTTTATATGCCATTTTGCTCCAACATTAGAAGGAATCCAATGGGAAAAGAGGAATGGAAAACTTTAAATTGTGCGCTTGCCATAGAGTAGGGAGGCCAGTTAATGATACCAAAGCAACTGAAGGGCCAGAATGCCATAGAATACCTAGTGACGCACGGCTGGTCCATACTAATAATTGCAATCGCCCTTGCAGGGCTTTTCTATTTTGGTGTATTAAACGCAAAAACATTCACGCCCAGAGCTCCACCAGGAGAATGCTCCGTTTATAGGGCAGCAGGAATTGGCTCTGTGCAGGGGATCAACCTTGCTGGTGTATGCGATGGGGAATTGCCCGAATTTGTAAGCAGATTCACCTACTATGGACCTTTCGTAGAATTCGGAGGATCTAACATAACAGTTCCTAGGGTTAACTTCATGCCGTTGATAACTAACTCAAACGGCAGAAAAATAACAATGACAGGATGGGCCTACACAAACATCCAGGAAAGCACCCAGACAACATTTGCCTACGGGAATTTCACCTATGGAGGGCCTCCGTTCAATGCGATATATTTCGACCTTAATGAATCAGGATACTGCAACACTGGATTTTTCGTAACCTTGTACAACACATATACCTGCGTTACGGACAGAACGGCGCCGACCTATGCCTGGGAGTTCCTTGCAATGGAATATAATGGAACAAATGTCATAGGCTATGCAGTCATCAACAGCAACACTTACATTTCAAATGCTGTGGCAAGCCCGTTCTTTATACAGCCGCATAGCGAAGTGCTCATAAGCACTCCATGGAACGGATTAATAGTTAATGTGCAGCTTTACAACACTTCGCTCAGTGCCAATAGCCTTCATTCACTATACACGGAAGGATTGGCAGGAGCTCCCATAAATCTGCAGAACCTGGTTGGCTGGTGGCCGCTCAACGGCAATTTAAATGATTACAGCGGCAACAACAACAATGCCTATGCCTACAATTCAGCTGATCTTTCAGGAGCCTATACCAACAATTACACGCAGCCCTGATTTACCAGGGAACGCTTTTTAGATGAAGCTTGTTCGCACCCATATTGGTAAGGAGGTGCGCTATGCCCGTGAGCACAAGCAGGAATAGCAATCCATATGCATTTGGCAGATTTCCAAGAGGAAGCGCAAACAGCAAAGCAAATGCAAAGAAGCCATATTGGTCCATTACAGGGAAGCTTGACCCGCTCTTGAAATTCATTCTTCTCTTTATGAAGCTGCCAATAAGATCGCCTACGTTTGCACCAACTGCAAGTAATATCGAAATAGCAAGCATGTAATGCAGAAAGGGATACTCGATAAGACCTACAATAACTCCAACAATTAAACTGGAGAGAGTTCCTCTTATCGTTTTGTTGTTGCCGAATATTCTTTTTCCTTTTATCTTCTTGCCAAGGTCAAGCGGCTTTCCTCCTCCAAAAAGCACTGGAGCTCCGTTAGCTGCGTAGGCAGGAAATATGTAGATTATAGGATAAAGAAAATACATGTATAGAAAATTGAAGTACAATAAATTACCTCACAAATCTGCCTTCGGCCATTCTCCTTGAGCCTCCTCCCCTGAATGTGAGCTTTGATTGCTTGGAGTGCTCTTCGATGAATTCAACAGCACTTACATTTGACTCGCTGCCAGCCAATGCAATGACGTAGTTGTCCTTGTTGGTGAGTATTATCGCGATGTGCTTGTTCTTTTCAATTACATTTGTCGCAATTTTTCTTAATGTCGCTTTGTCATAATCCAATTCTTTAATTATTTTTGGATTTTTCTCTTTTGATAAGTCATCTGCAATGTAATCGCTTAGCTTTTCCTCTACCTTTTCATAGCGCTCCTTGTAGAGTTTCAATTCTTCCAATTTTGCAGAAAGCCCAGTATTGAGTTTGTCTTTATCGATTCCTGCAAGCTTTGCAAGAGCATCAATATTGTTGAAAACGCTTGAAATATGCTCTTCGCTTGAAGGACCGGCAACG
>JBEKES010000055.1:0-5216 GCA_050013715.1 Candidatus Micrarchaeaceae archaeon
TGTTTCACAATCAGTATATTATGTATGCCAAAATCCAATATACAATCACACCACTGGAATTATATCTGTGTATCTTGGGCAAGACACTGGCTCAAATTGGACAACAACTAGCTTCGTATTCGTTCCTATAGGAACCCAAATAAATAAAGGAATACCTTCAATATCTTTTAATTCATATCCGGCAAATACTTTTTATTCAGAAAATAAATTAACTTCAGGTAAGATAGTGAACGTATCTCTCCAAGTAAATGATACAAATCCGCCAATAAATATAGGAACATCTGCAAAAGGGACAATATGGGTACGATATACAATACAAGGAAATTTAACGCAACAATATGCTCAAATGGCTTCAGTTAATATAAAAGCATCATAGATTGGTAAGATGGCAAAAAAAATTACGAAGATAAAATATGCAAATCTTGAGAGCATAATCCATCCGAAATCAGTCGCAATAATAGGCGCATCTGAGAATCCTGAAAAAGTAGGCCATGTCATACTTCAGAATTATGTAGACTCTGGATACGAAGGGAAAATTTATCCGATAAACATAAACAGCACAGGAAAAATAATGAATTTCAAATCCTACAAAAGCATACTTGATGTTAAAAAACCGATAGACATGGCTGTAATTGCTGTTCCTGCACAGATTGTGCCTCCGGTTCTTGAGGAATGCGGAAAAGCGCATGTAAAGGGAGTTGTTGTAGTAAGTGGAGGCTTTGCGGAAGTAGGGCAAGTGAAACTTGAAGAGGATCTTGTAAGAATAGCAAAGAAGTATTCAATACCAGTAATAGGTCCAAACTGCCTTGGCGTAATGGATTCACGCTCAAGAAATGATACTTTATTCTTACCGACATTCAAGCTTGACAAGCCGAAGATAGGCGGAGTAAGCTTTGCAGCCCAGAGCGGTGCAGTTGGAAGTGCGATACTTGATCTTATAAACAATGAAGGCTTTGGCCTTTCACGATTCATTTCATATGGGAATGCATCAGTAGTAGATGAAGTTGACATACTTAATTATCTTGCAAATGACAAGGAGACGAAAGTCACTGTATTCTACATTGAAGGAGTCAAGAGAGGTAAGGATTTCGTTGAAACAGCAAAGAGAGTTATGAAAAAGAAGCCAGTTGTCATAATAAAAGGTGGAGTTACCGAAGCTGGCGCTCAGGCAGCACATTCGCACACTGCCGCTCTTGCAGGAAGCCACGAAGCCTATGAAGCGGTTTTCAGGCAATTCGGCTTCACCATAGCAACAGACATAAAGGACCTTTTGAATTTTGCAAAAATACTTGACACTCAGCCATTAACAACTGGCAATAGGATAGCAGTAATAACGAACGGAGGAGGAGCAGGAGTCCTTGCAACAGATGCATTGTACCAGAATGACCTTGTAATGGCCACTCTTTCAAAAGAATCAGAAAGCACATTAAGAAAGGCAATGCCTCCTATTGTCAATATAAGATTGCCTCTTGATATGGCTGGAGACGCAGATGACAAAAGATTCAGCGCAGCTATGGATGCAATAGAAAAAGACCCTAATGTTGATGCAATACTGGCAATTGTGCTGTTCCAGACACCAGGTGCAGACTCAAGAGTAGCTGCAACAATGGTCCACTATGCAAGCAACACAACCAAGCCATTGGTTGTGGTAAGCATAGGCGGGAGTTACACAAGAATGCACAAGGAAATGATGGAAAGCGCAGGAGTCCCAGTTTACGATTCTCCTACAGATGCAGCTAAGTCGCTTTCCGCACTGATAAAGTATTCGCGCTATAAAAAGGGTCTTTAAATGTCAAATATCAAATCCGAGAAAATAATCAAAAGGGACAAGAAAATATTCCTAACTACCACAAGAGCCGAATACAACTTTGTTGCAGATCACGGAGAAGGTGACTTCATTTACGATGCTGATAACAACAAAAAAATAGACTTCTCAAGTTTCATTTCTGTTTATAATCTGGGAGTAAATGCCAATGCGGAGATAAGAACCGCGATAAAGAAGCAGGTTGACAAGCTAATGCACGCAGCATTTACCGATTATTACTCCGAATTGCCTGTTTCTTTCGGAGAGGATCTAATCAAAATGTTTCCAAATGGATTCGGCAAGATGTTTTTATCTAATTCAGGAACAGAGGCAAACGAAGCAGCGATAAAATTCTCAAAGATATTCACTAAACGGCAGTACATACTCGCATTTTACAACAGCTTCCACGGAAGAACTATCGGCTCTGTTGGATTGACCGCATCAAAGGCAGTGCAAAGAGCCCACTTTGGCCCATTCAATGGGGTTGTGCATGCTCCGTATCCTTATCCTTACAGATGCCTTTTCAATCGTAATGAGCATAATTGCGGAGAGGATTATCTTGATTTTATAAAAGAATACATACTAAAAAAAGAAATTATGGGAGAAGAACTAGCAGCAATAATACTTGAGCCCATACAAGGAGAAGGAGGTTACATTGTTCCTCCAGCAAGTTTCATAAAAGGAATAAGAAAAATTGCAAATGAAAACAAAGCACTTCTGATAAGTGATGAAGTTCAATCTGGATATATGAGAACTGGAAAGTTTCTCGCACTGGATAACTTTGGAGTAAGTGCTGATATCTACACCATGGCAAAGGCACTCGGTTCGGGATTGCCAATCGGTGCAACAATAGTTAGGAATAGCTTGGGCGATCTGCCCGAAGGAGCGCATTCAAACACATTTGGGGGAAACCACGTATCTATTGCAGCAGCTCATGCGTCATTAAAATACTTGATGAAAAACAAGAAGGAATTAGAAATCAAAATCAAGAAGAATGGAAATGCAGCAATTAAACGATTAAATGAAATGAAAGAAAAATATGAAATCATAGGTGACGTAAGAGGAATCGGATTGATGATAGGCGTAGAAATAGTCAAAAACAAAAGAACAAAAGAGCATGGAGTAAAGGAAAGGGAGAAACTTCTTGAAATTGCGTTAAAGAATGGATTGCTTATGCTCCCATGTGGTGAATCAACTATAAGGATAATACCTCCACTTACAATAAGCGAAACTAATATTGAAAAAGGATTAGACATATTCGAGAAATCAACAAAAGAGACAAGTTGAACTATCAATTGATTAGATGAAAACAATTCTAGTTGATGCTGTTGATGCGTTTATAATAAATGTAAATGGTACTTATAAAGTTTTTAAAGCAATGTATGATTTGTTGGAATCATTTCCTAATAGAAAAATTCTTCTTACTAGTGCAAACGATGAAGGATTTAAGAAATATGATCTAGATAAAGTGCCATATGTGGTTTTTACATTAAAACATGATCCAGAAAAAACAAATCCGCAATATTATGAAATATTACTACGTCATCTTAATCTTGGTAGAAATGATGTTATCTATTTCGAACATAATCCAGATGCAGTAAAAAGTGCCGAAAAAGTTGGTATAACTTCTTATTATTATGATTCAGAAAAAGCAGACCTTAGAATGCTAAAGAAATTTCTATCAGATAATTTATAAATATAATTATTTCTTTTTGAAAGAAAGTATCTCACTGCCTGCACTCTCTACTTGTATTCTTGCGACATCCTGCTTTCTTCTGAACCCGTTAAGAACAGCCTCAGCGAACCTTACGCTTCTTGTGCTATCATAAATAATTCTCATCTTCTTGAAGTATTCTTCAGCATCTTTTATTTTGTTTTCTCTAAGTGATTCAAGTATTTCTCTTTTTAGTTCTCCCATTACGTCCATCAAACCCATAAGATATGCTTCTTGTTCAACTCCTACTTTAGAGTATGGTGGAATGTTGTGATTTAGTTTTATTTCAAGAAAGATTTTCGCCTCTGCATATTCCTGATAAGCCTGTTTTGCATGATAATTGAAAACAGAATCAAATTTCTTCAAACTTGCAACCATTTTGTTTGCTATTGCTATTGTTTTGGTCGCATTTTTCACATCATTATTATGCAGCATTGTTATTGTTTGTGCAGAATTTCTCACAATATCTCTAACAAGTGTCATTACGTTGTCGAAATCCTTCTGTTTCTGCGTCAAGTTTTTTGAAATTAATTTTATGTCTTTATCTAGATCCAATTAATCATCATTATATAATAGTTTCAAAAGGTATTTATACCTTTAGGGATAAATATAATTATGACTGAAGCAAAAATATATTTTTCAGATGAAACAGATAAAAGACTCAGAGAAAAAGCCATGAAAAAATTTGGCTATGGTAGAGGTTCAATAAGCAATGCGGTTGAGGAAGCTGTTTCGCAGTGGCTATCAAAGGAAGCAATAATAGAAAGCAAATTAAATTTAATGATCGAAAAAGCGAAAAAAGATAAAAATATAATAGCGATATTGCTTTTTGGCAGCTACGCGAGAAGAGATAAAAATTATAGAGATGTTGATGTTGCGCTGGTGTTAAAAGATAATGCTAAATACGAAGAGGAATTGTTTGACTACTTTAAAGCAATTAATTCTGTTGAAAATAAAGTTATTGATATAGTAATTTTCAATACTTTGCCATTGGAAATAAAAAGAAAAGTTATGAATGATGCAGAGATACTTTATAGTGCAAACAATTCAGAATTATATGATAAGAGTATAGATACAATAAAAAAATGGAACGAATACAGTTACATGTTTAATAGTATGATCTAATGGTTGTTTTTGATGGATAAAGAACGAATAAAAGTAAGATTATTAAGAATTGGTGAATACAAAAAACGATTGAAAGAAATTCTTCCAGATTCGCATCAATCATATTCAAAATCAGAATTTATATTAAAGAATGCTGTAGAAAGGAATCTTCAATTAATAAGTGACATGCAATATGACTTACTAATTCTTTTATATAAATATTTAGAGATGAAATTAGAAGGTGATGAAAATTCACTATTGGAAAATATGAAAAATAGGTTGGGTGAAAATTTATCTGATAAAATAAAAGAAAGAAGAGTATTGAGAAACCTGCTTGTTCATGCATATAAGGATAATTCATATGATGAAACAACATACAAACAAGCAAAAAATACAGAGGATTTGGATGAATTTATCAAAGTAATAAAGAGATTAATAGAAAAGTAGTTTACAAAATTTATAATTATTATTTGAACGTATTGCTTCTACCGAGCCAAAAAATATATTGTTGAGCATATCCTTGATTATTGCCCCATTTCTCTTCTGCAAATTTGTGTAAATCCTTTATCCTTTTTTCCTTTCCATCAAAATAAA
>JBEKES010000056.1:0-4797 GCA_050013715.1 Candidatus Micrarchaeaceae archaeon
AAAAAGGTTTATATATTATACAATAATAAGGTTTATATATTACGCAATAATAATAGTATACTAATATATACTATTGTAAAGTAATAGTAATGTATTAAAAGTAGTCTTTAGTTCCTTTTTTTATAGCGGGCTACGTATATATTATAAGGGGATATTTTTCTGGCATAGGGATATGCTGGATATCGATACGTCTGTTTGACGGATCATACAGCAACGCAGATATAAGTAAATAAAATGTGTTTTATTGCAAACGCTTCAGATCATTGAATACATTATAGTAATCTTCATGGGATTGATTACATTAAAGACCATAATATTCATAATATTCTCAAGTAAAAATAATCAACGCAGGAAAACCAACAAGCAAGCGATTTGGGATAAAGATTACAACTATAAAATGAAAAACAACAACAAGAGCGATATCTCATATAATCCATTGGTTTCTATACTGTCTCCATGCTATAATGAAGGTATTACTCTTGAAAACTGCATAAAGGGATTTAACAAACAAAGCTACAAGAACTTTGAAGTATTGATAATAAATGACGGGAGCACTGACAACACTAAAGAAGTAGGTGCAATGCTTGAAAAGAAATACCCTAAAATGGTAAGGCTCATCAACAAGAAAAATGGCGGAAAAGCCAATGCACTTAATTATGGATTAAAGCAGGCTAAAGGGGAAATAGTCATATGCATAGATGCCGATAGCGTATTCAAAAATGATACTATCTCTCAATTGGTAATGCCATTCAAAGACCCAAAGGTAGCCGCAGTAGCAGGCAATGTAAGAATATCCAACAGCGACAATCTACTGACTAAAAACCAGTCCATAGAGTATATAACAGGGCAATACCTTGAGAAGAGAACTTTCTCAGAATTGGATTGTGTACAGGTAATATCTGGTTGTGTTGGTGCATTTAGGAAATCTACATTGCTAAAGGTTGGTGGTTATTCCTCTGATACTTTAGTAGAAGACATGGATTTGACAGTTACGCTCGCAAAGAATGGATACAAGATAGTGTATAATCCTGATGCAGTTGCATATACTGAAGCACCTGCAAATCTGAAAGACTTCATAAAGCAAAGATATAGGTGGTGCTATGGCAGATATGAAGTTCTTAAGAAACACAAGGGCATACTATTCAATAAGAAATACGGAAGAATAGGAACCGTAGGGCTTCCTTACTATCTGATAATGCCTTGGGTAGATGTGGTTTCTTCTATAATACTTGTTTTTGCACTAGTAACTGCGATACTTACGAACAATCTACTATTCTATGCAATAAGCTTTGGTATCTTTGCAGTACCATTCGTTTTGCTGATTCTGTACATAATGTATGTGGATGGTATTAAAGAGCAGAAGAAACTGTCGCTGTATGCCATTGTGCAAAGCGTGTATTATTCCTATTTGATCAATTATATAAATGTAAAAGCGGCAGTAGACCATTCAATAGGCATAAGGGCAAACTGGAACAAGTTTGGCAGGTTGGGAGCAAACAAGATACCAGGCACTACATAATCTTTTATTCGAAAATAGACCAGTACGTATATGGATAAAGAGCCATAAATCGCACTCATAAGAGATTATATATATTAGAAAAAACAAAATAGTATAATAAAATTAGTGGTAGAATTAGGCTTCTATATATTGATTTCAATGCCCAACGAATCTGGCGTTGAAATAAAGTGAGAAAATGAAAAATACAACTATATCAAAAGGCCAGATAAGCAAGGCTTGGATTTTGGCAGTAATCATAGCTGCAGTTGTAATACTCGATATCTCAGTTATGTATCTTTATCTTTACACTTACTCATTGAAAAGTTCGGTTCCTGTACCACTTGTACCTTCAGTAGAAATACACGGATTGGGATTTTCCATATATACCAACCTGAGCACGCTGCTTCCTAAGTTCAAGACCTACTACGCAAGCGACAATTCAACAGCTCTATTGATAGATGATGAATACGCAACGCCTCCAAGAGTGTATATAACATACTGGAACCATCCGCAGGCATTTGATAGAATAGTATTGGATAACAATTACTCAGAGCTTACTTCAAATGTTTTAAGCGTTTATATAAATGACGTTCCTTTTGCCCAGGCATACAATTTCAGCGGCAACGATTACATAGCCTATGATTCTGAAGATTGGGCTCTAACTCCTCAAAACGAGCAGATAAACCAGGCTAATTTTACGCAGATGTCTTGTAATTTCGTGCACGCTGCTGGTTACAAGTTTGGTTTCACACCAGAGATAGACGTTCCTGGCTGGGGCCAGTTCAACAGGATAAACTGGACTTGTGTTGACTTCCTTGACTTGCAGGAGCAGTTCCTGACAAGCGACAAATCGGCACTTGTGCAGAATGTTACTGAATTACTTTCTGTTTCAAAGGGTGAGAATCCGAATCTTGTCGTATTCGTGCAACTGGACCAACAATCGACAAGCCAAAGCGTTATTGAATCTGACATAAATGCACTATCGCAGATACAGGGCATTAACGGTGTAATGATACAAGACCTATGTGACACAAGCAGCTGCAACAATACACTTACAACATTAGTAACATTTACAAAGGACACCAATATGAATTCGACTACAACCACTTCCACCTCAACACACACAACAACCTCAATTGCCACAACAACCTCAACAATTCCAACAACCTCTACTACAGTACATACAACAACCACATCAACCATTGTATCAACTTCCACTTCAACATTAAGCTCTACAACAAGTTCAATAACTTCAACTATTCCAACAACATCAACTTCCAGTTCAGCAACCTCAACAAATCCAACTACCTCAACTTCCAGTTCAATATCAAGCTCAACAACTTCCACATCAGGAACAACAAGTGGAACTACTTCTTCATCAACTACAATTCCAACAACTACAACTTTATTATCTACATCAAGCACAACAATACCAACAACCACTTCAACAATTTCCAGTTCTACATCAAGCTCAACATCAACTTCCAGTTCTACATCAAGATCAACCACAATTCCAACAACCACTTCAACTGGATCTACCATAGTCTCTAGTACATTAACCTCAACATTGAGCACAACAACCACTATAGGTGGCGGCGGAGGCGGCGGAGGTGGAGGAGGTGGCGGGTCTTCACACCCAATTACAATAAAGCATAATGACAATTATACTATCTTTAACTTGTCGCAACTCAACCAAGTAAATCTTACCGTACTTAACAATACGTTGAACATAACTGAAAATTATATTACACCCACATCTGCAGGCATAACGATAAACGGAAATTCCTCCTATGTATTAACTACCAATTCCAACTATTTTGTAACATCAGGAACAGATTACATAACACATGTAGAACTCCTAAACATCTCCTATGTGCCAATACAGCAGTCTATAATATTGTATATATACTCTAATTTCAGCTCCACCACAAACAGTTCCAATACAACAACAAACAGCTCCAATACCAATTCAAGCTCTAGCAATTCAATCTCAAATAGCAGCATTAATAATACAACAAACAGCACACATCACGTTAGCATAAGTTTCAATACCTCTAATTTGAATAACATAACAATAGAGCCGAATTCCATTGCTAATTCAGTTGTTATAACAAATGCTGGAAGCATTACTCCATCTGGACCTCAGAATTATGTTAAACTATCCACTGTGGAAATAAGCATTAAATCTGCAATTCTGGCACCTGCTAATCTTTCGATTAAATACCCATGCAATATTCCATCCAATGCAATAATGCCTTTCCAGCTTGAAAATTCGACATGGGTGCCCATAAACTCTTTCACGGCAAATTCCACTTCATGTAAATTATCATTTACGGCCAACAAGAAAACCACAACATTGTCAGTAATGCAGTTTTCACCGCAAATTATTCCCTCTACTATTACGACTACAATCCTGCCAAAACCAATCTCATCTACAATACCATCCAATTCAGCAGCATTAGCTGCATCGGCGCTGCCAATTCAGGATGAATTCTATATAATAATAGGATTAATCATGTTAGGAGCCGCAGTTGTGATAATCTACTTTTCGATTAGGAAATTCAGTACAAACATACATTCCCAACTTCCTGGACGCCACATGTTCATGGTATTGCTTCTATTGGTAGGGACTCTTATCGCAGGTCTTTACACCTATAATGTAGTTGCGATAAGCCGTATTACACCAATAGGCACATTCAATCCAAACTCAAATTCAACTAGTATTCTAATACGCCAATACAGCGCATGCTATGTAACAATCCAATACGGGTGTGTAAACCCTGTTCTTCGTGCATCTACAGGTAATCTTACCATGCTAATCATTCAGAACACTGGCAGAAACTGGACAAATGTATCAGTTGAATATGTGCCGGAAGGGACCACGATCAACAACGGAACGCCAAATGTAACATTTAGCCATCTGAATGCTGCCTATGTGTCTTATATGAATCCTGGGCACTATGCAGATGTCGTATTACCTGTAACTTCCAAGCTACCAACAGGCAGCATAGTGAATGGAGAAATATGGGCCAGGTATCAAGTAAACGGATCAAGCAATACATCCTATTCAGAAATAGCATCAGGGCAGTTCACTGCCAGCTAGTTATTACATTTTCTAATGTCTCTACTTATCAACAATTTCAAACCCAACGGGTCTTTTAAATATCGTCATAACTGCTGGGAATGTTGATACAATTCCAAGAAGTGGCAGAAGTACGAATGTAGATATATGATATACAATTTTTTCCGAAAGTGGCTTTTTAAGATGTCTGATATTTAAATATAATCCTATTTGATAA
>JBEKES010000057.1:0-4776 GCA_050013715.1 Candidatus Micrarchaeaceae archaeon
TATTATTTTAGATTGTTGATCCAATAATTCAGGATCAATAATAAGAATTTTATTCAACTACTAAATAACCTATTGATTGAGGTTGAAATATTCCTTGAACTTGTTTGTAGTTTCAATTCTCTTCGTTCTGCCGATTCTTGTGGTTTTCACAAATTCTTTTTCTAATAATTCCTTCATGTGCTCGTAGGTGGAGCTCCCGAATGCCTTCACAACACTTGATTGCATCACGGGCTCGTTCTTGCTTATGTATGCAAGTATTCTCAATGAGCCTTTCGAAATGTCAGGGGCACCGGCAAGCGAGTTGACCTTTTCGGCATATTCGTTCCTAACTCCTATTGCGTACTTGTCCCCTACCTTTGATATTATCAATGCACTATTCCTTGATTGGTAATCGCTTATCAATTCTTCGAGTATCTTCTTCACATGGCCTACCGAACCTATCCCTACTACTTTTGCTATTTCTTCCGTTTCCATGGCCCTGCCAGATACAAAAAGAGCCGCTTCCACTGTTTTCTTGTATTCGGAACTACTTTCCCTTTCCATTCTCTTCACTATTAAGCTTTACGAATATCTCATTGAAGAATTCATCCTGCATTAGAAGAATGTCTCCCTTGTTGGCAAGGAACAGCAAAGGAACGAAAAGGCTCAACAGAAGCGTTTCAAGCGAATTGAATGTCTTGGATAATTCTGCAAAAGTAGTAAGTCCTTCCTTATCGGCATAAGTCTTCACAAGCCTGTGCGCTGCATCTATCTTCTCATCTATGTCATCTTTTTCTATTACGAAATTCAGAGGTTCTGCCTTCTGCCTTATTATCGTTTCTCTTTTCTCGTTGATTTTTATGGCATCGCCAAGCGCATCCATTAGTTCTGTTAACGTAACTTTCCTCTTGGGCTGCAACCTAAGCCTTGGTATCAGATTGGGCACTTCTGGTGCTACCCTAGTAGCTGCAATTACTTCCTCTGGTTCCAATGGTTCATCTATCTGCATTATGTTTATTGTCTCGCTCTTCATGCGCAATAATACCGATGCGGCTAGTATGATGTTTGCAGGTATATGCAAATCCATTACCTGCATTCGCTTTACTGCTGCGATATAGCTATCAACTATTTTTATTATGTCGATGTCCCATGGATCAAGCTTGTTAGTATCTACTAGCTCGATAAGAACTTCTCTCCATGTTGCATTCTTGACGAACTCCTGAAGATTCAAGGTGCTACTATAGGTCATCTCTGTACTGCTGGTCATCAAAGAGTATGCAGAGGTTAAATATTTATTCGTATCGTTAGATGTGCTTTACAGATAGTTTCTGTTTTACCATCCTATAATCAAGGACTATCTCCAATTCTTTCTTAGAATATGGTCTTACCAATCTTTTGTCAAGAAGTATTATTTTATAATTTCTCAATTTTGAATGCTCTTTTATTCTCTTGAAAACAGATTCGTATGCGTTTTCAGCATCTGTAAAGGCATAAATATGGACAATGGCATTCTTTTTTGCAATTGTATAAACATCATCAAGAAAATCTAGACTCGACCATGGCAGCGGCATTATTATCCTGTCGGCAAAATTCTTGAATTTGTTTGATACTTTCTTCACGTCGCCTAGAATAGCAGTTGCATTTGGGGTTTTGTTGATTTTTATGTTTTCAAGCATTGATCTGTATCCATGGGGATTTGCCTCTATACCAATTACTTTTGAATTCTTTTTTGACTTTGCTATCTCTATTGCAAATGGACCCACTCCAGCAAACATGACCATCACATTCTCCTTCTCTTTTACAAGTTTGAGCAATCTTGACCTCTCAAATGATAACCTATTGGAGAAGAATACCTTTCTCACATCAAATTTGAACGTGCAGTTGTTTTCCCTGTAGTTTGCAATGTAGTTCTTCAACCCCGCAACGTATCTTAATTTTCTTACTCTGTATTTGCCTGAAACTGCACCATCCTTTGCAAGCACTGTTTTTATGGTGCTGTTTGATTTCATCAATATTTTTGCAATTGCTTTTTCCTTTGCCCTGCTTCCCTTGAACTCTATTATTGCTATGTCCCCTAATTGGTCGTAGCCCTTTGAAAGCTTTTTCAGTTCATTTGCGCTCAAGGATTTTACCAATTCCTCTTCATAGCTTGGTCTTTTGCTGTTTTTCCTTAAATTTCTTTTGATTATTTTTGCACCAAATTTATCAAAAGGCTTTATATCCTTTCCATTCATAACTATAATTGGAAAATAGACATAGCTTCGGCTATGTTGTACTGTTCTGGAACTGTCGAAGATATTCAAATGCATCATGAGTTTTTTTACCTCATTTGCATGTTCAAGTTTTATCTTTAGATAGTTCATGATAATCAAAATGTAATGGTATTATATTGTTAGGGAATAATATTAAAGTGATTTAGTTGTACTTCGTTGTAAAAGTAACTTCAGGACAAGAGCAAATAGCTGCAAACATATTGCAGAACAAAATATCCAAGACGGATTTACCTATATATTCAATAATAGTAGTTGAAGGCGTACGTGGATACATAATACTTGAGGCAGAAGATGAAGTATCAACAAGGCAGTTCGTGACAAAGGGGCGCAGCATACGTGGGGTTTTGCCAAAGTCCCTCAGCGAAGAAGAGGTAAACAAGCTCATAGAAGTAAGAAGCCATGCAGTTGGCATAGAAAAAGGAGATACTGTTGAATTTACAACAGGGCCATTCAAGGGATACAAGGCGCGCGTATTAAAGGTGGATGAACTAAAGGATGATATTACCGTAGAATTAATGGATGTTGTTGTGCCAATACCAATAACAACAAAGATGAACACTGCAAAAATAGTGCAAAAAGCAAACAAGAGTTAGATTATATGAGCGAAGTAACAATAACTGGGTTAGTCGAAGGAGGCAAGGCATCATCAGGGCCACCGCTGGGTCCCGCACTGGGTCCCCTTGGAGTAAACATAAACGGCATAATAAGCGAGATAAACGAGAAGACAAAGCAATTCGAAGGCATAAAGATACCTGTAAAAGTGCATGTTAATACAACAACAAAGACCTTCAGGATTGAGATAGGTTCTCCAACTACCAGCGCATTGATATTGAAGGAATTAAAGATACAATCTGGCGCAAAGACAAAGGCAGAAGTTGTGGGCAACATCACCATGGAGCAATTGAAAAACATTGCAAAATCAAAGGAAGCGACAATATACGGCAAAACAATTGCACAAAGAATATGCCAGATCCTTGGAACCTGTCAGAGCATGGGAGTAACCTGCGATGGCGAAAATCCAAAAATAGTTATAGCCAAGATAAAGAAAGGAGAACTGAAACTCTAGGTGCTTTTCTGGATGGCCCAGAACCTATCCAAATATACAAAAAGCTAAGAAAGCACTTTGGCTACCTGAACTGGTGGCCTGGCGAAACTTCATTTGAGGTTTTTGTCGGAGCGATGCTTACCCAGCAAACCACATGGACAAATGTGGAGAAGGCGATTGCAAACCTTAAAGACTCTACTTCTTTAGATATAAAAAAAATAGCAAACATGCCCCTAGGAAAGCTTGAGAAGTTAATAAAGCCAAGCGGCTTTTACAGGCAAAAGGCAAGCAGGTTGAAGGAATTATCGAAAAGAATTCTAAAGGAACATGGAACCTTCAACGAAATGCTTTCTCTTGACAAGCAAACGCTAAGGAAAACGCTTCTTTCCTACAACGGCATAGGCAAGGAGACTGCAGATTCAATAATATTATACGCTGCTAACAAGCCCATTTTTGTAATAGATGCCTATACCAGAAGAAGCATGGGCAGGATCAGCAAAATGGACAAGAATCTAGAATACGATGCATTAAGAAATTACTTTGAAAGCAACATAAAAAAGGATCTGCGATTGTACAAGGACTTCCATGCACAGTTCGTGCAGCTGGGCAAGAACTACTGCAGAAGCAAGCCTAAATGCGTGGATTGCCCTTTAAATAAAATGTGCGAATTTGGCATCAAAAACGCAATTTAGAAAACCTTATATATAAGGAAAGCCGTAAATTATATTGGTAGAAATGATGCGCTCTAAGAAAAACAAAGAAGATGGCACAGGCTTCAGAGCTAGATTAAAGGCAAAACTAGATAAGCTTGAATCTGAAAAAAGCAGGAAAGAAACTATTCAAGGACAGCTGCCAGCATCAGCTAGCCAATCAGCTAAAACCTATAAAATAACTGAAAAAGTCGACGAAGTATGGATACGCCACATGGAAGAATATCTTGTCCAAATAAGAGGATGGGGCGGAATAGAGCTCAAGGAACTGGAAAGCCGAAGGCAGGACGAGGGCAAGCCTTTGCTGAAAGAATTGTTGGAAAATACAAGACGAGAAAAGGATAAGCAAAAAAGGGGCGAAATGGCAATGGAGGCATGGAAGGACATCAGCGCCATTTGCATAAAAAAGACAGGAGTGATAAAGGACGAAAAAGTCAAGATGAAATTGCTTAATGAAGTAAAAAATGCCTATGACTTTGAAGCTGCAAATATTGTGGCAAGGAAGGAGCTTGTTTACCACATAGATTTTTACAAGTACCAATTTGTCAAGGCATTTGAAGTTGATCCTGAAGTAACTGAGCATATGCAGGCCCAGCTGGAATACAAAAGAAAGCTTGCAATGGGTGAATACGATACAACTAGCTCAATAGAAAGAGAACGATTAAAAAAAGCCATTGAAGAAGAGGAAGAAGAAATCCAAAAGGGAATATTAGCCGTATACTTCAACAACACCCCTACTCCTGGATACAAAAAATACTTGGACAAAAGG
>JBEKES010000058.1:0-4639 GCA_050013715.1 Candidatus Micrarchaeaceae archaeon
AAGAACCCTGCCCTAAAGGACAGGGTATTTCAGCATCGCAACGCAGGGCAGATAGAGGGATAAAAGATAGCAACAGATAGCTTTATATATCTTTAATGGCATAATATTATTGTGAGTTTATGACGGATACAAAAGGAATATTCATAAGAGTTCCTGAACCTCTGTTAAAGAAGATAGAGGCAACGGCACAAAAGGAAAAGAGGACAAGGCAGAATTGGATACTGAAAGTCCTATCAGAGAAGGTGAGCAGATGAAAAAGGCATACCCACACTTTGAAGCACCAAAGCAACTTATGCAAGGTCTATCTACAATCAGGAAGGGAGCACACACAACATACAACGTAAATTATCATATCGTATGGATACCAAAATATCGCAAAGCAGTTTTGACAGGAAGAACTTTACGAATGGTATTGGAAGACATCATAAGAGGACAATCGGAAAGTTTCGACTGGCAGGTATTAGCATTTGAGATTCAACCAGACCATATACATTGTTTTGTTTCAGTTCCACCTGCATTTGCAGTTTCAAGGGTAGTCCATCAGTTAAAGGGAAATACATCAAGGCAACTACGCAGAATCTTTCCTGACTTGAAAAGGCAGTTAGGGGCATCACTCTGGGCAGATGGTTATTACGCATCAACGGCAGGATACATAAGCGAGGACAAGGTAAAGCGATACATAGAGGAGCAACAGATACAAGTTAGGAAACAAGAGATGCAAAAAGCGATAAAGTCCAATACGCAAAAGACTTTATGGAAGTATGGTGGTTAGATGAGTGGAATTATGTGCAAGAATTGCGGACACAAGATAACAGAAGAGTTCAGGTTCAGAATGTTTGTATCAGAGGAACAGATGAGAAAAGCAAGATTAGAAAGACCAATAAGATGGGTTCATATTGCAGAAGTTCGTAGGGTAAAAGCATATCCAACAGATGTAGTTTGTGATGCAATGTATTATGGAAATACCTGTATGCACTTACCAACACTTTATAGGGAAGGACAGAAACCAGTAGGATGCGGTTGTCAAAGTCCAGCACTTAGCAGAGAATTAGAAGAGTTCTGTTTTCTATGCGATAAACCACTTTACGATATAATGCCAAGTCAAGGAATAGATATGTTAGACCATAGAGAATGGCATAGGCAGAACCCTACTAAGTGGAAGAATGGGAAACAGGGAAAGGTTGATTAGATGAAGAAAGAAAGAATCAAAAGCAACATAAAACGTTTTGGCAATTACGGTTTAGTTTGTATAGTTGCAACGATTATAGGATTTGCTTTAACGTGGATAACACCAGTTAAACTATTATTTATTCCTTGTATGTTTGTTGCTGGTGGTGGTATTGGAGCAATACTTTGTTCAGAGATAATAAAAGAACTTAGATGGAATGATTAATATGGGACACAAATGGACTCTTGATGAAATCTTTGATGATTTAGATGCACACCATCACGATGCATCAGAAAACGAGCCTGATGATACTTATGACGGGGAAGATGTAGAACACGCAATAAATTATGCAAGAGAAGACATTTTGGAAAGAGTAAAAGATTATGTATGGAAAAGAAGAGAACACTTGAGTGAACTTATAAAGAAATCCACACAGAAAGATACGTTAAAGGAATACCACGAAGGTGCATTAGGTTCTTTGGATAATCTATATGATAGTATGGTTGATAAGAACTTTATGGCAGAATTATTGAGTAAGGATAACGATGAAAAATAGCAACTCAGCCAGTCATTCACTTCCCGCTATGAATAGCGGGGATTCTCTGACTCCTTATATTAATTATTATAAAAAAATTAATGCATAATGAACTACCACACCCTAAAGGGATGTGGTATCATTGACAGCAACGCAGAAAAGAGGTAAGAACATGATAACATCAGAACAAAAAGAAAAGTTGATTAACGAGGCAAAGGACGCATTCGCTAAAGCTGCTGCGTCAGCATGGGAGGAATACAATAAAGCCAGAGTGCCAGTGCAAGGGGCATACTACGAAGCCATGAAACCCGTGTGGGAGGCATACGCCAAAGCTATAACACCAGCACGGGACGCACTCCAAAAGAGGCTCAAAGAGATAGAGGATATGGTATGACGATGGAAACATACCGAATTCCTCCACACCTTAAAAGGTGTGGTTTCCTTCGGGTGGCATAATGAAATTATTGTAATTTGATACGTACATGATCATATTTCTGCAGTAAACCTTGTCAAAAAAGTTATTGGGAAATGGCAGTTTTTCTTTATTTATGTCACATTTAATTGTGTCTTTATCCAATGGTTTTACATCAATTCTGTGCGTTCCGTACTTGTCCAGACCGCAGCCCAAATTTAATATTTTTTCCAATATATCACAGCTTAAGGTTTTCATACAATGGAAATGCACCGCACATTTCTACAACTTGTTTTTTGTAGTCTTTTATTATTGAGTTTGATTTCAGTTTCTTCACCGCTTTCTTTATGTATTCTGACCTTTCTTCCTTCTTTTCAGGCAATTTGAATTCTTTTGTTTGATTTATTACATCTGCCATTATTTTTCCTATAACATGCATTTGCTCTTCTTTCATGCCTCTTGTTGTTATTGCTGGAGTTCCAAGTCTTATACCGCTAGGGTAGAATGGACTTGCAGGTTCATTTGGTATTGTGTTCTTGTTTACGACAATTCCTGCAAAATTGAGCGCTTCCTGTGCAAAAACTCCCATTCCATTTCCGAATGGTGTTAGATCAACGAGTATCATGTGGTTATCCGTGCCGTTAGTCACTAATTTCAATCCGTTTTTCATAAGTGAATCTGCCAGTGCTCTTGAATTCTTTACTATTTGCAATGTATAATCTGCAAATTCTGGTTTCGATGCTTCAAGAAGTGCAACTGCGATTGCAGCTGTTACGTTGTCATGGGGACCTCCCTGCAAACCAGGAAAGATTGCCCTGTCTATTTTTGCTGCAAGCTCTGGATCTTTCTTCAATCCCTTTTCAGTTACCATTATCAAGGCCCCTCTAGGCCCTCTTAATGTTTTGTGCGTTGTTGATGTTATTATGTGAACATATTCAACAGGGCTTATGTGCACGTTTCCCACTACCAATCCGGCAATGTGTGATATGTCAGCAACAAGATAAGCTCCGCATTCCTCTGCAATGCCTGCAAATTCCTTGAATGGGAATTCCCTTACATAGGCTGTTGCACCTATCCAGATTAGCTTAGGCTTGTTTTCCATTGCAAGTCTTCTAACTTCTTCTATGTCTATGTATCCATCTGCCTTTACATGATAAGGAACGCTTTTGAAGAATTCTCCTGTTACGCTCGCCTTCCATCCATGGGTAAGATGTCCTCCGTCTGTTAAATTAAGTCCCATTATAACATCATTGGGCTTGCACAAAGCCGCATAAACAGCAAAGTTAGCTGGAGATCCCGAATAAGCCTGCACGTTTGCATAGGGTACTTTAAAGAGCGATTTTGCCCTTTCAATTGCAAGTTTCTCTATCTCGTCTATGAATTCATTTCCTCCATAGTATCTCTTTCCTGCATAGCCTTCAGAATACTTGTTGTTAAGAACTGTACCAAGCGTTGCAAGAACATCGGCGCTTGCAAAATTCTCGGAAGGAATCATCTCAAGCGAAGTCCTCTGTCGTTTCAATTCATTCTTTATGGACTTGAATATTTCAGGATCTGATTTTTTTAGATTTGATAGAATTCCCACTAATACACCCTTACATTTAGTTTATGGAGGCAATATCTTTAAATGAATGCAGTTGCATTCCTACTTCATCGTTAGAATTGAATACTTCGATCTTAATTCTCTCTTTTTCTGCATCTGAAAGAAGCTGCTGAACTGCCAAATCACCGAGTATGCTGTCATTTACAAGTATTATGCTCACTTCATTGTTATCCAGTGCGATGCTTACATTTTCAATGCCGTATTTCGACTTTCCTGTGCTTAAATTAGTAAGAAATTCCTCTATTATCCTGAATTCCGTCCTTATGCGTTCTTTTTCCAGTATTCTTGAGAACTTGTCGCTTTTTATGAGCTCATAGACTCCAGAGCGTTCCGCATTGCTTACACTTTCAAAAATAATCCTCTTGTTTATCTTTTTCAGTAAACCTGTTGATTCGCCATAGGCCTTTACATCGTCTTTTGTGAAGCCAGGGCCTGCAATTACAACAGTATCCACTACCATGTCCTTTGCAATCTCAAGTATTTGGCCGAAATATTTATTTTGTTGCTCTTGGAAGTCTTTTGGGCTCATCCTCTTGCTCAATCTGCTGTATAATTCGTCCTTGAAGTCAAGCCCGTAGCCTAAAAGATAAGCTTGCAGTGCCTTTTCATCATCAAGCACAATAAGCCCAAGTCTTGGCCTCTTTGAATCTGATACCGCATTCTTTACAACATCAACAATATAGTCGTTCCATTCGCCCTTTATGATTTCGAAGATGTCACCAGGTGCTATGTTGATTGTATGATAACTATTTATTTTTATGTACTCCAAAGGTTTTCCATCTAATATTTTTCCAAGAACACGAAGGCGCATGGCATCCTTGTCAAGTTCTGTCTTTTCAGTCTTTAATGTTATTACAACTTTTTTTAATTCTCCTTTGTCGCTTTCGCTTGACTTGAATTTGCGCTCACTTTCAGATTTGA
>JBEKES010000059.1:0-4451 GCA_050013715.1 Candidatus Micrarchaeaceae archaeon
CAAAAGATTCACCGAAGTGAATCGCTCAGATTCCCCCCATCACGCTTACGCGCATTGTGGAGTTTGCGCGCCTGCTGCACGCCGTAGCGCTAGGGCCCTTGTCTCAGTGCCCTTCTCGGGGCTCATACTCTCATATCCCCTACAGGTTATAGGTTTGGTGGGCCGTTACCCCGCCAACAGCCTGATCCGTCGCAGTCTCATCGTAAAGCGGTAATGTTCCAATTCACAACCCTTTGAACTAGGACTCCTTCCAGATGTCCTAGCATATAATCTATTGACCTTAGTTTCCCAAGGGTATGGACTTCTTTACGGTAGATTGACCACGTGTTACTGAGCCGTACGCTGCCCAACGAAGTCGTTGAGCTAACTTGCATGGCTGTCGAAATCTGATAGCAGTGTCCTCCAGCAGCATCGACTGGAGTCGATGTTGAAGTTTTGGCCTATCATAAGATAAGCAATTGTTGTTGCGATTTCTTCTTTACACGTCCTCAAGACTACATCCAATTCCAAATAGGAATTTTCACAATAAACATGTTGTAAACTAACAAGTAGAACAACAAAACAGAAAAATAAACGTTATTAATTAGAGTGAAAAGGGTATTTAAGCCTTACCATCTAACAAAGGAACTTATATATATCTAAAAAATAAGATAAGTTCGTGGTAAAAATGGTAACTAAAACCAAAAAGGCAAGTGGAACCGAAGTTATACAGAAAAGTTACGTCAGGCCCGTGACTTGTGCTCATCAGCATACTTATATGCTAGATTATACAAAAACAAAAAACGAAATAGTTTGTGAATTATATGGCGTATATGCCAAAGAGGGATATGCCGGATATCTTGACTACGGTGGAGAGCGTTTTAAAGTTACAATCGGCTTTGATGAGAGAACTTCTAGAGTAAAAGTTATTAACTTACAAAAATTTGATGAAGGAAAACAGTGTGTATTAGATGAACCATTTTCGACAGAAGGTACGCTTATAGATCTAAGGGCAAATTCTAATCCCATATTGCTTTTTTCTAAAGTTGTAGATGTTTACTTTTCATTAGTTGCAGGAAAAGTAAATAACAAGGATGAAAAAAGAGAAATAGAAGAGAGAGATTTCGCAGATTATGGAAAAGATACATTGCCAATAATGCAGTTAAAAGCAGTGGTTGACTCGATGCACGATGCAATGTTAGTACCGAAAGCTATCAGACTAAGAGGCTCATCTAAGTGATATTATGGTATCAAAAGATAAGAAAACAAAAGCAACAACCTTTGAATATAGATTAACCAGTAGTGTATACAGGGAGCGTAGTTTCACTATAACTATAGAAAATCAAATTTTAGGATGTGAAACGCATAATTTATCAAGAAACAGTAAAGAGGCAGAATTCAGAGTAACAAATGGAGAAAGTTATATTTTGAGTATGTATTTTGGAATCAGTAATTGGTTAACACTAGATTTTGAAAAAATTGATGTAAACGGGAATTCAAGTTATACTAAACATGCTAATGTAGAAGTTGATGAAAAAGCGATTAGAAAGATTAGGAAAAATCCGAAAGAACTAGTTTACAAAGCCATAGATGGTTTGAATAGAATAATAAGCCACGACTTATTATATGATCATAATGATCACACTACACTTCAGGGTAAATTAATTAGTTTATTAATTAATACAGAATTGATCGAATTGAAATATCAAATTGAAAAATCGTTATTAGCTGGAGCAAAACCTGCTGAAGGTACACTTCTTAGAAGGTCCTTATAAGTATTAATTATTATCAAGATCTTTTCGAAGTAGCTTATTGGATAAGATATCTTGGTATTTTGAAGTTCTTAAAATCTTTAAGTAAATTCTTGCCATAGATTAATCTTGAGAATGCTTCTGCTTCCATCTTTGCACCGGTAAGTGCATTGTGCGGATGCGGTTCTTGCTTCAATCCGCAATATTTGAAAACAACATCTGATTTTAAGTCAGCGATGTTGTCTTTCATTGGGAATTTTAATTTTCTTTTGAGATAGCTTTCATAGGTAAGTGCATATGTATCAACTGCCCTAGAGTTTATTTTGTAGTCTATTTGATAGAGAGCTATCGCATACTTAAGAAATTTTATGTCATTCTGCACGTTGTGTCCTCCAATGGTTCTATCTTTTGTATCATCCATCCATTTGCATAATTTGAGTATCATTTCCTTTTCTGTTGGTTTGTTTTTGTCTTTCACTTCCTTTGTAGTAAACCCATTTACTTCCATTGCTTCTGGGTCTATCTGTGCATTGTTTCTCAATTTTGCTTCCATGTAGAATTGTCTTTCTGGCTTTGAGAAATCAACAGCACCTATGCTTAATATCGAATGTATCTTTGGATCAAGGCCTGACATCTCTGCATCTAGAACTATCATAAAATCAATCGTTTATTTTTTTAAATAGTCTGGTATTTCAAATTCTTTGTATTCTGTTAGAAGATTCTTTCCGTAAATGAATCTTGAGAATGCTTCTGCCTCCATCTTCGCTCCAGTAAGTGCATTGTGAGGAAACTCTTCCACTGGCATTCCGCAATACTTGTATATAATGTTGCTCTTCAATGCCGAGCCCCTGCTTTCCAATGGCAGTTCAAGCCCTCGGTTCAAATGGTTTACATAGGCAATTGTATGCAGATCAACAAGCCTGTACTTGAATGGGCTTTTCATGCCATAGAAATTAAGCGAAAATTCAAGGAAATAAACATCCATGTAATGATTGAGACCTGCAATAGTTGTATCATCTATTTTTTCAGTCCATTCAATAAATTCAGTTAGTGCATCTTTCAGAGATTTTTTGTCTTGGTTTTCTATTTCTTTTCTTGAGAAACCGTTTATATTCAATGCTTCAGGATCTATTTTTGCACCTTCTCTTATTCTGCATTCATTGTAAAACTGGTTTGATGGATTTGAGAATTCAATCGCACCAATGCTGAGTATCGAGTGCTCCCATGGAATTTCTCCAGTAGTCTCTATATCTAATACAATCATAATGCTATTACTCAACTTATTTATATATAAATTACCATATTTATACATGGATAATAATCTGCTGGGCTTTGCCTACAAATACCCTTTTTCCAAAGAGGCAAAGGAAGTTGTAGAGCAGAATGGCAACAGCATAAATGTAAAATATCTAAGTTCAAGCGCAAAGCACATTGAAAATGCAATAACTAATGGTTTAGATTACAAGGAAATAAGCATAAATTCGATAAAGCTAGATTACCTGATGACTTATCTCTATTCCAGAATGATACTCAGCGCAATCAAAAGAGTTGATCTTATAAAATTGTATTCCAATGCAGAATCAAAAAGGTCATCGGATGCGCTTGTTTCATCTGATAATTCGGAAATAATAAAAATTGCAGCGCAATTGAATATAAAATTAACAGAGCCGTTCTACAGGAAAAGGGATTTCAATGAAATTAGCGAACTAGCAATAAGCTTTACTGACTATGTTGCGAACGCGCCGAACAAGCCGAAATTCGAGCTTGTGAACCAGAAGCTGAGCGGTGGCATGGTGATAATCAACAAGAACGACATGGTAAGAGTAATAGAGCATGCAATAGCAAAGGAGATTTCAAAGGGATTGCCGATAAAAAGCTCCGAATTGCCAAAGGAAGTTATAGAATACTCGAAAACGCTTAGATTCAGAGTAGCTACGATAAAGACAGAGTCAAAACCAGGAAAGAAGAGCGAGGCATGGATAGAGAAATTGCTTCAAACACCTATTGCTGATGTAAGGCACAGAACAGTAAACATGATACTTGCACCTTATCTAGTAAATACTAAAGGATTGGAAGTGGAGCAAGCTACAAAAATAATAAACGATTACATAGAAAAATGCAAGGAATTGGACCCAAACACAAAAATAACTGAGCGTTACATAGAATACCAGTGCAATTATGCCAAGAAAAGAGGACTGAAACCGCTTTCCATTGAAAGGGCAAAGGAATTACTGGGCAGTGCAATTGAAATAGAGGAAAATTCAGGTAGATGATATTATGTCAGATTTAGTCGGTTTGTGTAGAATATGCGGCAAACATGCAACACACACTTGCAAATTGTGCGGAAAATTAGTATGCAATGAGCATTATGATTCAAAGCACAAAATTTGCACAGATCATTCATCTGGAAATATTAGATGATTTATCTGCTTCCGAGATATTGGGCATGTATATTATTTTGATAATCTTGTATTGCCTTCCAGCGTCTTGCCACACCATCCGAGTATTTACTTGATCTTGCACCAAAATAATCCCATGATGCCTTTTTGATATTCCCTTTTGTTTTAGCAAGATTTTTAGAAAAAATTTCTGCAGTTCTTCTAGTATTTACTGCAGGATCAAATATTCTTGTCCCCTCTTTAGTTACATCGTGCGAGCCAGGATTTATTTGGCCGAACCCCAAAGCATGTTGCTGCCATCCTTTATTGTGCCTTATCCTAG
>JBEKES010000060.1:0-4289 GCA_050013715.1 Candidatus Micrarchaeaceae archaeon
ATAATTTCAGAAAAAGTATATGATGCAATCAAAAAATGGAAAGATGACATTTTCTTAACAAAAGAATTAAACACAGGATTATGCAGCCCAAATGAGATGTTTTCTTTGCTAATGTTGTGGAATGCAGGGATGAAACTTGATAGTTTGGTAAAAAACTCTTGCAAAGAAGGAAGGCAGCTTTCCCAGGAAGAGATAACTGATATTGAACTCTTATTACTTGCAGCAGCCAAGAAAAGAAATAAAGACCAGGAGGAACTTATTTTAATCTCGAAAAATGTTAAGATTCTGGAATTATTGTTGAGGTCCACATTTCTTTGATTGATTACTTCAATCGTATGGAATCAAGGTTCATTGGTGCTCTTGCATCAACGTGAAGTATTCTTCCCAATGCGCGAGACAATTCTTCGCATTTGTGCTCCTCTCCGTGCATTGTGAATATGTTCTTGGGCTTTGGCCTCAAGTTTTCTACGAAACTTACAAGCTGGTTCCTGTCGCTGTGTCCCGAGAACCCTTCGACAGTTCTCACATTCATGTTTATTTTTGTGTTGACCAGTTTGCCGTTCTCGTCAGGAAGCGGGACTTCCTTCAATCCGCTTTGTATTCTTCTTCCCAGTGAATTTGAGCTGTTGTAACCAACGAATATTATCGTGTTTCTCGGATCATCTGCTAATCTTTTGAAGTATTCAAGGCTTGCCCCTCCGTTCATCATTCCACCGCTTGCAAGTATTATCGAAGGTCCTTTTTCAAATATTTCTTCCCTTTCTCCTTTTATTATTTCGAAGATTTCACTTTCAAATGGTGATCTGTTGTTAAGTATTCTGTTTCTCAGGCTTTCCTTCAAATACTCGGGATAGGCAGTATGCATTGCGCTTGCCTCAAGTATCATTCCGTCAAGATAAACTGGCGCATCCATCTTGTATTCTGGCTTGTTCATCATGTAATTCTCTAGCACCATCTGCATTTCCTGGGCTCTTCCAACTGCGAAAAGAGGCACAATGACCTTTCCATTGTTCCTTATGGTTGATTTTATTATCTCCATAAGGTCTCTTTCAGCATCGCCCCTGTTCTTTGTAACGTCTCCATTACCTCCGTAGGTGCTTTCTATGAATAGGGAATCAATTCTTGGGTACTTTGTATTAGCAGGATCGTATAATCTTGTGAATCCGTATTTCAAGTCACCAGTGTGCACTATGTTGTACATTCCTTCCCCAACGTGCAGGTGAACTGTTGCACTTCCTAGGATGTGGCCGGCATTATGGTATGTTAGCTTCAGTTCATCGGTTATGTTTGTAACTTCTCCATAATCCCTTGTTATCATATGGGTAAGCATCTTTCGAATGTCTTTCTCCCCATACAATGGAGTTCCTCCTGCCCTAGCGCTTAATTTAATATAATCGTTTAGTAGAAGTGCGGCCATGTCCCTTGTTGGAGGAGTGCAATAAACTGGTCCTTCGTACCCGAACTTGAAAAGATATGGAACAAATCCAATATGGTCCATGTGTGCATGAGTCAATACAACAGCATCGAGCTCGTTTATCGAAAGGTTTGCGCTGTCAAGATAGGGGAATGCCTTGTTTATATCAGAGCCGTCGTTTGCATTCAATCCCCTTATTGCAGGTTCCGGGCTCAATCCGCAGTCAAGTATTATCTTAGAGTGAGGAGTCTCGAGAAGCAAGCTGCTTCTTCCTACTTCCTTGTAACCGCCCAAAGCAGTTGCCTTGAGCCATTCGCTCTTTGTTATGGTTCTGTTTATGTGCTTGCCTACGCCTACAAGGAACTTCTTCCTGAATTCGGCTTCATTGAACATCAATTGCCTTACCCTTGAGAGCGTTTCGCTGCTCATGGTAGGGGTTCTTAGCACCTTGGGAGTCCAGTTTGTCTCTATCGCTATGCTCTTGAGGGTCGAGCCACCTTTTCCTATGACAAGGCCGGGCTTGAGCGCCTCTATATATACTTCAGAAAATTCCTCTATGAATTTTATATTTGCTATTATCGCTTCCTTCGGCACTAGGTTCTTTATTATTTCTTCAGCTTTAGGCTTCTGCATCAGAGAATTGATCTCGCTCCTTATGACAAGCTTTTTCTTTATTGAGGAGGCAATGCCCCTTACCACATTGTCATCAATGTACAATACTTTCGGATTCTTCAGATAAACGACAATGTCAGGGCCTTCGAACTCGGCCTTGACGAAATTCGCTTCGCTGGGTATCATCGACTTTATCTTGTCGAAGAGCTCTTCCGCTTGCTCCTTATCTTTTTGCTCCTTATTCTCTACTGCTTTTTCTTCCAATAAATCACTAATAAGAAAATACGACTAACGTTCTAGTTTTGAATAAGCTTATTTTGCACCCAAGAATTTCTCAAGGTCCTTTCCCTTGTATTCAGTGTAACTGCCCTTTGTTATCGATGCTATTATCATACTGTCTCCAGTATAGGCGTTTCTCTTCATTGCTATCGCCAATGCGCCTGCAACGTATTTTATTGCTTCTTTTGTGGTAAGCCCTTTCTTGTATACGCTTTCGAGATAACCTGCAGCAAGCTCTGTTCCGCTTCCTGTTACTGTAAAGGTTGTTTCCTCTATTGCTCCACCAAGAGGGTCAAGATCGTATATTTGAGGTTCATCCCCGTCCATTCCGGCAACGAGCAATTGAACATAATAGGGCATCATTTTCGTTTGCTGAAGTATTATAGAAAGTAGCGATGCGGTTGACTTTGGCGACATTGCCCTGTTCTCATTCATCTTGTAGACCTCATTTTGGGCTTTTATGACCCTTATTAATTCTTGAGCATCACCAACTGCACCTGCAATGGTCATACCTAAAGAAGTATCAATCTTCCATACTTTTCGTACATCGGTATTGGATATGTAGCCGCCCATTGTGGCCCTTGTATCTGCGCCGATTACAACGCCGTCGCTGCAAACTATGCCAACTGTTGTCGTACCCTTAAGGTATTTACTAGTCTCATCTTTCATCATATACACCAAAATTTAAATAATATGCGTTGATAAATTTGTAATTTTTTATAAACTATGTGCAGTTGTCTTTTGCACCAGAAAATCCAAATCCATGTGGCCGCTTGACTTAATTACTTGATTACTTAACAGAATTAAAGCTAATATTAAAAATATAACAATATACTTTGAACCAATACTTATATATTAATTTACTTTTAAGTGGGAAGGTCAACTTGTTAAGTCGACCAAAGAACCGTTGCCCACAAACTGTTGCTTTGCATCCTTTAACTCAGCATATGCAAAGGTCCTGTGAACTTTTATAACCTTGACCTTGTATATGTTCCCTATTCTTGTTTTTGCGTTCCGTACGAAGATGACAAGATTACCTATCTTGCCTATGCCCTCGCCTCTGGCACCCTTTGCGTCTACCTTAAGACTATACTCTAGTCCTTCTTCTATTTCTGATAATCCAACCATTCTCCCACCCAGATAAGTGTTTACCTTTGTGAACCCAATCCCTTCAAGTATAATTACCGCATCAAGCTTTTTAAACGTATTCTATTAATTATCAGAATTTAGACAAATGTCTAATTATTTTTGCGCTTTGGGGCTTTGGATGGTGACATGAGCACATACAAAGAGAATGCGAGTATCACCCCAACAATTACAAGCAAGTAAAGCGAGATCGTCTTGTACTGACTTATTCTCGATTGGGCCTCTTCCGCGCTTTCCTTTGCCTTGCCCAGAAGCATATACGCGTCGCTAATGTTTATTGACGATTCGTTCCTCGCAAGAGCCAGATCATTGTAGGCTGTGCTAAGATTAGGATAAAATACAAGGTAACTGCTCTGATTTACCGTTTCTATGTAAGATTGGGTAGAATTTATCGCAATTGTTAGATTAGAAGATACATTGGAGCTTTGTGCTCCTGCTGCAATGCCAAAAAAGGACATTGCAACAAGTAAAGCTAGACCGACAATTGCATAGTTTACTGGCATTGGTAACTCCGATTACAGATTTACGTCTATGTTTAGTTGTTCCTTCAACTCTCTGTATCTGTTTCGTATTGTTACCTCTGTTACACCAGCAACGTCAGCCACTTCCTTCTGGGTCCTGCGCTCCCCTGCAAGCGCACCTGCAATGTAAACTGCAGCTGCACTAACACCTGTCGGGCTTCTTCCAGAGACAAGGCCCTTCTTCATTGCATTTTTGAGCAATTGAACTGCCTTCTCCTGGGCTTCGCCGCTAAGCTTCAGGGCATTTACATACCTTGGAACATAGCTTATCGGATCGGTAAGCGGAATCTTTAGGTTGAGCTCGTGGAATATTACTC
>JBEKES010000061.1:0-4229 GCA_050013715.1 Candidatus Micrarchaeaceae archaeon
AACGTGTCCTATCTCCCAATAGAGCATTCGGTTACGATGTCTGCATGCCCTGTCTCGATAAGGAACACAACAGTAAATACAACAGTAACAAACATAATCAATGGCTACTTGATCCAAAACCTTGAGAAGAACAATTCAGAATCGTTGGTGCTCAACAACAACACATTCAATTTGTTTGTCAACAACGTTTCAAGAAGTGCCATAAGCTTAGATGTAAACAAAGCAAATTACAATATAACATCAAGGCAGAGCAACCAGAGCATTCCCATATTGAACAAATCAGGTTACCAGTATTACCTTAAATTAGTAAACATGTCAAGCCTGCCGTTCCTGTACTATGCCAATATGGAATTACTGTACCAGAAATTGAATGTACTGCCCTACAAATACGTTATAGATAATTCGCTAAAATTCAATAAAGAGATCAATTTCACGGACAATTCATTGGTAGGCATAAAGGCGAACATGAACAATACAATTCTGACGCTCTATTCAGAAACCAATGGAACCTACAATGTTTCATTGGACATATTGAATACTAAATTCACCGCTCCCTCAACACATCCTGTGCAGATACTTGTAATTAATCTAAGCACATCAAATGAAATTTCCGCAAACATAACAACAACATACCAGTGCTCAATACTGTCTACTTCGGTAGTTCCCTACGAGCTAATTGGTGGCACATGGAATCCAATAGAATCATTCACAATAAACCCCAACACCTGCACGATTTCGTTTGCAATTCCAAATGATCTAACCATAGGAGTATTTGCCTCTACAACACCGGTATTGAAAACAACATCAACAATGCCAACAACTGCCACAACAACCATTGCGCCAACTACAACAATACAGCAAAAGAGTCAGAACAATGGCATGTATTACGAAATTGCAGCAGCAGTAATAGCATTGGTAATTATAATCGCAATAGCTGCACTTCTTATCAATGGAAGAAAAAACAAAGAACTAGATGAATATCGCAAAAGGCGCGATGCTATGAGGGAATCCCAGAAATCTGAAGGGCAGGAAAACCATGATACGAAAATGCCAGAAGAGAAACAAGACCAGTAGACTTAACCATTAATAAAATAATCTTTCTAATCTTATCTAACTAGGGCATTACCATGAAGGCTTACATAAGAACCTACGGCTGCACGCTCAACCAGGCTGACAGCGACATAATGCGCTCCATACTTAAAAGCAATAATATAGAATTGGTCGATAATGAAAAGGAAGCAGATGCAGTTGTTGTTAATACCTGCACGGTCAAGAATGCGACTTCGCAGAAAATACTGTACAAGCTCAATAATCTTGAAAACGATGGCAAGAAGCTAATTGTCACTGGATGCATGGCCAGTGCAAACAAGGACCTTATAGAAAAATACGCCCCAAATGCAAGCATTGTTACAATTCCCAATATGGAAAGAATTGCAAGTGCATTTCTTGATACAGTTGAGAATAAGAAGGTAGTATTGGATGCCTATGCAAAAAAGGACAGAATTCTTTTCCTTGATCCTGCAAAAGATGCAATAGCAAGAGTGCCTGTCAATGACGGGTGCACAAGTTCATGCTCGTTCTGTGAAACCAAGTTTGCAAGAGGCGCATTGAACAGCTTTTCTGAGGAATTAATACTAAAGGCAATAGAAAATAGCATTAGGAATGGGGCAAAGGAGATCCAGCTTACCTCTCAGGACATGGGAGCCTACGGATTGGACAAGAATACCAACATTGCAGAGCTAATGCAAAAGATAAGTGCAATGGATGGTAATTTCAAGGTAAGAGTAGGAATGCTGAACCCGGAGCATCTTCACAGGTACTTCGATGAATTTGCAGATGCATTGAAAAGCGACAAGTTCTACAAGTTCGTGCATATTCCTGTGCAGTCAGGTAGCAACAAGGTATTGAAGGACATGCGAAGGATGTACACCATAGAGCAATTCGATTCCTATGTCAAAAAGCTAAGGGATAATATCCCTGACATAACAATTGAAACAGACATGATAGTAGGTTTCCCCACAGAAACAGAAAATGATTTTGAAAAGAGCGTAGAATTCATAAAAAGGACAAAGCCTGAAGTGACAAACATATCAAGATTCGGCGCAAGGCCCCATGCATCTGCATCGCAAATGACCCAGATTCCTCGCGGAACAATAAAACAGAGGAGCATGATGCTCTCAAGGGTGGTAAGGTCAATCCAACATGAGATAAATGATAGGTTTATAGGCAAAAGGTTTGATGTTATAATTACTGAATCGAACAGAAAATCAATAAACGGGAGAAACCCAAATTACAAGCAGGTTGTCATAGTGAACAGTCAAAACATGAGAATTGGCTCAACTCACAAAGTTCTAATAAATTCAGCTTCAGCAAATGTACTGTATGCATAGGTGTTGTATTGTATTCAAATGAACTTCTAGGTATATTCAAGACCAATGGAATAAACCTGGGCGACAAAATAGAAATAAGCTCAAAGGAAATAAAAGTAGAGGGAGAGCTCATGCCCAAGACAGAGGTAGGAGAGCCCAATGCGATTGTATTGAAATTGGATAATGGATACAACATAGGAATTTCCTACAGCAAAGATATGAAGATCAAGAGACTTGCAGCAGGAACAGGAACCAAATTCCAAAAGACAAATGCTACTTCAAAGCCAGGTCTTCCAAAAGTGACAATTCTTTATACCGGAGGAACCATAGGCAGCAAGATAGATTACAAAACAGGTGGAGTTCACATGCTTCTTGATCCTTCAGAGTTGCTTTATGAAGTACCAGAGCTTTCTGAAATTGCAAATATAGAATTGAAACAACTATTTAGCATAGCAAGCGAGGACATGTCTTATATAGAATGGGAAGCAATAGCAAAGGAAGTTGCAACAGCGTTGAACAAGGGTTCCAAAGGCGTCGTAATAACAATGGGAACAGATACAATGCACTATACTGCTGCTGCATTATCATTCATGCTTAAAAACCTGAACGCGCCTGTTGTCATAACAGGATCGCAAAGAAGCAGCGATAGAGGCTCCAGTGACGCCTTCTTCAATCTTATATGTTCTGTTAAATTTGCAACTGCATCAGATGTGGCAGAGGTAGGGACTTGCATGCATTATACAAGCTCTGATGACAAGTGTGCTTTTATAAGGGGCACAAAGACAAGAAAGATGCACAGCTCAAGAAGAGATGCCTTTAGACCAATAAACGATAAACCCATTGCAACAATCGACAAGAAGATGGACATCCAATATTTAAGTGATTACAACAAGGTTGTTCCTGAATTAGACAAGCCAGTTAAGGCAGATACAAAGTTTGAATACAGGGTAGCGCTTGTAAAGGTTTATCCCAACTCAGATCCGGATATAATAGAATTCTATTCAAAAAAAGGATACAAAGGAATCATATTAGAAGGCACGGGACTTGGACATTTGCCTACTTCAACAAATCACAATAATTTCCTTTGGAAAGATCATGTAAAAACAGCAATAGAAAAAGGCATGATAATAGGAATAACTACCCAGTGCCTATACGGCAGGGTAAACGAAAACGTTTACAGGAACCTTAGAACCATAAGAAATCTTGGCGCGGTTTATTGCAATGATATGATGCCTGAAACCGCCTATGTAAAATTAGGATGGCTCCTGGGCAATTATAAAAAAGATGAGGCAGAAAAATTGCTCAACAGAAACATTGTTGGTGAGATAAAAAAGAGAACCAGATTCGACGAATTCCTTGATTAGGTATTGTTATGAAGGACAAGAAAACAACAGATAATAAAAAAGACAGCATATACAAGCAAATGGGCTTCATGTGTGGTCTTGAGATACACCAAAGGCTTGCAACCCAGCATAAGCTTTTCTGCAGCTGCATTACAAGAATAGTTGGCAAGTCAACAAAACCCATTGCATCAGTAACAAGATACCAGAGGGCAGTTGCGGGTGAATTAGGAACCATAGACAAATCTGCGGAATTCGAGGAAATAAGGAACAGGAGCTTTGTTTACAACATATTCGAGCATAACACATGCCTTGTGGACATTGATGAGGAGCCCCCACATAATCTTAACGCTGAAGCGCTGGAAGTCGCAATGGCACTTTCCAGTGCAATGGGCATGCATTTCATCGATGAGATACAACCCATGAGAAAAGGAGTAATAGATGGAAGCGATCCAAGCGCATTCCAAAGAACAATGATAGTAGGATTAAACGGCACAATAAAAGTCAATGGATCGAGCTT
>JBEKES010000062.1:0-4201 GCA_050013715.1 Candidatus Micrarchaeaceae archaeon
TTTGCTCGTCCCTCGGAGTAAACTTCTTCTGCTTTGTGGGAGATTCGCCTATGCGCTTTATTGATTTTTCTATGTCCTGTTTTAATTTTTCAGCTATGAAGTTCTTTGTGAAGTAATCGGCCTTCAGCGCTATGCTTATCTTTGTTGCATATACGCGCGCTATCCTTCCTCGCTTGTCGCGTGCGCCATTGCTTATCTCTGCCATTTTGAACAGGACTCCGTATTTTGGGGGCTTGCTTCCGAATTTTATATGTTTGAAAAGAGCTTTCTCTGCTCCGAGCAGTTGCACAGTACCGGCAGGCATTGTCGCCAATCTTTCAAGGGAGCCTGCCTTGCTTAGCAGCTCAGCTGCTATCTTCTCATCAGTTAGATAAGTAGTATTGGGCATTATTGCCGTTGCGGTTATTTTTATGTATTCCTCAAGCTCGAGAATAGTATCATACATCCTGTTGCTCAGGTTTGCAAAGCCTATGAGAGCCTTCCTCTCGTTGGCGCTCATCTCACGGCCCATGGTTGAGCTGGCTTTATTGTAAATAGATTCTGCCTTCTGCTCATCGGTTATGAGCTCTTTTATCTTCTCTTCGCTTATCTCTCCCTTGCTGTTGAGCACTATGGCAAGGTCCGCAAGCGTCTTTGGATTACTCACTTTCACTTCCGGGTAGTATATACCATACCATTCGCTAAGTCTCTCGTAGGCAAGATTATAGGATTTGCCAGTTTCTAGATAGGCGTTTATTGCCTGGATCAGCGCGAATTCCTCATTTTCGTAGGAGCTTCGTATGCCTTCCTTTGCCTTTTTCAGCATCTTCTCCCGCATTTCCTCGAACGGCTCTCTTACCATGATATCATCTTATTTATTACCTTTCTTCTTGTCATTTTTCTTTAATTCCTTTATTCTATTTTCTATTGCTACTTTTATAAGCCTTAGATTTACCGGATTTTCCTGTAAAGTAAGGTTTATGTTGCCGCTTTCATATAACCAAACTTTGTTATGCGAATGTGCTCCTTCAAATTTGAAGAATTCCACTTCCCAATTCTTACCCAGAGTTCTGTATTCTATTTTTCTTTTGCTCTTTTTTGCTATTTTAATACCTAATTCCATTCCTTTAGATATCCCTAAATCTGTATAAACAACAGTAGTTGCATCCAGTTTTTCTATTAATACCTTCCCTGCCATTATGCCTCTTTGTCTTTCGTCTGTTAAATTGTCATCGAGGATTCCGGTTTGAGTATAAAATAAGTGCGATGCAAAGGGTATTTCCTTCTTTAATAGGCTGTCCCTAACACATGCCCTAGTATACCTAATATGTTTAGCTACCTGACTAAGTGTTGGTGCCGAATAAGGTGTTTCAATGTCAACAAATTTTTGCATACATTCACTTTAGCTTTACCCTGATATTGATAGGATATTATATTATATAAATACTAAGACTGGCAAAGGCTCTAAATTATTTGCATTATATCTATTATGTCTGAATATGTTTTTAATTCTTTTAAAACGAGCTGCACTTTTTAATTTTTCATTTGCATCGATTATGATTTCTTCAATTGCATCTTTTGGAATTGGACCTCGCATCATTGATGTATAAATTGTAATTGTATGTTTAAGATTCTTTTCTGGATATTTTGAACGCTCAAATTCCCCATCAACTAAAGCTGAATCATATTCATAAACTCTTATTCTTCTAACGTTTATTGGAAGATTTTGTGTTTTTGCTTCATATGCTGCCCTAGCCTTTGTGGATGCTGTTGTTATTTCTACATATACGTCCTTTGCCCCATTTGTAGAATCTCCTGTCCTTAAATTTATCTTAAGAGGTTCTCTATTTTCTATGCGTGGGCGCTCCTGAGATGTGATTATTGCCTGCATTTTGCCACCACAATAGTATGGCTTATTTAAATATATATAGTTAACCTAATATTATCTTATACTGTAATTTCCCTAATATTATATTATTGAAAGGTATTTTATGAACATTGATGACTTAGTAGCATTTGCCAAGAGCAAGGGATTCTTCTGGCCTACGGCAGAGATATACAGCGGAATGGCTGGACTATACGACTATGGCCATCTCGGAACGCTCCTCAAGAGGAGATTCGAGAATGTCTGGCTCTCCTATTTCGTTGACGGAAACAGGGATTATTATCTTATAGATGGAACAACCATGCTTCCGGAAAAGCCACTAGTTGCATCAGGACATGCTGCAAGGTTCAATGACATATTGGTAGGATGCAGCAAATGCCACACGTTTTACAGAGCAGATGTAATGCTCTCGGATTACAAGATAAAAGTATCAGAAGGTGCAAACACAGAGGAAATTGATGAGTTGATAAAGAAAAATAATGTGAAATGTCCAAAGTGCCAAAGTTCATTTCTGCCTTCAAAGGCATTCAACATGATGATAGATGTGCAACTTGGTCCGGAAAAAGGTGAAAAAGGTTACCTAAGACCGGAAACAGCCCAATCAGTTTATCTTAATTTCTTCAGGGAATTCAACGTATTGAGAAAAAGTTTACCTATGGGTTTGGCAATTATAGGAAAAGCTTACAGAAATGAAATATCACCAAGACAAGGATTATACAGAATGAGAGAATTGACGCAAGCAGAACTCCAGATATTTTTTGACCCAGATAATTTTGTAACCAATCTTGATTTTAAAAGTCAAAAAATTACAGTCATACCATATAAGACCAAAGAAACAGTTAAAGCTAACTGGGCGGCATTAGAAGAAGGAATGGAACTTCCACAGTTTTACATTTACCATATGATGTTGATACATAATTTTTATAAAAATGTGCTTGGAGTTCCTGAAGAGAAGATACGGTTCCTTGAAAAAGGCGGGGATGAAAAGGCGTTCTACAACAAAATCCATATGGACATTGAAATAGATGTAGAAAGCTGGGGCGGCTTCAAAGAAGTTGGAGGTCTTCATTACAGAGGAGATTATGACTTAACTTCCCATACAAAGGGCTCAAACCAAGATCTTTCTGTAACACTAGATGGCAAGAGAGTAATGCCAAATGTGTTGGAACTAAGTTTTGGAGTTGACAGAAATGTTTGGATGCTGATTGATCTTTTCTACAAAGTAGAAGGAGAAAGAAAGGTGTTGGAATTGCAACCTTATCTTTCACCATTCAACGTGGCAATAATGCCCTTGCAGAAAGATGAGAAAATAACTGAAGAAACTGAAAAGATATACCAATCATTAAAAACAAAATTCAGGGTTTTTATTGACGATTCTGGATCAATAGGAAGACGATATGCAAGAATGGACGAGATAGGAACCCCATACTGCATAACCATAGATTTTGAAAGCGTTGATAAGGATTCTCCAAATTTCGGTACAGTTACAATAAGAGAAAGGGACAGCAAAGCACAGGAAAGGAAAAAAATAACTGAATTGGCTGAATTCCTAAATACAAAAACCTCATTTGTTCAGTAATTGCACACAGGCGTTGAAATGAATTACTACACATTTACTTCTAATGGATTAAAGGTAAAAGACTTTGACATAAAACACACCATAGAGAGCGCACAGCCTCTTACTTTTTATGCAGATTATAATTTCAGTGACGGGACCATTGAGTATCCGATAGGTAATAAATTTTTAAAGGCAATAATACTTGGGACAAGCAAATCATCACAGGTTAGATTAATATCGAATGATTTGAATTCTGCAAAAAAGGATTTTGTAAAAAGATTTAGGTTAAACGACGACATGCAAAAGATTTATGACAATATAAGAACGGACGAATTCATGAAGAAAGCGGTAGAAAATTATCATGGTATGAGAGTAACACTTAATGACCCATGGGAAACTACATTGTGCTTCATAATGTCACAGTACAATAATGTAAAACGAATAAGATTGATAGTAAAGAATTTCGTTGCTGAATTCGGTACTGAAATATTAGATGAAAAAGGCAACTTGATAGGAAAGAGTTTTCCGACAAGCGCAGATCTAACGAAATTTAACGAGAAGGATTTCAGAAGGTGTGGTGCAGGATTTCGGGCAAAGTACATAACAAAAGCGGCAGAGTATTGCACAAATAATTTAGATTTGTATAAATTGGAAAACAAGAACTATGAGAATATTATGGAAAGTTTAATGGAAATAACAGGAGTTGGAGAAAAGGTTGCCGATTGTATTGCACTTATGGGATATGGAAAGATGGAAGCATTTCCTATAGATGTATGGGT
>JBEKES010000063.1:0-4160 GCA_050013715.1 Candidatus Micrarchaeaceae archaeon
CCGTCATGTATCCTTGAGCAGTTTATTATCTTGATAATACCGACTACGGATTCCATTCCCTGCAGGTGAAGCCCTCCGCATGCCTCAGCGTCTATCAATTTTCCGTTCAAATCCCTTATCTGGATTATCCTCAATTTGCTTCCAGGTACTCCGTGCCCTTGGTAAATTGAAAAGCCGAACTTTGATTCTGCTGAATTTCTGTCCATTTCTTCAACAGATACTTTTATCCCATGAGTCACATAGTAGTTTGCCTTGTTTTCTATGTCATTGATCTGCTTTTCGCTTAGCTTCTCGTAATGTGATATGTCAATGTGCGCCTTGTTGGGTCCTTTATGGGCACCTTCCTGCCAGGCGTGTTTGCCCAATACGCTTCTTGCAGCTGCGCTTATCAAATGCGTTGCGGTGTGATGCGCCATAAGCCTTGTTCTTCTTTCCATATCTACAATGCAGTTTGCCGCTACACCTTTCTTCAAATCTGTTCTCTTGTCCATTGTGTGTAATATTACACCGTTAACATTTTGGACATCGATAACATTTATCCCATTTATTGTTCCCCTGTCTGCTTCCTGGCCTCCTCCTTCCGGATAGAACGGAGTTTTGTCAAGTATTAGAATGTCGCCATGACTGAGAAGCACTTTTGCCTTTGCTTCGCTTGGAAGTCCTTTGTAATATAGTTTTTCCGTCTTTGGAATATTAGCTACGTCCAGTCCGAATGTTTGCTTCTCCTTCTTCTTTGCGGCAAAGTCACCTTTTATTATCGAGTTATAAGCTTCTTCAGGTATTTCTATGTGCAATCCGCTTGATTGAGCAATAGAATTTATGAAATCGGGAGTTATTCCATTGCTTTCATACAATGTTCTTAATTTTTCGTTCGTTGGCTCTTCCTTCTTTGCAAGCATCTGCATGACAATCTTCAATGCCTGATCTTTTGTATTGTCGTAACGTTTCTTCTCTATTGATATTATCTCGCTTATTTCGTTTAGGCTTTCATCTATGTCCTTGTATAATGGCTTCAGATCCTTTGCATGAAGCTCCATAAGCTTCATTATATCTATGTCCATTTTGTACTGATCCATAAAGTCGAATACTCTTCTTAATATTATTCGCAGGTTGTAACCTCCTCCTACGTTGCTTGGCAGTGCTCCGTCGCTTATCCCGAAAAGCAATGTGCGCGTATGATCCGCTATTGCATACGCTGCTTGCATTGGTTTTATGGTGCTGTAATATTCTTGCACAGAAACTCCAGCTTTTTCAAGGATAGCGAGTTCTAGCTCTGTTGCATTCTTCATTTCTGTTGCATCTATTGCACCCAATTGACCAGCAGCTTTTGAGTATATCTTCTTATTTATTTTCATGCCAGTACATTTGTATATGTAATCTAGTTCTTTTGGAAATACTGCATCGTAAAGAGTATCATTACCAGAATAAAACCATAATAACCTTTCAAAGCCCCAACCTACGTCAACAACTTTCCCCTTCAGTTCGTTTATTTTCCCATTTGAATATTCAAATTGCGTAAATACATTGTTTACTAGTTCTGATCCATTGGAGAAAGCTTCAAGGCATGGTCCAAATTCAGAAAAGTCTCCCATGGCCCAAACATCTTCTATATAGGTAAGATCTTTTTTCTTTACACCTAAAATATCTGTAAGAAATTTGTAATTCAAATCTATTGTCTTGTCGCGCCAGTACCCTTCCTTTGGATAATTGAATGCGTGCTGGCCTGCCATCATAAATGCAGTGCAGTGCCTTCCGGTAAGGCCTACATTTGCAATGTCGTTGAATCTCATGCATATTTGAGGCACAATAAGCGGATTGGCATTGTACTCGAAACTAACTGCCCCATTTTCTATACGCTGAAAGTCTTGTATACTTGCTATTGTAAAATAAAGATCCTGCCTCCATCTGCTTACTACCGGATACTTTTCTATTACTTCGTGCTTATTTTGCTCAAAGAATTTGGCAAACTTCTTCCAGAAATCAGCATATGAGATGTATCGCGGCTTGTCTTTTATGAAAGTGTATGGTTCGTGTGCCGAATCACCACACAATTCCCTTGAATTATCTACAGTCCAGAAATACTTGCCACATTCGCTGCATTTTTTTCTTATAAATCCTTCTTTCTCAAACGTTTTTGTTTTATAATACTTATCTGGTTCTTTTGAAAAGTTTTTGCGTAATTCATCTTTGCTAAGCATCACAACACCTTTTGCTTCCACCATGTCTTGCATTCCTTGCCATAGAAGACGCACCAGTTGCACTTCCACATTTCATCTTCTGGAACAGGTGCGGCTTTCCTTTCTCCATTCCAGTATTTCAGTATATATGTTATTATACCATTCATTTCCTCTTTCTTATATTCGAATTTGTGCATTTTTATCTCTTTTCCAGTAAACTGGTTTATGTATCGTATATGAAGAGTGTCGCTTATTGTGCCAATGGTCCTAAACGAGTTGAAAAACGCCTTGGAAACGGAATTTACATTCTGAAGAGAGCTTTCAATTTTCATTGCATCAAGCTGGCGCTTGAACTCATCGGTAATTTGCAGTTTATCTGTATGATATGCAGCATCAAAGTTCTGGAAATTGTAGAAACCGTCCCTGAGATCGTCAAGGAGCTTCTTGTAGAACATCAGTTGTATTTTATGCACGAGCTGCTGCGATTCGGATGGTATTTTTTCGTTGGCCCTGGTCTTGTCTTCCGAAACGATTATTTTGTCGTCCTTTATTTCGAGCTGGTCTATTTTTCCAACTACTTTGTAACCGTTTATGGAGCCGTACACCTGCACTTCCCTTGTCTTCTTGTTTGCTTTCAGTGCCTTCAGCGCTTCCAGGCTTGTATAAATGCTCTTGTATAAAGCGTCTGAATAGCTTTTGGGCTGCAGTATTATAGGTACATTTACCTCATTCTCAAGCTCTTCGTGTATTGCCTTTCCTTCTTTCATCTCCTTGAATATTTTTTGCCCATACCTGTAATTGAATTCCATCTGGCGCTCGCACCAGTATTGCGATGCGATGTCAGAGACCCTTATGCTCGTTTTGTTAAGTTCTGTCAATATGCTCAATCATACACCCAAGAATCAAGGAAGTAGGTATTAGGAAATTTTCAGCCCGCCTACTTGTCTTCATAGCCATTAGCTCAGCGATTACCTCAATCATCACTTATAGTTATTCAAATAGCAATTATAAAAAGCTACATTTATTATTCATGCTTCACTTAATATTTATAGGTGGATTTTATGACTATTTGCACGCATAACAACAGTGACAACGTAGACCCAAATGTTAAGCCGAAAACTCCAGATGGCTGTGAGGAATGTTTAAAAGAAGGCACAACCTGGGTACATCTAAGATTATGTTTGAAATGCGGGCACGTTGGCTGCTGTGATTCCTCAATAGGAAAGCATGCAACAAAGCATTTCAGAAAAACAGGGCATCCAATAATGGCTGAATTCCCTTCATGGGCATGGAAGTGGTGCTATGTGGATAGTGACTTTATAAAGTAAGAAAGCTAGAAGCGATTTGCTCCTTATTTATTTTTATTTGCAGATAATCGCTTGACCAGTTTGGAGCTTTTGTATATTCTTGGATTAACTTTTGTGTGCAATCTAATTATCCTTGCATTTATTCCGTATCTTACAAGCTGCCTCCTCATTTCAGTAATGTTTGCTTTTTGATCATAGCCAAGCGCTATCACATCGGGCCTGTATTTCTTGAATATGTTGTAAATATCGGAGGGTTCGTTGAGCTTGTTTCCGAGAACTGCCTTGTCAACCATTTTGAGCGAACTAATCATCTTTACTCTTGCCTTTTCATCAAAGAGAGGATTTGTGTGCTTGATCATTCTTATGCTGCTGTCCCTTGACACTATAACGATAAGCTTGTCTCCAAGTTTTTTTGCTTCTGCAAGATAACTCAAGTGCCCAGGATGAATGAAGTCAAAAGAACCGAATGCAAGTACTATTTTCATTTAATCACACATGTGAAGAATTACAAATTTCTATTTCTTCATTTTCTTCATTGCTAATTTATATACAACATAAAGAAGTATTGCAAATACACCTATTGCCGCAAGAACTAATACTGCGTTGTTAACCGAAAGAACATAAAATCCGAACAGCATTAGCACCAAATCCCATATGAACATTCCTATTATGCTGT
>JBEKES010000064.1:0-3833 GCA_050013715.1 Candidatus Micrarchaeaceae archaeon
AGAAACAAGATTCGCAGTTGAGTAGCTGTTCTCCGGTTCTGTGTTTGTTGAGATTTTTGCGGCAAAGTCCTCTCCGTCAATTACTAGCATTCCTTTTTTTATGAGCTCATCTATCTGGTTATCTTCGCCAAGTATTGTTTTTGCGTTTTTTATCACGTTTTCTGCCCTTTCATCTAGGGAAATGAATGCAGATGGTATTCCCTGCTTTGCGGAATTGTAAACTATTGAAAATGCTATGGAGCTCTTTCCGGTTCCCGGTGCGCCCTCCACAATTATCTGGTTCTTCTCAGGTATGCCTCCTTTTAATACATTATCCAGGCCGCTTATCCCTGTTCCTATGCGTTTCAAACTATTGTCGGCCAAAACATCACAGTATAAGCATTCTGAGCTAAAAGTATTTCATAACGCATATTTATAAAACAGGATGTTTCAGTTATTAATGCAATGGGCATGTTATTATGAAAATATCTGCAAAGGATTTTAGAATCCATCTAAATACGCTTAACAGGGAAAACGCGCTATCGATACAGCAGAATGCGAACGACTATGAAGTTGCGCAGATGACGCCATCAATACCGCATCCCTATGAACTGAAGCATGCGGTCTCGTTCATAGAATTCGCAATGCAAAAATATTTATTGGGGGAGGAGTTTCATCTGGGCATAATCCTTGACAATGAATTGATAGGGCTGTGCGGACTTGCAAGCATAGACTCGGCAAACAAAAAAGCAGAATTGGGCTACTGGATAGGCAAAAACTACTGGGGCAACGGCTACGGAAAAGAGGCGGTGAGGCTCATGGCCCATTTCTGCTTCTCAGAGCTTAAGCTGAACAAGATATACGCAAAGGTTCTTACAAATAATGAAAGGTCGATAAAATTGCTGGGCAAATTGGGCTTCTGCAACGAAGGAAAGAGCAGGGAGGACATTTACCACATGGGGAGTTTTCTTGATGATTACACATTCAGTTTGTTGAAAATTGACTACAAAGACCGGGAGAATTTTCTAGTTGAACAATAATTTTTTATATACATTTATAAACCTTATATCCAATAGATATACGATTCAATGATAAAGAAGTTTGTTTACTACGGGCTCATAATTGTTGCAATTGCAATTGTAATAATTTTCGCATCAGGGTACGTGCTTACTAATGGTTTATACAAAAGCATTTCCGCAAAGAACCTCACAACAGGACCGGACAGCTTTTCCTATTTTCCTGTATCCTACAACAGCTCAACGCAGCTTGCAATTTACGTATTATCTAACAAGCCTTTGAATGTTTATCTTTTGAACAGCTCAACATATTTGACCTGGAGCGCCTATGCACTTTCCAATAAGAGCTCAAATGGATTGAATTATGTTGATAGGCTTAAAGTAAACTCAACGGACATATTCAAGAACGAGACCTATGTAGTTGCACCCATTATAATCAATAACACAAACAAGACGCTGAAAGGCATTATATATGTTGTATTGGATAACACACCGGGAAGCACATCATCAAGCAAACTGGTAAATTCAACCATAGCTTATCTGCCTTTAGGTACCTCAAAACTTATAGTGTATGGAATTTTTGACGTGGTCGCAATAATTCTTTTCGTTGCAGGGCTCATAGTGCTTGCCTATGGACTTCTCAAGAAAGAAATGATCAAGGATCAATCCGGAAAAGTAGTAAATGCAAAGGACCAGAAGGACAAGGAATATGTCGACAGCCTCTACAAGGGAGTAAAGAAAGGTAAGAAAGGAAACAGCCAATGAAATGTTGATTTGAAATGGATGAGTTAAGAGAGAAGATAGCAGGAGAGATTACACTATCGGATAGTCCGGGCAGCGCCATGAAAAAATGGAGGGAATTCTTCGGAATTACGCAAGTGGAACTTGCAAAGCAGATAAAGGTATCAACATCAACCATAAGCGATTATGAAAGTAATCGAAGATTAAGCCCGGGAGTAGGAGTCATAAAAAGGTTCGTTGATGCACTGTTCACACTGGATCAATCAAAGGGCGGCAGCGTAAGCAGCAGTTTAGCAAAGTTTGCAGCAAACAAAGATGACGAGGACAAATTCTACAAGATACATGATTTTAATGCCCCGATAAACGGAGCAGATTTCAACAGGATAATAGAGGGAAAGGTAGTTGCTAATCCGGGATACCTTGATTCCATTAATTTGTTCGGCTACACAAAGCTCGATAGCTTGAGGGTAATTCTTGAAATGTCACCTGCGGAGTATCCGAAGCTTTTCGGCTCAACAACAGAGAGAGTATTCATATTCGAGCATGTTTCCACGGGAAGATCTCCGCTTGTCGTTATAAGGGTTGCACCGATAAAACCAAGAGTAGTTGTAATACACAATGTAACGAATCTTGACAAATTGGCAGTGAAGATAGCGCAGGTGGAAAAGATCCCTTTGCTTGTCACAAAGCTTGATATAGACAAGCTCTACGAAAGGCTTGACAAGATATAGATAGTCCATATCACCATGGCAAGCAGGCGATTTATCATGCAGGATAAAAAAACATTAGGACCAAATGAAAATCTTGAACTTAGGATCATGGATGTTACAATCATTTCCATCGTATTATTTCTAGTCTTATTGCTCATTATCCCCTTAATTAGAAATGGGTTTGAAAGCCAGGCAGGCACGGCAAGTGTTTTGAATAACACCGCATTTAGGCAGCCATTAGCCAGCACTTCCGTATCAACAACAATAAAAGAGTACATAGAATGTCATTCCGAGGCAGGATACCTATGCATAAACCCTGCCTTTATTCCTTCTGCTGGAGTTTTAAGAGTAGGGATAGGCCAGACCACAGGAAACGACTGGAACAATGTAAGCATAGTGTTCGTGCCGCAGAAAGTGCCGAATTTCCAGGGCATACCGAATATTAATTGGAATTCTTCCAATGTTTCATATGTATCTACAATTCCATCAGGTTCATATTCTAATGTTACTCTCCAAATATCTTCACAGGGAACAGGTATAGGCACCATGATCAACGGAACCATATGGGCAAGATATTATCTAAATGATTCTAACTCGACAGTGCAGTATACTGGAATGGCTGCAGTGCATCTCATTTCTGGTTAATTAGAAAAGTTATTTTCCTTGCTCTTTTCACAGAACTAAACATATTTATATCTAATAAAACAGAGTAAATTGAGTGAGAAAATGCCAAGTGATAAAGAGCGCTATACAACTTGTTTAGTAAATGGCCATTATGCAGATGTGGGATTGTGGGGGCAATCATTATCGAAAAGTGATCGCGAATCAGCTGCACGCGGTGCCATAAGAGTATTGTTAAGAAAACCTTCAGTTGAACACATAACTTCGCAGGTAAGAGCCATAGCGAATATGCATGGTTTATTAAGAGAAATACCAGAAGAAGAACGCAGCGCACATGAAGACAAGATAGTTGCAGTGAAGAAAGAAGCAAATTCAAGTGAAGCAAAGAATATTGCACATCAAATGTCTGGAAATGTACCAACTTTAACAAGTATATCTAGAGATCTTCTAAATCCAAACATATGGAGTAAATTAAAGGGAAGAAGTTTTTGGGTAACAGATTCTGAAAAAATTGTCGGAGTTACAGTTCTTGATAATTTCTTTACAAGATTACAATTTAATACGAAATTAGATTCTAATACTAAATTGCCTGATGTAGTCGTAATACTACCGTAGATCCATTCAGATAACTCAACCCATTCCAGATTAATGGAAATGTATTATTCTCCCCAGACATCTGCCTTTATCTTTTCTTGAGGAACGCCCAATGATATGAGTGCGTCTTTCACTGCTTTTACAAATGCCAATGGACCGCATAGATATGGAG
>JBEKES010000065.1:0-3596 GCA_050013715.1 Candidatus Micrarchaeaceae archaeon
TTCAGCACAACCGCTACAAAGGTGCTTCAGTCATTTCTCAAAGCAAAAAGAGAGAACAAACCAATGGAGCCAGTTCTTGAAAGATTCAAGAAAACAAGAGAGGAAGCTGAGGAAATGATGGAAGCGTATCGCTCTCTTGTAAGCAAGTCAAAACACATTCAGAAAAATGGAGATGTTTTTGATGAGGATAAATTCATGACATCTTCTTTGGCCGATGCTGAAAGAGATGTAATCCAATCCTTGATGGTTAAAAAAATATTGGGTGCTATGAAAGGACTGACTAATTTGGAGCGCAACGTTATCTTAAAGGAATATGGTTTTGATTTCGACCCAAAAGAAGTAGGGGTGCGTTTGATTGAGGAAGAAAGACAAATTATGAATGGCGCTCTTGCAAAGCTAAGAAAAACAATTGTTACCAAATGAAATTTATAGGTATTGAGATACGCTGCCCTTGTGGCATATTAGCCATATTAGCGAAAGGTTTATAAATGCTGTTGCCTATAACTGTTTTGAAGATTGGCATAGTGATCCTATGAAAATACCAGAAGAGTATATAAGAAAATTGGACGCCGAAGACGATGACGACGATGACGGAGAAGACGACGATGACGATGATGATGAAGAGGGCGGGGATGACGACGAAGACTTCTAAGTAATTACTTTGATGCTTTCTATCCGTGTGCTCTGCTCCTATTTATCAATGGAAAGGTATAAAGGATTTTTTTAATATATTATATTGTATTATTATTGTTGTTTTGCTGTTATGCTTATTTGTAACTGTTTTCAAATTTAATTATCAGGTGTTATATTGCCAGAAGGAATAGAACTTACTGTTGCGGGTGCGCTTGTAACCGATGACGGCAGAGGAATCGCTAGGATAGATTCCAAGGCAAGAAAGATGCTTAATCTGATTTCCGGAGACATAATAGAAATAAAAGGTAGAAGGAAATCAACGGCAGCTGTTGTATGGCAGGCCCATCAGCAGGATGAAGGGCTTGATTTCATAAGAATTGACGGCTGGATAAGGCAGAACATAGGTGTCGGAATAGGGGATAGAGTATTTGTCACAAAAGCCGAGGTAAAACAAGCAGAGAAAGTAACCCTTGCACCTCCTCCAAACCAGAGAACTCCGATTTCACCTGATTTTGCAGAATACGCAAAAAACAGAATGGAAGACAAGCCTCTTGTAAAGGGAGATGTTGTCCCTATACCTATGTTTGGATATACGTTCAATTTCATAGTTGTGCAGGTAGTCCCTCATGGCGTTGTTAAAGTAGTCAAAGATACTGAAGTATTAGTCAAAAGCGAGCCTGTCTCTGAATCAATGGTAAAGGTAGGAGAAGTGCACTACGAGGACATAGGGGGACTCAAGAACGAAATAGAGAAAGTAAGAGAAATGGTAGAACTTCCAATAAGATACCCGGAACTCTTCGAGCGTCTTGGAATAGAACCGCCCAGAGGAGTATTATTGTATGGTTCACCTGGAACTGGTAAGACTCTGCTTGCAAAAGCTGTGGCAAACGAGAGCGATGCCCATTTCATTTACATCTCAGGACCTGAATTAGTTAGCAAATTCGTAGGAGAAAGTGAAGAACGATTAAGAGAAATATTCAATGAGGCAAAGGAAAAGGCGCCTACAATCATATTCATGGATGAAATAGATGCGATTGCTCCAAAAAGAGAAGAGGCAACCAACGAAGTAGAAAGAAGAATGGTTTCGCAGCTTCTTACGCTTATGGATGGCATGGGCACACGTGGCCATGTAATAGTGGTAGGAGCGACCAACAGACCAAATGCAATAGATCCAGCGCTTAGAAGGCCAGGAAGATTCGACAGAGAATTGGAAATAGGAGTCCCTGACAGAAATGCAAGAAAGGAAATACTGCAAATTCATTCAAGGAACATGCCTCTTGCAAAGGATGTAAAACTGGATGAATTGGCCAACATGACTCACGGCTATACTGGTGCTGACATCGCTGCACTGGCTCGTGAATCTGCAATGGCAGAATTAAGGCACATATTGCCGAAAATACTCAACAAGAAATCAGTTCCCAATGATGTACTCATGAGCCTTAGTGTTACAATGGCTGACTTCAGGGAAGCGCTAGGTGCAATACAGCCAAGCGCATTGCGTGAAGTGTTTGTGGAAAGGCCCAATGTTCACTGGACTGACATAGGAGGATTAGAAGACGTAAAAGCGCAATTAAAGGAAGCGGTTGAATTGCCCATAAAGAATCCAGAAGCATTCGAGAAAATAGGAATAAGACCTGTAAAAGGCATATTGCTGGTAGGTGCACCAGGAACAGGCAAGACCATGCTTGCAAAGACAGTCGCAACGGAACGAGAATCAAACTTCATATCCATAAAAGGGCCTGAATTATTGAGCAAGTTCGTAGGAGAAAGTGAGAAATCAGTTAGGGAAGTATTCAGAAAGGCAAAAATGGCAGCCCCGTGCATTATATTCATTGATGAAATAGATTCCATTGCCTACGCAAGGAACAGTGATTCAACAGATTCGCTGGTAACTGAACGAGTTGTAGATACGCTGCTAACTGAAATGGATGGCTTGCAGCAAATGAAGAATGTATTCGTACTTGCAGCTACAAACAGGCCAGACATAATAGATCCGGCGCTGTTGAGGCCCGGACGATTCGATAAGATAATAGAAATCCCGATGCCTGACATAGTGACAAGAAAGGCGATATTTGGTGTTCATACAAAGCGTATGCCGCTTGCAAAAGATGTTGCAATAGAAGAACTAGCTGCAGATACTGACAATTATACTGGTGCGGAAATAGAAAATGTTGTAAGGGAAGCTGGAATGAGTGCAATAAGAAATAAACGTGAAATTGTGACAAAGAAAGACTTCGAATTCGCATTAACTGAAGTTAAGCCAACAATACCAAAAGAACTGTCGGAGCGCATAAAGCGCTTCAAGGAAGAACCCGAAAGCATGTATAGATAAAAAGGTAATGATATGAAAATCGTATATTCTGATAAGAAAACAGGAAGAAGCGCGCAGATGCAGCTTGACAACGAGAAGGCAGGATTCCTAATGAATCATCGAATTAATGAGACAATAGATGGCAGTGCACTGGGTCTCAGCGGCTACAAATTGAAGATAACAGGAGGCAGCGACAAATCAGGATTTGCCATGGACAGGAGCATAAGCGGCTCCATAAAGACAAAGGCATTGAGATTGGTGGCGAAATCAGGGCAGAAGAAAGGCCAATACAAAAGGTCAACAGTGCGAGGAAGCATGATATCTAATGATACTGAGCAGGTTAACATGGTAATAGTAGAATACGGTGACAAGCCGGTAACTGAATTGTTCCCTGAAACTGCAAAGAAGGAGAAGAAGGAAGAGGCAAAGGCCTGATTTTATATTTAGGTGTTAATTTTTGGATTCTGTAAAGCATAGCGTACTGAACATAGGAACATTGGGTCACATCGACCATGGGAAAACCTCTCTTACACGGGCAATAACAAATGTTTTCACTGATAGGCATAGTGAATCGATAAAAAGAAACATGACGATAAAATTGGGATATGCCGATGCAGTTATAAAGAAATGCGAGGAATGCGAAGGCGCATCT
>JBEKES010000066.1:0-3468 GCA_050013715.1 Candidatus Micrarchaeaceae archaeon
GTCAAGCGTAGCCGTTTTGTTCAAAGTGTACCCGAAGGAAGGGATGCTTGATGCAACCGCAAAGAACATAAAAGAGCAAATGAGCCCAACAGGAATGCAAGTGGAAGACCTTGCGTTCGGCATAAAAGTGATAAAAGTGATATTCAAGTTTGACGACGCACAAACAAGCTCATCAAAGATTGAGGAGAAACTGAGAAATGTCGAAGGCGTAGGGGAGCTTGAAGTGGAAGAGGAAGGGCTTATCTGATCAACTTTGCAATAGAAATCAATGCCAAATCATGTAAGTTCAGGAAATCCACAGCAAAGGTAATGGGTTGAGAAATACGGAAAATAAACCAAGAATTAGCAAATGGATTGGCAGAGGGTATTTGCTAATAACCATTGCACTTGTTCTTATTTACGGCGCAATAATACTATCAGTACAGGCGAGTCCGTTACTTGCCATCCAAATCAGCATCGTCATGATAATTGTTATAATATTATTGCTCGCGATCGTATACAGCCTTTATAAAACTAAATACACAATAAAAAACGGAAGACTCTATTCCTGGTCACCATTCGCGATTGTTAACATAGGCATAAAAGAGATAGCAAAAGTCGAGAATACGAGAATACCATTCTATTTCAAGGGATTTGGCGCAAGCGTTTATTCAGGCAGATTCTACATACCTGCTGTGGGCTGGACAAGAGTTATAATAACAAACCTTACGGATGGATTATTAATAAAAACAAAGCAGGGCAAGAATTATCTTATCACTCCATCAAATCCCAAAGTCTTTGCAAAGGCATTGAAATAAAGATTCACAGCTCAGTTGTAATTCGGTAACGATTTAATAGGAAATGTTCAAGTATTTTCCATTGATAATTTTAACGTGTGTTTCTAATGATAACTTCCATAGAACTGACCAACTGGAAAACCCACAAGCATACGGTAATGAATTTCCAGAAAGGTGTCAATGTTCTAATAGGTGTAATGGGCGCCGGAAAAAGCTCTGTGATAGACGGCATATCCTTCGGTCTTTTCGGCACATTCCCGTCGCTTAATCACAAAAGAACGACAACCGAGAATTTAATCTCCAATAGGCCAAGCGTGGAAGACAGTGCAGAAGTAAAAATAAAATTCACCCTAGGCAATGATGAATACTCAGTAACAAGGAAGATAACAAGAAAGGAAAGCACATCATCAAAGCTTGAAAAGAACAATTCCTATATTCAAACGCAAACCGCAAGAGTTAATGAGGAAATAGAAGCATTGATAAAAGTGAACTATGACATATTCTCAAGGGCCATATATGCCGAGCAGAACAGATTGGACTATTTTCTTGAATTGACCAAAAGCGACAGAAAAAGGCAGATAGATGAGATGCTGGGCCTTGACAGCTTTGCCGTTGCCGAATCCAACACAACTTCGCTTATAAACAGCATACGCTCATTGATAAGCGACGAGGAGCAGATGCTTGCGCAGATAGACAGCAGCGAATTGAAGGTTCAACTGGAAAAGATGGCCAGGGAAAAGGCAGAATTAGAAATCGAGCAGAAGAAGATATCTGAAGATTCAAGGGAAAAGGAAAAAAGTTTGAAGCAGCTTGAAAAGAATATGTCTGATCTCAAATCGAAATACGACAGGAGCAAAAAACTAACCAATGAAATAGCAGAACTATCCAGTAAAATAAATACTCTTAATAGTGAACTCAAAAAGATAGAATCGTTGGGAATAGACCAATCGTCCATTGAGTCTGAATACGCATCCAAGTCGAAAAGATTAGAATTGTATCAAACAGAATTGAAAAGCCTAAGGAAAGAAGAATCATCTCTTCAAAAAATAATTGCTGAATCAGAGGCATTGGTAAAGCTAGGCAACGACAAGATAAAAGAGCGGGACAAGCTAACGGAATTGATGAAAGGAAAGAACATCCAGGAAAGCGAAATTCAAATAAAAAACAAGGAGAAAGAATTGCAGGATGCAATGAAAGAGCTTTCTGTCCTAAAGGCAAGAAAAGAGGAAATAAACGAATGGGTAAAGGAGCTCTCAAAGCACATAAGCAAATGCCCCCTGTGCGAGCGGGAACTTGACGAAAAAGCAAAGACTATGCTTCTGGAAAGCAAGCAGAGCACAATAAAGGAAACAGAACTATCCATCGTAAAGATAGGGGAAAATTTATCCAAACTAGAAAAAGATATGAATGAATTGAAGAAAGAGCAGGATAACCTGAAGCTTGTATCAAGCAAGCTGCTTGATTATAAAGGACTTGAGGAAGCGCTGGCCAAGAATTTGAAGGAAGCAAATTCTGGCAAGGAAAAGCACAAAACCATAAATGATCAAATAGAAAAATCAAGCAAAGAATCAGAAGCACTGAACAAGGCCATAAACGATCTTAGCGTGAAGATAGACTCTGCAAAAAGAAAAATAAAGTACGATTCCGACATAAAGGAATCATCCATTCTTCTTGAAACAAGAAGCAAAGAATTGAAGGAACTTGATGTAAATGAGAAAACGCTCTATTCACTGCAGGAACTGATAACAAAGGAAAGCACAATTCTCACTGACTTGAATTCAAAGATAAAGAGCAACGAGCGCTACCTAAATAATCTGAATTCGCAGATAGAGGACAAGGCCAAGGCAATAGGCAATGTAAATCTAATTCAGGAGCGCATAGAAAATAGAAGAGTCCAGATAAGCAACATGAACAAGTTCAGGAATGCTCTGCTCGAGACTGAAACGCAGCTTAGGAACAATCTTGTAACTTCAATAAATGCACTCATGCAGAACATATGGTCTGAATTATATCCCTATGCGGATTATTCGGGCATAAGGCTCAATGCAAAGAAAGATGACTATTCGCTTGAGGCAAGCACGGGAATTGACGAGAAAGAGAACCGAATATGGGTTGAGATAGAAGGAATTGCAAGCGGAGGCGAGAAGAGTGTTGCCTGCCTTACCATGAGAATCGCATTGGCCATGGTAATAGTGCCGAACCTGAGATGGCTTATACTTGACGAGCCTACCCACAACATAGACGAGAACGGGATTTCAAAACTTATAGAAGTGCTCAGCAATTCATTGCCAAAGGTTGTCGAGCAGATATTTATAATTACCCACGACAACGCACTGAAGAACATAAGCTCAGCACGAGTGTATCAATTGGGAAGAAACAAGGACAAGAATGAGTATACTTCAGTTGTTGAGGTATGAAACTAAATTCATATTTTATAAATAGATAAACCTGTCACTTCTTTTATAAGTTCGAAATGTTTAATATTTTTTGTAAGTATAGTCGAGCCTAACGCCAAAGCCTGTGAAGCTATCAAAACATCAAAATCATCTACCTTTTTGCCCTTAATGGAAAGCATGGCAGTTATTTCAGAAGCTTTCAGAGAATCTTTATACGTAAACGGTAATGTCACTACAGTTTCAAAGAATTTTTGCACCTTTTCTAAAACAGAATTTACGCCTTTCTTTTCATTATA
>JBEKES010000067.1:0-3272 GCA_050013715.1 Candidatus Micrarchaeaceae archaeon
CTATCCAACTCTAATAGATACTTCAGTAGGATTGCTGGTGCCCATATCTACGCTCTATGCAGGGCTCGGCCTTCTCAGCTCGATAAAGCTAAGTCTTGGAATCATAAGCATAGGCTTCAACAGCATGCTAAAGCCATTGCTGACAGGGCTGGATTATATAATAGAGATATTGACCGCTGCGATCATAAGCATAGAGGTCCAGGGCGTTCTCCTAAAATTCATATCGGTAATAGCCATACCCGTATTGCTGCCCATTGGAATAGTGCTTCGCACGTTATACGTTACAAGAAGGCTTGGAGGAGCCATAATGGCCATAGCCATAGGCCTGTTTGCGGTTTTCCCGCTCACCTATGTGCTCAATGCCGAGCTTGCAAGCACATACCTTACAACAATAAACAACAGCACGGTCAGTAATTTCATATTGAACGCAAGCAATACCAACCAGTACATAATAAACAAGGCAACGCAGATCGGAATAACAAAAAACAATTCAAGCATAGTGAGCTACTTTTTAGGTGCAATAAATGGTCTTGTGAGCGGCTTTCAGGGCTTTTTGAATACTCTAACAAATTTTGTCGCTATCATCGTTATCCAGGTTTTCTTTCTGCCGATATTCAGCATCATATTAACTGCCATATCAATAAGGGAGCTTGCCAGGATTCTGGGCTCTGAGATTAGCTTCGGAAAGCTGTATTTCTTTTAGGTGTTTTATTGGAACATGACATAAAGTTTTATTTGATAATAATTGTACTTGCTTTGATGGCGGTTGCAAGCATAATGACGTTGAATTTGATTGTAATAATTGCAAGCCTTGCAGTTTCAATGATTTTGATCGCATTCTACAAGCTGCATTACATAGTAGAGGCAGTGATATTTAGGCGCACCAACATCATCCAGATAATAGAAAACAGCGAAATTAGCGGTGACAGATCAACGGTCATAAGAAGGCTTGGAAGCAGTTACTGCTCGACTGCGGCAGCTTTGCTTCATAGCAGCTCGAATGAAGCCATTGAAAAGGAAAAGATAGAGAACATAATATCTAATTCACGCTGCCCTTTCAAGTTCGTAATGCAGGTAGAGACCATAAACATCAACAAGTTGATTGACAGCCTTGAAACAAAAAGAAACATTAGAGAAATCGAGCTTGGCAGAGCAAATAATTCTGGATCCAAGGACAATGCGGCAAAAATCAATTCATTGAAGCGACAAATAGAACAGCTAGACAACGAAATTGAGAAAATAAGCTCTGGAGACACTCCGCTTAAGGTGGCACAATACATAATGACCAGTGCCGTTTCTGAAAACAAGTTCAATGCCCAGGAGAGGGCGAAATCGCAATTGCGCGAATTGGCAAGCCAATTTGGGGCTTTGCTTGGCACAAAATCAGAAATGCTAGATGGTAATGACTTAATCCAATTGCTGAAATTTGATTCGGTGATTAGTTGAAAATTAAAATGGTGCGATCGGGCATTGGTAAGCTTAGCTATCTGAAAAATAGCACGGGTGTGTACGCATCCATGGTGAGTTCGAATCTCACTCGCAGCGCCCTTTTGGGCACTTTACTTAACTCGCACCGCCAGTATTCTTTCGAATACATTATTTTTATGATTAATAAAATATTTAAAGAGATGGGTTGATTTGATGAATATCATAAAAAGTTCGAATTCAAAAATTGCAAGTGGAATGGTATACTTGGAGAATATGTCTGAACCAAGCTATCCAAATGGTGAAGGGGTTTACATAGGTAGGAGTAATTTATACAGGATACCTTTCCTGCTTGATTTTGAAAAATTAATTAATAAGAATATGGCAATAATTGGAATGTCCGGATCTGGTAAAAGTTATTTTCTAAAAAGTTTTATAATACGAAGTAATCTTAAGAAAAGTTCCTCCGTGCTAATAATAGATTGGAATAATGAATACAAGAATGTGGTAAGCTTCCTTAATGGAAAAACATTAACACTAGGAAAAAACCTAATGATAAACTTGTTTGATTTATATGACCTAAAAAATACAAAAAATATAAGATCAATATGTGATCTAATGAATTATTCCTTGAACCTGAACCAAGACGAGGGTTATTTCCTTTATAGCAAGATATTGTCACTTAAATCTAAGAATTACCTGAACCTATCTCTGTTGATAAGCGAATTCAAGAATGACAAAAAAGAAACATCGGATAGAATTGCAAGCAAGCTAATGCAGTTAAAACATAGTCCAATGTTCTCAGATGCTACTGATTTTCAAATGAATGAACTCATATACAATGTTATAAGTATAGATTTCTCAATGCTAAGAGATGATAGTCAACGTAATGAAATAGCAAAATCTATGCTTAAAATAATAATAGAGATTATGCACAATGTAGATCTAAACAGCATTTCGAAGCAAAATGAAAGGATAATAGTTCTTGATGAGGCATGGAGACTAATAAAAAATTCGGAGGATGTCGGCATACTGTTTAGAGAAGGCAGAAAATATGGATTTTGTGTAGCTGTTGCAACGCAGCTCGTAAACGACATAAATAATGAAGTATTATCTAATGCAGCAAGTATCTTCATTTTTCGACTTCAAAATGATACAGACTTTAAAACTCTAATCGATTCTGGAATAATAAACCAAAAGGAAAAAAATTACATTTCGACATTACCCATAGGAAGTTGTTTTGTATCGATGGCAATAAAAGAGAATAATAAAACTAATAAATTTTTCATAAAGTCGATTGACGGGATTTCGACTTCAATTTATAATATACGAAGTGGTAAAATGCAGAATAAAATATCCAATAGAGTATTTCTTGAGTCTACAAAGGCACTTATTGTAAGTGATAATATAAAAGAAAAAGTGGTGAATTTTATTGAAGAGAACAACAATGAGATTGATGATGTACAGCTAGTTGAATTGATGATTAAATTAAAAATAGAACGTTCAGAGATAATTTATTATCTAAGAAAAATGGGACTTAAGGATATTCAAATAATAAAGGCCTATGATTATGCATTTTGCAGGTGTATAGCAAATGTTAGATTCAAAAAATAGAAAAGACTCTTTTTTAAGTGCATGTTTTTACCTGAATGCCAGGTCAAAGCAGGAGATAAGTAAACTGGATAAGTACTTAAACACGTTAAGTAATTTTAAGTTTTTAACAGATGAACATCATTTGAAGTATGAGATATTAAGCGATTTTTCAACAAGCGAACCAAATAATTTACTGGAGCTTTCAGATAAATACGTAAACTTTACATTTTTCTTCAAAAAACCAGAACACATAA
>JBEKES010000068.1:0-3214 GCA_050013715.1 Candidatus Micrarchaeaceae archaeon
TCCAAGAAGAACGAGAAACTGCTTGTAGAAATAACGAAGCGGTTCTTCTTGACAGCTGAAAAAGAGCAATTGGATGTGCGTGCTTTAAATAATGCACTAACTGATGTAAAACGTATTTTTGAAAAAGATCCCAAAAACAAAGATGATGCTTGTCAAATACTTCAAAAAGAAAGGTTGGACCTGGAGAACCATCATATTGCAGGCAAGTTCAATTCTGAAATTACAGTGACAATCTGTGTTGATTGCCATATTCACATTGGCATACGCCAGTTGCTTTGGAATAGTTCCTGGAATTTAGCAAACAATCCTGAAAACATGAAAAGCTCATTTGTCTTGCAAGGCGTGCAAGAAATATTTATCGAAAAACATTTCAAGACTGGCATAAGAGATTATCGCCTGCTTGCCGATTCTTTATCTAGTACAATCAAGCATTATCAGGAGATATAATGGACAACATGAATGCCATATTGAGATGCTACATCGATGACGAGAAAGGACAACAACCAGATAACAATAAGGACAATTATTATGATAATGATCTTGTATTTTGCTATGACGTCGAAAGCTCGGTGGACGAATTTCAAAACCTTTTGACGGGATATTATAGCGTATGGTCAATGTCAAAAGATATTATTCTAGAAAATGGGTTATTTCATGGCGATTTAAAACCAAATGAATACTCAATAATGAAGTCATATGCCAAATTACATAAAATACCATTAATGAATAGAGATCAGTTTGCTGCTAGATTTCTAAATTGGGGATTTTACAGACGCAGCTTAATAACCGGATTTAACATTGGATTCGATCTTAGTAGAATAAGCCTAGATTGGGGAACATCAAAAAGTGATAAAGATGCCTTCTCATTCAAAATTTCAGAAGACAAATACATGCCAAGAATTTTTCTGAAGCACCTAGATTCAAAAAGGAGTTTTATCAATTTTGTAGCTCCTTATAGTAAAAACAGAAGGACAAAAAATACTTATTCTGGTTGCTTCGTGGATTTGCGTACACTCTGCTGGGCGATCACAAGTGAGTCACATTCACTTGATTCAGCTTGCAAGCATTTTGGAATTCCACTTAAATCAGAGATTGAGAAGTATGGGGTCATTAATTCAAAACTGATTTCATATAACATTAACGACGTTAAAATTTCCTATCTTTTACTAAAAGCATTGATGAAAAAATTAAGCGAGTTTGACATCCCGCTTTACCCACATAAATTATCCTCTACAGCAAGTCTTCTCAAAAATTATTGGATGTATATGGGAGTGCAATCTTTCACTCAGCAGAACCCTACATTTAATAGAGACATTATTGGGTATACAATGTCCAGTTTCTATGGTGCTAAAATCGGTCTTTTCAGACGAAGACAAATAGTTGATTTATCCTATGTTGATTTTTTATCAATGTATCCAAGTCAGATGTGCCTTCAAAAAATGTGGCGATATGTTGTGGCAAATTCCATAGAAGCTGAAAATGACAATCAATTTGAGGAATTTGTGAACAATATAAAACTTAAGGATTTGGCAAATAAAGAAACTTGGTCCAAACTTCAAGGAATTGCGCTTGTGGAGCTTCAAGATGACTATTTTCCTTTGCGCGCTAAATATGGAAACAAAACAGTTCATAATATAGGTGTAAATTATATCAGTGGAAAACAATTGTGGTATGCTTATCCTGATATAATAGCCTCGAAAATCAGGACAGGCAGGACCCCGAAAATAATAAGAGCCATAAGGTTTGTACCACAAGGCCTGCAACCAACTCTTAAACCAACTAAATTATTTGGCATGGATGTTGATCCAAGAACTACTGATTTCATAAAATTACTGATAGAACACCGATTGGAAGTGCAGGAAAAATTAAAAACTGACCAGGATAATGAGCAACTTAAAACAGAACAACATTTTTGCAAGATTATGGCCAACTCACTATATGGAGTCGGGATAGAAACCAATACAAAGCCAAAGCAATCCAATGCCAAGGTCTACGGGCTTGATAGTTTCAAAACAAAAGCAGACAAAACAGAACATTATGGCAGGATGTTCAATCCTATAATTTCAACGTTGATCACATCAGGTGCTCGGCTGATTTTGGCTATGTCAGAGGCATTTGTAGGGGAAGGTAATTATTTTTATGAAGATACGGATGCCATTTTTATAAAGCCATCATTGGTTGAGCCTCTTCAAGCATTCTTTAAGCCACTCAATCCTTATAACAAGGATGTTGAGATGTTCAAAGTGGAAAAAGGTGACAATAAAGAAAAGTTAGATAATGTCAAATTTATTGGTGTGAGTTCCAAGAGATACGCATTAGCCAAGCACGAAAAAGGCAAAATCATCATACTAAAACATTCCTCGCATGGTTTGGGCGGGATTACCAGCATGCCTGAAGGATGGGAAATAAAACTTTGGCAAGACATTATAAAATATAATGAAGGACTGGTAAATAAAGACTACATAGAGCTTAATTATGGTAACCATATTGTTGCAGGCAAATTAGCAATAACTTCTCCTTTTTTACTAAGACGTTTCAACAAAATGAATGGAGTTAAGAATCTGAAGCATCGAATCCGCCCATTTTCATTCGTAACTGTTGGAATTGGTTATCGTCTCGATGATTCAACAAAACAGCCCATTATCCCAATGTTACCTTACACAGAGCATACAAATAAAATTAAATATATGCCATTTGTCGATTACAAGACTGGCAAAATCTATAGTGAGCACACAGAGTACTACTGGAAACCCATGTCAGAATTGTTTTTTGATTATATCAATCACAAAGAGGAGAAGTTTGAAGGGAATATTGGTCTGTTGAAGCAAAGGCATGTAAAAATTACTGGTTTAGAGTATATCGGCAAGGAGTCAAATTCTTTGGAAGAATCAGAAACAATAGGCGTGCAAGAAGACAATTATGTTTACTACAGCAAAAATCAGGAAAAGAAGATAACAGAAAGAATAGAAACTCTTACATTGAATAAAGCCAAGCAAATAGGAATGAAGAGATGGCAGTACAATTACATAAAACGATGCCTAAAACAAGGTAGAGTACCTCAATTGAAGAAGAAGACCTTGAAGTTGCTTGGTCTATTATGATAATTTGTGATTATATGAAAAATGAAGAATTAATACCAAAAGGTGATGGAACTTTTTACGTTCCGATAAGAAAGAGAGTTGATGAAACCGAATATGTACCTGCTGAATACAAA
>JBEKES010000069.1:0-3063 GCA_050013715.1 Candidatus Micrarchaeaceae archaeon
TGCTACTACCAAGTCAGCAACAGCACCAAAGACAACTGCAAATGCAGGCACTGGAGTTCTGAATATTACAAATACAACAATGGCTACCAGCACCAATGCCGCTATTATTATGTTTATCATCTCACTCAGGAAGAATGCCCCAAGCGTTGGAGTTACTTCATTGTATGAATAGGATGAAAATGGAAGAACTGTCCTAAGCGTTGCGAGTATCTTATTCTGGTAAACAAGAGATGCATTGGAATAGCTGTTCTTTGCTATGTTCGGCAGGTTTACGTAATTGTTAGAGTCATAGCTTACTGTTCCTATGAAAGGCCTAAGCGCCACAAGCTCGCTGGCCAAAGATGCATTGAAATCTTTTATCGATTTCAATTGCTCCTGCTGATTACTGGTAAGCAATGCTTTGATCGTTGCGTTTGTCGGCTGGCTTGTTAGCTCGTTCTGGTATGCTGTTATGTTCAAAGTAGCTGAGGTGTAATTGCCATAGGCGCTGTAAAAGGCAAGCAAGTCAGTTTCTGCGCTGGCAATGCTTGTATTCTCGGCCATTGTTATGGACAATCCACCTGGAGATTTTGACACGCTAGCCTGAGCTCCAGGTATCTTTGAATCTACCAATGTCGTAAGCGTTCTTACATTTGCTGTTGAATTGGTAACAAGCTGTACGCTTATCCCTCCCTTAAGCGTTGAATCAAGCTGTATATGCGGTATGAAATACAGACTTATAAGTAGCATTATCACTGGTATAAGTATAAACAACTTGTAATGCTTGCTCTCGTATATGTTCTTCATTAAGACCCATTGCAAAGTTCAAAGAAAGATGATACATTAGGAATAACATTATAGATGCTAATCCTTGATTACATTCTAATATTAGGAGAGGAAAGCTTAAAAAGAAGCGCTTAATTAAGTGAAAGTGCTGAATGTCGCTAAATCTTTTGATTTAATAGGGGAAATAATAGCTAGTGGAACTTTCTATTACTATTTTTGCAGCCCTGCATGCGTCATCTAATGCCTGAACTACCGAGTCTTCTGATATAAAGCTGTTATTGAATGTGACTTCGCCAAAATACCAAGTAAATTTGCTGTTTGCATTGCTTGTCTTTGGTTCAGATAACCTAAAAGTCAGCTCATTATCTAATAATGACATTTTGCATATTGATAAATCATCAAATTTCATTGCCTTCAATTTTTCATAATCCAAAGCTTCTCCAGCTTCATTGCGAATCAATAATCTAGGGCCCAGGTCGCGTCCCTCTGTTTTAAGGAAGGATTTCAGGGCATCATGCTCGTTGGTCCTTAGAAAACCGACTCTTGGCTCATGGTTTACTGTTGTTCCCACTAAATTACCAATTCTCTTTACTGTTTTCAAATATATATAAGTTTCTTCAAGGTTGTGCTATTTATATAATCATTATAAATCTGCAAAGTGAATCTAACCCATGGCAAGAAGATTAGGAAGAAGGAAAAGACCTTTACGGGAAAAGCACATGCTTGTGGAGCAGAACAAGATAGATTCTGGTATATTTGATGACAAGACAATGATCTATTTGAGCAAACTCTACAACAAAGGTGTTATAAGCAAGCTCAATTTCATAACGGCAAGGGGCAAGGAAGCAGATGTTTACATCGCAGAGGCAGGATTATCCGTAAAGGATGCGAAATACGTAATTGTAAAATTCTTCAGGATAGAGACTACCTCATTTCTTAAGATGTCCGATTATCTAGTTGGGGATACAAGATTCAGCAAGATAAAACTTACAAAGTACAGCATAATAAAGACCTGGTGCAGGAAGGAGATGGGAAATCTTAGAATAGCAGCAAAGGCTGATGTATTTGCCCCAAAGCCCTACATGTCCAACGGCAGTATATTGGCAATGGAGTTCATAGGCAACGATGAGGGAATACCTGCTCCTCAGCTCAGGAATGTTGTGCTTCAATACCCTGCGCAATTCGTTGAAATTGTAATAGACCAAATTAAAAAATTATACGAAGCGAATCTAGTGCATGCTGATCTAAGCGAGTACAACATACTAGTAAAAGACAACAAGCCCTATTTCATAGACTTCGGGCAGGCAGTTATTACGAAACATCCTAATGCAATGCTCTTCCTTCAAAGGGACGTAAAGAACATACTTCAATATTTCTCAAAGATATACAAAATAGAAAAGGATTATCGGCAAACAATGGAATACATAACTGAACTCAAATAGCTTTTTAAAAAGGTACTTTTATCCAATAACATACTTATTTATAAATCCAAACTAACATATCTTATAATGAGCAAATTCAGACTTTTAATGCTTTCCATTTTGATTTTATTATTAGGGAGTCGACTAATTAATGCAGTAAAAACACCAACCAATATTACGTATTATCTACCAATTACAATAACAAATCTGCAATCAAATGCGATAGCAATAAACACGCCAATTGCAATAGGAACTGTAAATCCAACACAGGGTGCAAGCAATGTAATCGGCTTTAATGCGCTAAAATATGCCCAATACTATACATGCAACTTAAATAATGCAGAATTCTTTTATGCAAATGGCACAATAATAGAATCATGGCTTGAAGGAAACATATTAAATGAGCTGACTGCAAATTCCGCATGTACAAGTTCTTCTTCTAGAAATGCACTTATAAACAGTGCAAATGTTGTTTATTGGATATTGCCAAACTCAATAGGTTTTCTCACTGCCAATACTGGAACTGCAAAAACCAATACGATATATCTTGGCTGGACTGCAAACGTAATGAACAATACAGATAATCTTCTAAGCAATACATTGACCGGAGAAGCACCTCAACTATCCTGTGCAAATCCTTATGAAACAACAAATTGTTATTATGGTGAATACGATAATGGAAATATCCTATTCACTGCTGGTGGTGGTTTTTATGATAATTTTTCAGGTACATCATTTACTGGCCCATGGACTGCAATAGGTGCAACAATAAATCCTGATAATGGTTTATCAATAACTGGATTAGGCTCTGTATATAGCACAAGAACGGTATTCAATTCAGAGCAAAGTGCTGAGGAAGTATTATCATCATCTTCTA
>JBEKES010000070.1:0-2968 GCA_050013715.1 Candidatus Micrarchaeaceae archaeon
CTTTTGAATCCTATGGGATTATACCTATAGAGCTGGTCATCATGTGTTACTGGTATTTCAATCCTTTCAACTTTATCTATTTCTATTTCACCTCCATCAGTACCTGGAGAGTGGATGTATTCGTCACTAGAAATCAATATGCCAATGTGAGTCGGTACTATTCCTGCAGGAATGATTCTTCTGCCATTACTAAAGAATATAAGGTCTCCTCTTTCACGTAGCTCCTCATCTACCATTACTCCAAAATTGTTGAAAAACTCATTCACATATCTTGTATTGTTTGGCAATGGTATCTCTAATTTTCTCGACAGAAAGTAAATGAATCCTGAGCAGGTAAAACCACTTTCGTCATAGCCATATGAACTATCCTTGCCCTTGTAATGAACAGAGGGATAGCCCAGGTACTTCAGTGCTTCTCTGGCAAAATCATCCCTGGTCGGCAATGTTCCATAAGGATCTATTATCCTTTGTTTAGTCGACTCTTGCTGTTGCATTTTATCAAATAACTATCAAATTATTTTAATATATAAATCTTCCTAAAAATCTGTCTTAGATTTGAAATAGATGATGCGATCGCCGAGCCTTGAACCCAAGGGTATTATGCGATGACATGTTTTAACCTCCATTCCTAGTTTTTATTTTATTCTGATTCAGGTTTAATGTAGAAAACCAAAGCTGAAAGAGTATCTCTTATATAACCAACCTCAAAAGGTACATCATCAAGGGTTGCCTGTCTATCAGGATTACTGTTACGGATAAGAACAGCAGGGACTCTATAACTTTGACTTTCTGGGTATTTTTCATTTATGTTAATTTTTCTATTATGAGGGGGGTTATTCCATTCGATATGACCTTTTGGATCAACAAGATTATTTTCTTTATCTATCATAAAACCTCCAGGATTAAGATTTGGATCAGCTATCCAAATTTTCTTTCTATTATAATGTTTTTGTAACTCAGGATCATTAATAAACAAAGAAACAATCTCTTGAATAGTCGGAAATCTGGCTTCATGCTGACTAATTATTCTTTTTGCTTCATGCCAAGGAACTAAAGAAGCTGTTAAGGTTATTTTTACCGGCTTTCCACTAACTATTATTTCTCTAGTATGTGCTGGTGCAGATACTGTTGTTGATGGCATTTAATCACATAATTACTATAATCTTTTTAATATATAAATCTTCCTAAAAATTTGTCGTCGATTTGCCATCATAATCTGCGATCGCCGGGATTTGAACCCGGGTTTTTGCCTTTCATTAACTTTCGACAAAGCTTTTTCCAAAAGTCTTGGAGGGGCAAAGTCCTACCAGGCTAGACTACAATCGCACAATCTATAGAATAGTAGGTAAATTTATATAAGGGTTAGTAAAAATCCGTGGAAAATGCTGGAAAATGAGAAGTCCTAGCCCTGCCTGAAATTTAGCCCCTGCGCTTACTTTGCTCTCGAGGCTGCTATTATTATTGCCGCTGCTCCTACCTTAGTGCCCCTTTTCTTTGCCTCGCCCATGGCTTTTATCGTGTATTCTGTTATTTTCTCGGCAAGTATTGCCTTCATTGCTGCGCTTGCCTCCTCGTTTCTTTCCATGGTTCCTGCCAGTTCTAGTACTTCACTAAGGTCACTTTTCTCAAGAGCCTCAAGAGCCTTGTCCTTTATCTGCTTGGCTATTCTCCTTTTTTGTACTATATCGGCTACCCATTGCATTTTACTCCAACCCCATTTCACCCGTAAGCATATTATGAAAGTTCTTATATTTATAGTTTCTTCATTTTTGAATAACTACAAAAAAAATCAGATTAAATTGTAATATTGTTCATTTTGCTCCATTAAGAACGGAATTCAATTCGCTGCCGTCAACATTCAACCTGTATTTTGACATCAGCTTATTGCGCAATTCGTTGTCTGGTGATTTGCTTTCCTTTCTTGTTTTTTCTATCAACGCATTCAATTCCTTTCCTTTTATCCTCAATAAATTATTCTTTGAAAGAATTAAATCAATGGAATCATTGCTTTTCGAGCATATTTTTATCGCTTCCTCAACTGCCTGCTTTGTTATTTTCTCCTGTGCATATAAATTGAATATTTCTATTATTGATTCATCTTTTATTGAATCTATGTCAATTCCGTTTCTTCTCATTTCGGTAAGCTTCTGGATCAATACATTGGCAACAAATTCAGGATCGGCTTTGCTCCTATCTATTATTGTCTTGAACAGCTGGAATCTTGGCGATAGAATAAGCTGCTCTGCAAGAATTTTGTTTTTTATTTTTGAATTTATGTATTTGGTCTCTTTTTCTATGTTGGGTGCATTCTTCTCTGCGTTGCTTCTCATCTCGCTTGTTAGGGATGTTGGCCTCACGTCCGTTTCTGGATACATCCTTGAGCCTGTGGGCAAAGGCCTCATGAATTTAGAAGTGTAATTTTCAGTATCATGTGCAACTCGCGTTTCCTTTGGAATGCCTTTCATCAAATATTCCGCACGCCATATCGCTAGTTTAGCTGCATTTGTCACTTCATCCAATTTTCCTGCTATTATTATGAATGATTCGCTTTCGGAAATCTTCAACTGCTTTTTAATCGAGTCTAATTCCTCTTTGCTGAATTTGTATTTGCTGAGATCTTCATCGCTGTGTATGATTCCATGAACTCCTGCCATTTTTGCATAGTCGCTTATCTCAGTTCCAACTCTTCTGTTAGGGTTTATCTCAAAGCCAAGTATTCCTTTGAATCCTTTTAATGAGAATGCTAGAACTGCACCGTCATGCGTGTGGTATTTTATAACGTCAACATTTGTATTCTTGAATATGGGTGTTATGTTTTCGGCATTTCCCACGTTTGCATTTGCTTTTATAAGTTTTCCCTTAATTTCAAGAAGGTTCTGCTGTCTTTTTATCTCATTTTCTATGAACTTATCTATTGATTCTAATTCCTGAACTCCTTTTATTTCTACTCGCGCCCCGTCTTTTATTG
>JBEKES010000071.1:0-2967 GCA_050013715.1 Candidatus Micrarchaeaceae archaeon
GAATTAGGCCAAGATACTGGAGTAAATTGGATAAGTGCAAATTTTGTGTTTGTACCTCAAGGAACCCCACTGACCGCAAATGGGATTCCTGAAATCTCTTTTACTTCTTCTCCAGCCAATACAATACTTGCAAATCAGGGTATGGCAAGCAGTTCTAGCCAAACATTTTATTTGCCAGTAAATGGATTGACTACAGCTACTGCAATTGCAGGTTCAATTGAACAAGGAGGTATATGGGTTGAATATACTTACACATACCAGGCCGGAGGGATACAAATACAGCAGGTTTCCTATTCTCAAATAGCGCAACTTACAGTAAAAGCCTCATGATTTGATTGCACGTATTTCATGCAATTCGTTTTTCATCTTCAGCAATTGCATCAATTCATTTGCGCTGATTAAAGGCTTTGGCGTTCTTTCAGTATCATCTATTGCTATTCTGGGACAAGCAGTATTAACCAATACGTCAAATTCAAGCATGTTGTTTATGGATTCGAAGTCGAATGTGTTTGCAACAAGTATCTCTGCATTTAATTTGTTGTCTTCTATTTTCTTCTTTAATAATTTTGCAAGGTTCATGTTGTGCTGGCCGTTCTTCGTGCTAACTAATATTCCAAAGTTCTTGGCATCCATAGCACTGAGAATTTTACCCTTGCTTTTCCTTGAGTATTTTTCGCGCAGATTGTCTATGAACTCTATCTTGTTTGCGAACGGCTCAATTACAAGGAATGGCTTCGTAGTTGCAAGAACTGCGCCCAATGGATGGAAGAGACCTCCGCCAAAATAAATAAACGCATCTACTTGCTTGTCTATGCTTGCCGCGCTTCCTATGTCGCAGCCAAGTATTTGGCCTTTCTTCTTCGCAAAGCCGTAGGGCTTTCCGATTATTACATTTTTTCCTTTCTGGGTGTAGAATTCTTTTATTGCATCTAATTGGTGAATATGCTGTATTGTTGTTACAATGCCTATTGTGCTGTAATTTTTGATTGATTCAAGAGAATCTTCAAGAAGTGAAAGTGGTGCATCAATAGCGTATTCAACATATTCTACGTTGAAGTCAACATGGTGGAATTCAGCATGCCCATAATGCACTAGCTTATCCACATGCAAGTTCTTTGCCTCATCTATTGCAAGATCGCATGCGCCGAATGTTGGCGATGCTGAGATGAATACTTCATTTCCTTCTTTCTCAAGGGTTTTTGCATAGGCTAATGCCTTGCTCTTAAGCCCTTCGGGAAATTGGAGTAATATTCTCATAGATAAACCTTTAGAAACAAGAATTATGAAGCCCTTACTTTGTAAGTTCCTGATAATTTTGATGCAGCTCTTCTAAATGCCTCATTCACAACGTGCCTGTTCTGCTTTGATGTTTTAACCATAAGCACGGGCTGCCCTGTTTTCAATCGCGCTGCAACGAACATGGGCCTTCCGAAGGCCTGGCTCATTCCTCTTGAGATTCTGTCTGCACCTGCACCCTGGGCCATCTTGTGTTCTCTAATTACGTTGTGAGGATACACAAGCACCTTGAATGAATAGCCTTGAGGGATTGTCTTCTCAAGATATTTATTTGCAACTTGTCTTGCTGATTCAAGTGCATTGGAGCGCAGTTGAACTGGCTCTGTGGTATTAAGCGTTACCTTCAGGTCATATGTATCCTTGATAACGCCCATGTTGAACACTATCAAGCTTGTGTGAGGGAGAGCGCGGACGTAGCTCTTTCGCGGCTTCTTCTGTGAATAGCGCGACCAGGCCATTGAATTCGGCCTTCTCATTGTCCTTGCAGGTCTTAGCCTTGCCATAATATAACCATTAAGTAGAATATACCTTCAGAATAAGGCAATATATGTTATCTCGCAAAGGTATAAATAGATTTTTACTTGCGCCGTATAAGATTGTTTTCCTTTATCCTTACTTTATCAGCTATTATTCCATTCAAACGCACTTTATTGTGACTTATAAGTCCATCCATCTTAGGATTCTCTATGCCTGTCTTTTTTAAATGATTTATTGCTTTATTTAATTTAGCTTCTGCATCAGGAACCTTCCGTAAGAATTTATCGATAATATACATCTTTACGTAAATTTCAGCCACATCTTTATGTAGCTTGTCTGAATCTTTTTTATCCTCAACGCCATTTGAGATCATTTCTTCATAGCCATTTGCTCTTCCTTCATAACGTTCGAACATCTCATTTAGGACCTGTCTTGTTAAATCTTCTTTGGAAGGATGTAAATTTTCTTTTTTATCCTCATGCCTTCTTGTTATGGTCATATTATCACATAAGTTATTGTTTTTTATAATACTTATTCTTTACTACCAATGCTCAATTCTTCAAATTTACGGATATGTATTTCAAAGGACCTATAGGCCAATTCGGATTCTTCTTTTCTTTCTATGGATGCGTATGTATCAGCTGCATAAAAATAGTTTATTGCTGCGACCTCATGACATTCTGCAATGTCTTTAGTGGGTAGATCCTTCCACTGGGGCTTGCCTTCAGCCCACAATGCAGCTTTGTGGTATTTTATGGCGATGCTCAATTGAAGCTCTTCAAAATTTGAATTCCTTTCTTCGCGTCTTCTTCTAAGATATGCTAGCAGTTGTGTTCTTTTTGATTTTTTCTCTGTAGCAATTTGCATTGGATCACACTTTCTTACAAATAATTTACATTTTATGCCATAGCTGAAAACTATTTTAATTTTGATTGGTCGTAGCAATCAGTCATAGTTGCTATAAGCTCATGTTTGTACTTTCACTAGTTATATGTTGAAAAAAGTATATAATACTAGCAGTATTTTTAAGGTAATTATTTCCTAATTCGACTTTCAATTCCAATGATAGTATTTTATAATTTCATTTCTTTATATAGTCAGGGGTTTTTGTGAGTATTTTGGACAATGCATTGAGTCAGAATGCAGATAATGATGACCTTTTCAAAGCAAAGATAATGGTTTGCGGAGTTGGGG
>JBEKES010000072.1:0-2553 GCA_050013715.1 Candidatus Micrarchaeaceae archaeon
ATCGGTAAGCGGAATCTTTAGGTTGAGCTCGTGGGATATTACTCTATATGCTCTTCCTATTTCCTTTTTAGGAAGTCCGCTTATGCTTGATATCTCATCAAGAGTCCTTGGCATGCCAGCCTGTCTGCAGGATGCATATATAACAGCCTGTACTACAGTCTCAATTGGTCTTCCCCTTATGAGATTGCCCTGCACGCACTTTCTGTAAAGAAGCGCTGCGCTTTCCCTTATATTCTCGGGAAGTCCCAGATAACTTGAGACTCTGTTAAGCTCTGGCAATGCAATCAAATAATTACGCTCGCTTGAGCTTGCAATGCTTGCACGTTTGTGCCATTTCCTCATTCTGTATAATTGCGCCTGCCTCTTTGATGGGATTCTTACTCCCCTTATGTCCTTATTGTATAGGTCTATTTCAGTTACAAGTCCTCTGTTTGGTTTTGTGTACTTTATTGGCGCACCTGTTCTCGCACGTGCGTTTCTCTGATCTGCGTCGAAGGCTCTCCATTCTGGACCAGTATCTGTTGCGTTTTCCTCTATTACCAAGCCACAATTGTTGCACACTTGCTCTCCTCTTTCATTATCGAAAAGAACGTCTGTGCTGCCGCAGCTTGGGCACTTGTTCACGCTTCCTGGTGCCTTGTCCATTGATAGGGATTGAGGTTGGAACTCCCCTTTTGACATGCCCATCGATTCTTGCGATGAGAATGTTCCTCGAGGGCGTCCTCTCTTCCTTTTCTCTGGAAACTCGGCCAGATTGATTTTATTATCGCTACCAAGAACAATTTTGCGTATTTTTGGAGCTTCCTCCTTCTTTTGCACATTTTGGATTTTTGTTGTTTTTGTTTTTTGGGATTTTTTGCTATTTTTCATTAGCTACACCTTTTGCATTTTTTGAACATACACTCGAAAATTTGAAATAAGGCTTTTAAATCTTTCTAAAAATAGATAATATATTTGTGAAGGATAAGATATATAAACCTTTCGGTGAAGCCTTTATATGGCTTTACATCATTTGCGACGATGAATTATTCACGATGCACAAAATTTGGCACATTGAAAATTAATCTTTGCAAACGCACTACGTCCAAAATTGCAGGCAAAGTTGGGCGTCTAAGGAATTTTTCATATTCCTCAATTTGAGAGCTAAATTTCAGAACATGCCCTATGCATTCCTCAACATGCGCACTTATTTGTCTTGTATTCCCAATGTGTGCTTCCATACCAACATAAGTTCCTGGAGTAATTTCCATATGTCTAGTTTCATACGCTATGCCAAGTTGGAAAATGAAGTTTTCACCAGTTGTCAATCCGAGAGTTGGCCGATCCATAAAGCAGCGAATTAAGTCCATATTGGTTAATCCGCCATTATTAACCTCGGGATTTATAAATACAGATAATCTAATTTTTGGATTTTTACCAGTTATTTTGTATAGACCTTCCACATAATTTTCAGAATAATCAATAGATACCATATCAAATGTTTTATCAGAAAAGTTTGATCTACCAATAGTATTGACCAGTTCTCTTGCTTTATGCATTCTTTCAAATAATAGCATTGATCCATAAGTGTCTTTACTTGCAGTTTGGGTAGCTTGCATAGTATCACTATTCAATACTCTATTTTATTAAATATATAAATGTAGTGGCAGGCCGTAGCCCTCTTTTTGTTTTAAGCAGCATTCGTCTGAGCGGCGTTTAGCCTTGCATACTCACAACACAGTGCATCGGCGCGTTTCATCCATTGCAATGCGCTCGTAGTGTCATCGCTTATACATTGCTCTGGTATCGTTTCTGTTCCGAATTAGGCCTTAGGCCATTATGTGCATCTCATATGAGAGGAGCTTCCTCCTTTCGGTAAGCTGCCCACCTGCCACCACTAATATTATGATGGTAAAAGTATAAATATTAGGCAAAATACAATAATATATGTGATAAATTGTCTGGCACAAAGAGCAGCACAAGGCAAAGACCAACAGAGGAGCAAATACAAGTAACAGATTCGAATGTAAAGATTTTGAGCTTTTTAAAGGAAGGCAGAGAAGAGGGTTCAAAATATAATATGACTTTGGCAATGAGCTTGCTAAAAAGACGCAAATCTCCAGTAGTTTCTTGGGAGATTTTGGAGCTCATTATAGAATCCAATGAAAAGCGCATGTCAAAAGGAGAGGCAGCAGCTCATATAGAAAAAATAATAGGCAAAAAAATAAGCCATACAACAATAGGGGATTATTGGGAGGAATTGGGACTAAAACCATGGGCGATAATGCCCAGGAAAAACTAAACATTTGCTAATCATAAAAAATAAGTTAGTATTTTATTACTTGCATGTGATAAGTAAAATATGGTAGTACCAGCAGTTAGTAGCACTCTCATAAGCGAAGTAATTCTAATCGCGATAATAGCGATAATACTGTATGTAATATTTACAGTGGGAAAAGGACTGTTCAAGCTTCTTTTCGGAATTATAGCAAATAGCGTGCTTGGATTACTAGCGATATTCGTGCTCAATTATTTCTTTAATTTGCAAATACCGATAAAACTGTATGTTCTGAT